>QHZP01000641.1 GCA_003224715.1 Acidobacteriota bacterium | reverse complement strand
CCTTAGCGGTATGAGGTTCCTCGCTAGAACTTGCAACGGATCCGCTTATGCTGCCTACGGTGGCCGCCCAGAAATGAAAATTATTCCCCCTTCCAAAGGGGGTCCAGGAGGATGTCCTGTGGTGAACGTGGCGCTGGAAACCCGAGGGACACCCCCCTGCGCCCCTCTTGATAGGCGGGATTTTCAGAGCAGGTTGGCAAACTAGTCTTACAAATTTCAATTCTTTCAAGGATTCGTTTTATACCGCTGAAGGATCCTTTCGATAATGTCGGAGCTCGAGTGTCCCGCCTCGTAAGGCAGGGAAACGACCTTACCACCCATAGTTTCCACTTCCTCGCGGCCTACGATTTCTGCGATGCCCCAATCGCCGCCCTTGACCAGCACATCCGGAAGTATGGTTCTGATAAGCTGCCGCGGCGTGTTTTCATTAAATATGGTAATAAAATTCACGCTCTCCAGTCCTGAAAGTAACTTGCATCGCTCCTCCTGGGTTAAGATAGGCCGGAACTCCCCTTTCAGTTGCTTCACCGAACGATCACTATTGATGCCAACAATCAAGATGTCGCCCAGTTCCCGGGCTTTTTGCAGGTAAGAAACATGTCCAGGGTGTAGAATATCAAAGCAGCCATTCGTGAATACGATCTTTTGCCCCCTCTGTCTTAGGTCCCTCACTCGTTCCAGTAAATCTTCCAGCGGTAAAACCTTCTCCACTTTTTCTCCGAAGCTGATACACTTCTAATTTTCGCAGATCAAATTATAGCATAGCCGCGCGGCCGTCTCTTCTCGCAATGTCCCCCAGGAATTTGAGCTTATTGGCAGGCTGCATTTTTGCCTCCCTTATGCTTTATATTGTTATTCGATCACAAGACCAAAATCTTGAATTCGTCCATTCCCAAATCGTTGGGCAATTCAAAACCCCCCTGTTACATATCCGGCTCAGGCAAGCCTCCTCGCCAAAGCCTAGTGTGGGGAATTCCTATCCAACAGCACTTCTCATTCACGGACTTTCAGCCAGCAAATCTACCGTAACTCAATTGGGGACAGAACTGGCAAGGGGGGGCATTGATTGTTACCTGATGGATCTTCCCGGCCATGGGGAATCTTTGGAAAGATTCACCTGGGAGAACTCTCAAAAGGCAATCCACGAAGTTTTGCAATATCTAGAGTGGTCCGCGCGTCCGGGTTCCGACTCAGACCAGCGGACTGCTTTATCACAGGTTTTCCTGATTGGGCATTCAATGGGTGCAGGACTGGCCATTCAGGCCGCCCAAGTTGAGCCAGGAATTGCTGGGGTTATTGCTATCTCGCCTGCGGCCGCCGCGGTTGATCGTCTCAAGCTTAGGAACCTTCTGATCCTGGTGGGAGAGTTTGATCTGCCGTTTGTCCGAAAAGGAGCCGCTTTCATTTTTCACCAGGCGACAGGGATTTTGCCGCCGCCTCTAGACCACGCCGGGGCGTGGCATAGTTCAGATGGTTCTCGAAGAATAGTGGTGCTCCCCTGGACCGACCACACTCTCGGCATCTTCAAAGCTCAATCCCTGCTTGAGATGGCAAATTGGCTGAAGTTTGTTTACCCTCAAGCTCACTTTACCCCAGGGACCAGTTGGACTAGATTTCTGACAAAAGGTCTCCTTTGCTTCTGCCTGTCACTTCTATCGATTCCAGCGTTCGACATTCTTTATGAAGGGATTCAGGCTTTGAAACGTTCGCCAGCAGCACTACCAAAGAATGAAAGAATTCCCCCTTTGAAGAGGGACAGCACTCTCGGAGAGAGTGCCAGGGGGATGTTCCACCGGCCAGAACAGGGACACCCACCTCCCTCAAAGAGGAATTTCCAGGAAAGGCCGAAACGAGCTCAACCCGGGCGGTTTGACGAGACTTCTCCGCTTTGGTCCTATGGACTGGCAGGTGCTCTGGCGGTCATCGCTTTGCTCGTGGTCAACCCTTGGGAATGGTTGAATTTGATGGGGGGTGGCTACTTAAGCGGTTTCTTTTTCCTGACGGGAATGCAGGCCCTCTGGTGCAGGCCGCCTCGATGGGATTCTTTTGAGATTTCACTGCCTGATGTTATTTCGGTTCTTTCGATTGTGTTGCTGCTAGGCTTTGTGACGGCACCCGCATTTTCCAAATACTTTGTCCATGTTAGCTTATCCACGGCGAGGCTCTGGCGGCTTCCGGTCATGGTCCTCAGCCTCTTCCCTTTTTATTTTTTTGACGAATGGGCCTGCCGATGCCTCATACTGCCCTCCAAGAGCAGAGTGAGATTGCTGTTCTTTCATTTTTCCAGCCGCTTAATTCTTGCCCTCATCCTGGTCCTTGGGTTTTTCGTTTTGCACAACACCCAGTTTTTGGTAGTTTTAGTCTTGCCCGGGATGCTGGTTTTGAGCATTTTGTGTTGGTGCTATGCGGGGATGATCTATCGCAAGACCGAAAGCCTGGCGGCCTCAGCTCTGTTCAGCGCTCTCACTACGGCGTGGTTTTTTAGTACCTTTTTTGCCCAGTTATGAGAATAGGTATTATAGGCGCCGGTCCGGCAGGTTCACTGTGCGCTTCGCTGCTAAGCCAGGCAGGCAGTGAGGTCCTCCTTTTTGACGATCGGGGCGTCTGGGAAAAACCGTGCGGAGGTGGCGTTACCCATATAGCCATAGCGAGTTGATGAATTCATTCATCGCGGGACAACAGGATTACAAATCCCTTAGTTAGGTCGCATCTCATTCGCAAGCTGCCTCGAATCTGCTTGCAAGTCATGCGTTACGCTTTCATCTAATAAAAGTTGTGAAATCGAATGCTCTTGAACTAAGCGCAGCGCCTTGCGTGGTCTCGGCAGGCGTACTTCCTAAACTACCATTTCAAAGGAGGCATTTTCCGATGCTACTGAAAAACTCGTTACGGCTATCGCTTGCTTTGGCTTTGACTCTTTCGGCTTGTTCACCAACCAAGGAGAAAGAATCCCGGCAGGGAGCTGCCCGGGAGTCGACCATAGATTCATTTTTGGGAAGGTGGGACCTCACGGTGAAGACGGAGACAGGCGAATACCCTTCCTGGCTTGAGATTTCAAAAGAAGGCGACCAATTGAGGGGTCGATTTGTGGGGAAGTCTGGCAGCGCTCGCCCCATCGCTCAGATCGCAGTTAAAGAAGGCCAACTTGAGTTCTCACTGCCGAAGCAGTATGAGGAACGCAGCGACGACCTGGTTTTTAAGGGCAGGCTGGGAGGGGAGAAGTTGGAAGGCACTACCATCAGCGAAGAGGGTAAGACCCTGCAGTGGACGGGAGTCCATGCACCTTCTCTGGAGCGAAGAGCCACGCCAGAATGGGGGCAGCCCATAAAGTTATTCAATGGGAAAGACCTGACGGGCTGGAGAGTGAGGTCGACAGGCAAAAACGGTTGGAAAGCAATAAAGGGAGTTTTGGTCAATACGCCACCCAGCAGCGACCTCATCTCCGATCAGGAGGCTGAGGATTTCAAGTTGCACCTCGAATTTAGTATTCCTCAAAAAAGTAATAGCGGTGTCTATCTGCGAGGACGATACGAAGTCCAAATCGAGGACGGTTATGGGTTGGATCCAGAGAGTCATCGTATCGGCGGAGTCTACGGCTTTCTCACACCGACCACGAACCCATCAAAAAAGGCGGGTCAATGGCAGAGCTACGATATCACGCTGGTGGGACGCAAGGTCACTGTCGTTCTCAATGGCAAAACGATCATTGACAACCAGGAAATTCCCGGCATCACCGGCGGCGCCCTGAATAGCCAGGAAGGGACCGCGGGCCCTATCTTTCTGCAGGGGGACCACGGGAAGGTCTCGTACCGAAATATCGTGCTGACCCCCGCGAAAAAATAGCTCAAGTGGAATTGCCTCTTGTTGTGGAGCTTGAACATTTCTTATTCCCCAAAGGGGATCAATAATCCAGCTCAGGGTCGGGGTCCAGCCGCCACCCTGGGTCAGGTATCATGGTGAATTCTCATCCCTGAAGGGGGATGAATACACTGACGGAGTAGTTATCAATCCCCTTCAGGGATGGGCTGAATAGAAACGGTCTTATTCCCAGGGTAGTGCGTTGCCGCACAACCCTGTGCTGAATTATTGATCCCCTTTGGGGAAAAAGATGCTTCGTTGCGAAACCTCAGATTCCGGATGAAGCATCTCTTTCGAGTCTGCGAGCAAACAAGAAATCAGGGACGCCTCGAGTCGGACTCTGGCTCGTGCTGTTAAGTAATTAACGAGACAGACTAAAGTCCTGCCGGAGCTAGGGCTGTGGGCGGAAATGCATTCCCAGTCTTCCTAGCAGTCGACGGTCATGATCAATCTCCGGGTTGGGAGTTGTCAGCAGCTTTTCCCCCATAAAGATGGAGTTTGCGCCGGCGAGGAAACAAAGAGCTTGAGCTTCCTCGGTAAGCGAGAGACGGCCGGCACTCAAGCGCACCATCGATGCTGGCATCAGGATCCGCGCCGTGGCAATCATCCGAACCATTTCCAGAGGATCGATGGCTTGCTGCTCTTCCAAGGGAGTGCCCTTCACTCGCACCAACAGGTTGATGGGGACGCTCTCAGGATGGGGCTTTTGTGTCGCCAGTTGTTCCAACAGTCGAAAGCGGTCTTCCCGTTCCTCGCCCATGCCGATGATCCCGCCACAACATATGGTAATTCCCGCCTTTCTCACTCGTTTCAAAGTCTGTAGTCGATCCTCGTAAGTGCGCGTGGTAATAATCTCACCGTAGAATTCTGGAGAAGTATCCAGGTTATGGTTGTAAGCCGTCAAACCTGCTGCAGCCAGCGCCTCCGCTTGTTTCTCCGTGAGCATCCCGAGCGTGCAACAGGCCTCCAATCCTAGAGCTCGCACGCCCTGTACCATCTTGAGTACCTGCAAGAAATCATCCCCGTTAGGAGCGCTCCTCCAGGCTGCACCCATACAGAAGCGGGTGGCTCCTTGATCGCGTGCCTGCTTGGCTGCCGCCAAAGTCTGCTCAACCCCCATCAACGGCTGCCGAGCTAATCCCGTGTCATGGTGCGCCGATTGGGGACAATAGCCACAGTCTTCGGGACAGCCGCCTGTCTTGATGCTGAGCAACCTACAGGCTTGGACTTCATCAGGCCGATGGTAGGCTCGGTGAACGGTCTGGGCGGCAAAGACCAGGTCCGGCAGAGGTAAAGTGTAAATCCATTCAATCTCTTTCAGAGCCCAATCGTAGCGAAGCTGTGGAGTCAGGGTTCCGTTCAACAATTGGATTCTCCCATTAATGGTTTCGTTCACTCAAAGTCTTGACTCACAACAGAACATATCAAACGCTCGGACATTGAGGCAAGTGAGAAGAGTCAATTCAACTAAGTGCCG
>QHZP01000088.1:28135-28490 GCA_003224715.1 Acidobacteriota bacterium | reverse complement strand
TTTGGCCTCTGAACTATAAATATTTCGCGTCTACGAGGCTCGCTTCCGTCATTACCCACAAATTTGTCGCACACCCGCTTTGCACCGGGTATTTGACGTCAGTTGAGAAAGGTGCTCACGCTCAACTGATTCCCATCGGTTGAAATGGTTATCGCCCCATTCTGATCCGTTCGAAAAACCTCGATTGACTTCTGCCGTAATCGCCTCAGGACCTCAGCATGAGGGTGCCCAAACGGGCTATGCTCTGCCACGGAGATCACAGCCAGGTAGGGATTCACTCGGGCTAGGAACTCGTCTGTCGTTGAAGATCGGCTGCCGTGATGGGCCACTTTCAAAACATTGGAATCTATAGGTA
>QHZP01000088.1:15967-28050 GCA_003224715.1 Acidobacteriota bacterium | reverse complement strand
AGGCTGGACGGACTGTGGTCTTTGTCCGGATTGAGAAACATCATCTGACCACCGTGGAAAAGGACCTGATCGCCCGATCCATAATGGCGGAGAATCACGCCTTTGCGGATCGCTTCTTTCAGCAGTCGCACGTACTCTAGTGTATAAGGGTTTTGACCCAACCAGATTTCGCTTACTCGAAAATTGTCCAGGATAGAATAAAGGCCGGCCATGTGGTCATGATGGGCATGAGTCAGAACAACGCCATCCAGAGCCTTCAATCCTAAGGACCATAGAAATGGTGAAACGACCTGCTCGCCCACATCGAAACTTTCTTCTGAAAAATCTTCTCCAAACGATCGGCCCAGCAATCCTCCACCATCAATCAGCATGTTGGCCTTATCGTGGAATTGCAGAAAAATGCTGTCACCCTGCCGCACATCCAAGAATGTAACCTGAAGATGGTTGGGGACAAAGGTGGGGTTGAAGGGATCAACCAGCAGCAGCATTAAGGCCAGAGTCGCAACGCCAGCGCACCAGGCAGAAAACATTTTCTTGTGAGAAAACACGAGGAACAGGGAGAGACTCAAGAAATACAGAATGACCAGCCATGCCGGGGGAGTGGGCACCCGATAGTTTCCCCAAGACGGGCTGGCGAAGTACTGCACCAAAAGCAAGAGATTATAGGTCAGCCATGCGCAGAGCTTTCCTCCCAGAAGACTTACCATCGGAAAGATGAAGGCTAACAGCAAGAACAAAAATCCTACCGGCACGATAAGACCTACCAGCGGAACCACAAGCACATTAAGCAAGATAGAAATAAGTGAGACCCGGTGAAAGTAGAGAATCATGAGAACAAAGAAAACAAGCTGAATCGAGACTGAGATCAAGAGAACATCTGCCAGGTGGAGTCCGACTTTGAGAGGGAGGATGATGACGTGTCTGTTAAGATTGAAAGAGCTTAGCTTCCATTGAGTCCCAAGCCATTCGATTTTCATTCTCAGGGCAATGCGGAAATCAGCCATCCGAGCCGAAAACTGGGCATCGAGAGAATCTTCCTCAATTTGCCACAGGGCCTTTCTGTAAGGTTGGGTTGTATACCGGAGTAGAGGGAGTCCTATCAAAGCAATGGACAAGACTGCCAGAAAGGAGAGTTGAAAGCCAGGGTCAAATAACCAGAAGGGATCCACTAGTAATAGCGCAACCGCCGCCGTGGAAAGCGAATTGAGCAAGTTGCGATCACGGTCGAAACTCAGGCCGATCAGAAATAGACAAGACATCAAGGTTGCCCGCACGACGGAAGGTTGCGCTTCTGTTATCAAACAGTAAACAACTAGCGCCAACATGGTTGATGGAACCGAGGCGCCTTTGGGAAGGTGGAGCAGCTTGAAGAGTCCGAAGAAGAAGGCCGCCATAACGGCGACGTGTTGCCCGGAAATGACCAGCACATGATAAATTCCGGTGGCTTGAAAGCTTTTTTCCACGCTTGAGTTGAGCCCTTGCTTCTCACCCAGAAGCAAAGCTCTCAGTGCAGCCTTAACCTCTTCAGAAGCTGTGAACCCAGCATTCAATTTGTCCAAAAGGGCAGCTCGCAATTTCCAGATCGGTCTGATAAGGAAGCTTCCCTGTCCAGTGGCTAATTTGGTGATCAATAAGTCATTCTTGATTGTTCCGACCAGAAAGACTCCTTGGCGCTCCAGATAGGAAACATAATCAAACTGACCCGGATTGTTGAAGTTTTTTGGCTTTGTCAGGTTGGCAAAGACTTCAATGCGGTCACCTGCAGCTAGAACAGGATGAGCCGGCGCTGCCTGAGTGGAGCCGTTGGTGGCATCGACCCCTTTTGTTGAATTGAGGAGATCCTGTCCCCGAGGCGCATCTGAATTCTCGCGATCGTGGTTAGCTTTCTTGTAGTAAAGCGCCAGTCGAATTTTTCCACGCGTGGAAAATCTTGAATAGCGGTTTTCAATCTGTTCTACTTCGAGTTCGACCTGTTCTCCAATCCCACCTCTTTGGACGGAACTCTTCGAGCAAATCCCCGTGATGCGGCAGGGTTCAGCCAGATCAATTTTCCCTGACTGCACCAGGGTTCTTAAATGATTGGATTGAAAACTGGCTTCATGGATTGGGGGCCAGAGTGTTCCCAGGGACAAGAAGGTCAGAAGGGCCACCCCAAAGCACAGCCTGGTTTTCTTCCTCAGCCAGAGCAACCACATCAGCAGCAGAAGAGCCAAAGTGGCAAGGCACAATTGAGGAATCGGTGATGAGAGCCGGCCGCTCAATAGTATTCCCACGCAAAAGGCCAGCGTGACGGGAAAAAGAGGGGACTTCATGGGAGCCTCATGCCGGCCGGCGGCATCCCCAAGGATGAAAATGATTCCCCTCCACCGGAGCGGAGCAGTGAAAAATTGAAAATTGAACCACAGGGGCCGCGCCCTCACCCCTAGCCCCTCTCCCTCAACGGGGAGAGGGGAAAGTAATCGTTAGACTTAACTCCCTCGCCCCAATGGGGAGAGGGTGCCCGAAGGGCGGGTGAGGGGGACGCCGTGAATCTCTTCACACCTTCAGGGGCGCAGGGGTGGATTGGTCCCGGCAGGAACCACGGGAAGGCTGACGCCTTCTGCCATCCCGAGAGGGGATTTTGCCTGCCTAAAGTAACTTGCTGCCGTACCGGTCCAGCGCCTGTTGGTTGAACTCAATGCCCAGGCCAGGTGTCTCGTCCAGATAAAGGACACTCTTCTCGATTTTGGGTTTACGGCTATAGATCTCGAACCAGAAAGGGTCACGGGCGGGATTGGCAAAGGATTCCAGGATAAATCCATTGGGCACCGAGGCCAGCAAATGGCCATGAACGTGGGGCTCGTGGTGCGGCGCCAGCCAGAGGTGCAACATAGATGCCATCCCAGCCAGTTTGCGCCATTCGGTGATTCCGGCGTGCGCATGGCAGTCGAACTGCAAAAAATCGATCGCGCCGGTCTCCATCAGTCGGCGGGCTCCCCAGCGCGTGATCTCGCCCTCTCCCGAAGCCAATGGAACTCTGGTGTTTAGCTTGAGCCGTCTGAGCGCGTCCACATCGTCGTACCAGTGGAGCGGCTCTTCCAGCCAAGTGATATTCAAATCGTAGAGCTTGTTGGAAGCCTGAATGGCTGTGGCCAAATCCCACCCTTGATTGGCGTCAAGCATCAGCCGCACGTTGGGGCCTACCAGGTCCCGAACTGCTTTGACGCGGTCGTAGTCATCCTGAATGCTGTAGCCACCAGTGATTCCACCCACTTTGAGTTTAATTGCGTTGAAACCTTGCTCGATGTAACCTCGAACCTCTTCGAGGAGCTCTTTGATACCTTTACCCTCGCGATAGTAGCCGCCCGTAACATAAACGGGCACGCTGTCTCGATACCCGCCCAGGAACTTGTAAAGCGGAAGACCCACTGACTTCGCCATGACATCATAGAGCGCCGCATCAATGGCGGCCATGGCTGAGATCACACTTTCTCGTGACCAACCGCGCATTACTAATGCCCGGTCGTAGGTGAGGCCAAAGATCTTTTCCCAAATCTTTCCAACCATAAAAGGATCTTCTCCAACGACAAGGTCTGCGATGCCTTGCCGGAAAACGTCCGCGCCGCCACCGCTACCTTCCCCGTAACCCGTGATACCGGTATCGGTATGAAGTCTTACAATCAAGCGGTGCGCCACTGGCTTCATGCCGCCGATGGGCGATATAGACATCCAGAAACGCTCGGTCAAAGGCTGCTGCAAAAGGAGAGCTTCGACTCGTATGATCTTACGTGGTTTGCCTGCTGAGTCGGTCCGGTCACCTGGTGATACGTCCACCAGCAACCGGGACGGCACTAACAGGGTTGCTGCACCCAGAAAATCTCTTCGAGTGGTGTCAGCCATTTTGCCTCCGTATGTTGCTGTCGCTGAGTGGATGCAGAAGTTAGCACAATCCATTCACAAACGCAAAGTCTCTTCTATATATGTGGTCATGTGATCCTAAATCCTCAGTTGAATTAACCGCAGAGACGCTGAGACGCAGAGAAAATCGGGAAAAGACGAAGACTTCCCTTGCTGGTAAGCCCACCCGGAAGGTGACTTTGAGGTTAATCCAGAATCTGACACTGATTTTCCATCTCGTGTCTCATCTCCGGACTTTCAACTGAACCCGCTCGGCGTTCTCAGCCTCTCTGCGGTGATTTTCCCCAACAGCTGTTGGATGACTTCTATTCTCTGCAAGCTCTTGCAATCGCACGGGAGAAAAGTTAGGTTATGCACAGTCAGGAGATTGAAAGGGTAGGCTCGATTGAGCGAACCCTGGAGTGAATCAAGGAGGATATCTCATTCACAAAGTAACCAAGGAGATTCATTTTTGTTATGGTCATCGGTTGCTGAATTACGATGGAAAGTGCCGGCATCTTCACGGGCACAATGGAAAAGTTGAAATTGAGGTGGTCTCGGAAAAGCTAGACAGCCGGGGGATGGTGATCGATTTTGGAGATATTAACAAGGTCGTCAAGACCTGGATCGATCAGGAACTGGATCACAAGATGTTGCTTTGCAAAGAAGATCCCTTGCTGAAAGTGCTGCAAAACCTCCACGAACCCTGCTTTGTCATGAATGAAAATCCTACGGCAGAAAACATTGCCAAGCTCATTTATGACTACGCCGCGTCACAAGGCATGACGGTTTCAGAAGTAAGATTATGGGAAACGGAGACCTCTTTTGCGTCCTATCGCGGGACTGCCTAGAAACGCGGCGAGCGCGTCTGCTCACGACGCCACTGGCACTGATTTTGGTGCTCTTGTACTCGGAGAGGGTGGAGTATAACCCTTGGGGAGGTCTCCATTATCAGCTCGCAAGTATTGCCAGTAGTTGCGGCGTAGCGAGGCAACCAGTTCCTTGCGAGTCTTGGTCTTGAGCGGCCTTCCCAAATAAATCTTCCCCATTCGTTCCAAATTCTTTTCAGAAATTGATCCAGAAAACATCCACAGGGGCCAGGTGAAATTGGGCCCGTTAATCTTGCGGAGCTTGTAGAGCCACATAATAATTGATCCAATACGCCAGGCCATCGGTCCCCACCAACTGTACTGCCCTGGTCGCAGGTTCATCTTCCAGCATTTCATAAGAAGCTGCCACTGCAGTGGCGTGAGTTGCCGGGTCTCGGTGACGCCTTTCTTATTCTCCATGCGCGTGTCATGGAGAGGGGTGAAGATAGAGGGAATGAGAAAGGCAAACAAGCCCCGGCGTTCCATTTCATAAACTAGATCCAGCGTGTCCTTCACGTCCTGATCAGTCTCTCCTGGACTCCCGACGATCAGCGTCATGACGGGAAACCAGTTATTTTGGTTCAATATCCTGAGGCCCTCTAAAACCACACTGGGCCAGTCGTCGATGGAAAAGGGGACCCCTTTGCTGGGCATAATCTGCCTGGCCATCCGCACCGAACCCGTTTCAAGGCCAATCAAAGGGGAAAGAGCTTTCTTTTGAGGATGAGTGCTCAGTCTTGGAAGATGAATGGGGCTCTTGGGCAGCAAAAGATCGGAGAGTTTTCTGATCAAGAGAGGATCAACGACTGACGGGGCGATGGTACAGTGGCTTAACACGTGCTGCTCTACACCCGGCGTGTTGACAATTTCGCTATAGAGGTCCAGCAGCGCTTCGCGGTTAGGAAAGAAAAACGGGGTCCCCGTCTGGACTTGTCCCCAGATGAACATGTCTTCGGTGGCGAGTGAAATCTGCTTGTTTCCTTCACGAACATTCGCTCGAACCGAAGCCAGGATTTTCTCCTTGGGCAAATCAATTTGTGGGTTCAGATCCGGAACGCAAAATTGGCAACGGCGGCCACAGCCGGTGGTCATCTCGACCACACCGAAAGTGGTGCGCGAATCCGGGAACAGAATGGCGTCCCGGGTTGTTGGATGTCTGGCTTCGATTTGCCGAGGCAGGTCCTCACCACAAATGGCCTTTTGAAATAATTCCATAGCATCTGCGGATTCACTGCGCCCCTCCACTACACAGTCCACACTCAGCTCTTCATAAGTGTCGGTCTGGCTGATTTGCCATCCACCTGAGCCTCCAACAATGACCTTGAAATTCTTCCGATACGGGCTGGTCTTGATCTTGCTAAACAAGTCTCGGGCATAGTGGGAATTGATCGGCATCTTCGAGGAGCCAAAGATAGAGGTGTAGACCCCGGCTGCAAAAGTCACGCCCAGTGGGTTGTGCGTTGAGACGGCGACCACGCGGGTATTGGCGCCGATAAACCTTGGCAGGTCATCCGGAAAACAAGCGACGACGTCCTCCCTCCGATATTGGCGCAGCAAAGATTTTTCCACCAATCGCACTCCTGCCGGCATAAACCGTGCCGTGCCATCCTCGTTGTGTTCCACTTGGCGCCATTTGGGATACTTGCTGTCTAAGACAAACTCCATCCAGATTGGCAACGATGCCATGGCCATTTGAATGAAATAACCTGCATGATCAATGGTCTCGGTCAGCGGAGCCGTCAGAACAATCAGCCTGCCTCCGTCTCTTGGAACTACGTTACTCATCGTCTCAGCTCCACCGCCGTTGCTCCTGTTTCCGTCGTGTTTGTCCAAATTCGTTCACAAATCGGTCAAGTTTTTCTATCAGGCGCAGAGTCACAGAAGTGATTCCTAAAGCACTGTTCTGATTTTCTCATCCTCTGCGGCTCCGGGTCTCTGCGCGCCAGCATTGTCTTGGGTCTCGACTACCGCAGCAGGTGCCCTGCTACCTATTAGCCCCACCTAGAGTGTGACGAAAGCGAGAATTAAGGAGCAGAGACAACCTAGACCTTAATGACCTTTCATTTCTAATTTAAGGTGATGAAATGAGTGAACCGCGCCAGACATCCGTTCAAGACGCTTCATATTAAGGTGGTTTCATCGGACTTGCAACAAAAATGAATAGCGCGGCCCACAAGGCTCCGCCATTGGGGCAACCGCTGCAGTGGTCCTATCTGACTGCCGCTCTGATCTCAGGATTATCTCGAGAGGCTAAGTGCCTTGGATTGGTCCGACACCTTGAGAATGACCATCACTTTTTTGCAATTTGCCAGTCCAGTAGCGTAGGCGTACTGAATGTTTATTCCGCCTTGGCCCAGTTTCTCTGTGGCTTCAGCCAAGGCCCCAGGCTTGTTGCTCAGGTCAATGGCTAGCACATCTTCTTTCACAAAATGAAACCCATGCTTCTTCAAAGGTCGTTCCAATCCAGCCGGGTCATCAGGGATGATTCGTACCATTCCCTCGCCGACTGCCTCGGCAATCATCAGGCCATCGATATTGAGCGAAGAATTGGCCACATCCCTCTCGGCAGGGGAAGAAGGCTTCAGCCTTCAGGGGTGGGTGCTTCCCGTCCCGGAACAACCCACGCCTGCACCCTTCCAGCGCAGGGGAATAATTTTCATGCTCAATGACGCCGCCCTAGGCGGCATGGGCAACTCCTCTGAAAATCCCCCTTAATAAAGGGGGAAAGAAGCCGAAGGCTTCAGGGGGTTGTACGGCGAGGCAGCGCGGCCCATGAAAATCCCTCTATCAAGGGAAGGTGTGAAAAAATCGGGAGGGCGAGCCTCCTGGCGAGCCGTCGCCCCCAGCAAGTCCTTGCCCCATGAGGCTCGGCGGGAGCCTCGCCCTCCCAATTCCACCTAGCTCGTCAACGAGTGGCTGGCTTCTTTCTCATGCGTATTGAGAGCGGTGTTATTTCCACCAGTTCATCCACTTTGATGAATTCCAGAGCCTTCTCCAGGCCCATCTCCCTATAGGGAATGAGACGAATCGCTTCATCCGCCACGGAGGCACGCATATTGGTCAGTTTTTTTTCTTTGGTGACGTTAACGAACAGATCCACGGAGCGGGAATTTTCCCCACAGATCAGGCCCGCGTAGACGGGATCCCCGGGTCGCACAAAAAGTTCTCCGCGATCCTGCAAATTATTTAGTGCATAGGCGGTGGCCTTCCCGCCACGGTCTGCCACCAGTACTCCTGTGGGTCGAGAGGGGATATCCCCCTGCCATTTTTCGTAACCATCAAAGAGATGATTCATTATTCCTGTGCCTTTTGTCTCCGTCAGAAACTCAGTGCGAAAGCCGATCAACCCCCGTGCTGGAAGCCGAAACTCCAGCCGTACCCGGCCACTGCCATGATTGACCATTTTCAGCATTTTGCCTTTGCGAGTCCCAATTTTCTGTGTGACCACACCCATGAATTCCTCCGGACAATCAACCCAGAGCATTTCCATTGGTTCCATGACCTTCCCTTCAATTCCCTTCGTGACGATTTCCGGTTTTGAAACTTCGACCTCGTAACCCTCGCGGCGCATCATTTCCAGGAGTATGGCCATCTGCAGTTCACCGCGTCCCACGACGCGAAACACATCTGTGCTGGAGGTGACCTCCACACGCAGGCTTACATTCTTAAGCAGTTCTTTTTCTAGGCGCTCGTTCAGATGCCGGGAGGTGACATACTTGCCTTCTTTGCCTGCAAAAGGAGAGGTATTGGCAGTAAACATCATCGCCTTTCTGCATCGGCGATGGTTTCTCCAATCGTGATGCTGTTACTCCCTGCCACGGAGACGATCTCACCGGCCGAAGCTTGGTTGACTTCCACACGCTTGAGACCATCAAATACGCAGAGTTGAGTGACCTTCATTTTTTCCTGGCTACCATCCAACCGGCAAACGGAAACAGATTCTCCCTGCCGAACAACCCCGTGGCTGATTCGACCGATGGCCAGACGGCCCACGTAATCACTATAATCGATGTTGGTGATCAGCAATTGCAAGTTTCGTTGCGGGTCAAACTCCGGTGCGGGAATGTGAGCTAATATCGCTTCGAAGAGTGGCCTTAAATCCCTGGCTTCATCTTCGAGACGTCGCTTCGCCAAGCCCAGTCTCGCATTGGTATAGACTATGGGAAAATCAATTTGGTCTTCACGAGCATCGAGGTCAATGAAGAGATCATAAATTTCATTGATCACTTCGGGAATCCGGGCGTCTGGGCGATCAATCTTATTAATCACCACAATGGCCGGCAACTCCTGTTCTAAGGATTTGCGTAAGACAAAACGAGTTTGGGGTAGGGGACCTTCGGAGGCGTCCACCAGGAGCATCACTCCATCGACCATCTTGAGAGTCCGCTCCACTTCTCCACCGAAATCAGCGTGACCGGGCGTGTCCACGATATTGAGTTTTACCTTGCTGTAAGACAGAGCAGTGTTCTTGGCCATGATGGTAATGCCCTTCTCACGCTCCAGATCAATATTGTCCATGACGCGTTCTTGTACACGCTGATGTTCCCGGAAGATTCCGCTCTGCCAGAGCATGGCGTCGACCAGCGTGGTTTTGCCATGATCGACGTGGGCGATGATGGCTAAATTGCGAATGTCCGCGCGGGTTTGGTGCATGAGTCTTCACCTGGCTTAGACTTCTGCGTAAGCCACTGTTGAATGATCTACCTCGACCTTTTACCTGAGATCAATTCTCCGGCAGTGCGAAGGCCACATAGCTTCCGCCAGAAGGTAAACCCCACTTGCCCCCTCCGGCGGCGATGACGACGAATTGTCTACCACCGACTTCATAACTGGCTGGGGTGGCGTTCCCGGCAGCGGGCAGCGTGGTCTCCCAGAGAAGTTTTCCGGTTGCCTTGTCGAAGGCGCGAAACTTCTTGTCATGGTTGGTGGCGCCGATGAACAGAAGGCCTCCTGCCGTCACCACAGACCCTCCATAATTCTCGCTTCCGGTATTTCTGATGCCCGACTTGACTAGCTCCGGAAATTCACCCAACGGGATCTGCCATACCATTTCACCCGTATTGAGATTAATCGCGTTGAGAGTCCCCCAAGGAGGCTGCACTGCGGGATACCCCTCAGGATCGAGGAACTTGTTGTAGCCATCGTGCGTGTATTTTAGCTCAACCGGAGACTGATTTTTCACATTTACTACCTCTTCACTGCCTTCGCCAGATACCAGATAGCGTGTGATGGCCTTAAGGGCTTCACTTCCCAGCCGAGCAAAACCGGGCATGCGGCCACCTCCGCGGCGGAGAATCGCTGCGATCTCGCCTTCCGTGAGCTTATTCCCAATCCCCACGAGTGAAGGAAACTCGGGTGGAGTTCCTTGGAGATCTTGGCGATGACAGTTGGCACAGTTTGTGAGATAGAGATCCCGGCTGGTGGAGCGGCCCTTCTTCATCGGTCGTGGCACGAGTCTGAGAATCCAGGGCATTTCATTGGAGTTTACATAAAACAGGCCTGTGTCAGGGTCGAAGGAGGCTCCTCCCCATTCGCCACCGCCGTCGAAGCCAGGGAAGATCACGGTCCCTTCAAGGCTGGGAGGCACGAACTGTCCGGAGCTCCGAACCTTTCGGAGCCGATCTAACACTGCTTGGTGGGCCTCAGGCGTCCTTTGGGTCACCATTCCCTCCGTGAAAGCCTGCCGCGCAAAAGGAGGCGGCTGGAGAGGAAACGGTTGGGTCTCTGCCAGAATTTCTCCGTCCACCGGCGAGGCCGGGACTTGGCGGTATTCGATGGGGAAGAGCGGTTTTCCAGCCTCTCGTTCGAATAGAAAGACGTACCCGGACTTCGTTATTTGAGCCACTGCATCCATCAGTCGCCCGTTTCGCTTGACAGTCACCAGGCTTGGAGCCGCCGGAAGATCGCGGTCCCAAACGTCATGCTTGACCGTCTGGAAATGCCAGGCGAGTTCGCCCGTCTCAGCCCTAAGGGCAAGAAGAGAATTGGCAAACAGATTGTCCCCGACCCGATCGGATCCATAGAAATCAAAAGCTGCGGAACCTGTCGGAACAAATACCAGACCTCGTTTTTCATCCAGACTTAGCCCGCCCCAACTGTTGGCGCCCCCACTATATTTCCAGGCGTCCTTGGGCCAGCTGTTGTAACCGGGCTCGCCGGGGTGAGGGATGGTGTGAAAAGCCCATCTCAGTTTGCCTGTGCGAACGTCATAGGCGCGGATATCGCCTGGAGCCGAAGGCAAGTCTTCACTGACAGCGCTCCCCAGGATGAGAAGGTCCTTGTAAATCACACCGGGGCTGGTGGCCGAAATAGAGATCTCCTGGGGATCGCGTCCGAGTCCTACTCTGAGATCGACCTTCCCCAGGTCTCCAAAGGCCGAAACAAGCTTGCCGGTCCGGGCTTCCAGTGCATGGAGGTAGTGATGAGTCACAAAGTAGATTCGCTGATCCTTACCTTCTTCCCAATACGCCAGTCCGCGATTACGGGTGTTGCCGGCAACTTTCGCGCCTTCGTTTGGATTGAAGCTCCAGCGGAGCTTCCCGGTTGCGGCGTCAAGAGCGATGACACGAAGCTTGGGAGTGGTGGCGAAGAAGGTCGCATGGACAATGATCGGATTGCACTCCATTTCCGAGTCCGGGAAGGCATCGCCTGTGTCATAAGTCCAGGCGGCTTCGAGTGTGTTGACATTGCTGCGGTTGATCTGGTTAAGGGCGGAGTAGTGAATATTATCAGGGCCACCGCCATAAGCCTTCCAGTCGCGATAATTTGTCTGCAAAACAGCTCGCTTCGGACTCGCAGGGAATGGTGCGAGCAGCGCCAGTAAGGAGGCCACTGTAATCAGGAGTCCCTTGTTTGATTTCATGGGAAGAAAATTCTGCGCCGGAGACTCGACTTGATTGAGCTGTGGAGCAGCCGAACAACCATCGGCGACGGACTTAGAAACACTGATGTGGTTGTGGAGGGACAACCACGACCGTAATCTCGGTTTGCTGGTGGTTTCCAGTCCAGTAGGCCAGATTGAGGTCGAGAAGAAGCAGCCAGCTGTCTTTCGCTACTTTCACAAACATCGTGCCATTCGAACCCTCATGGAAAATCTGGACGAATGATCATATGAATCTATCATAACTCAAACACCAGATGCACCAATACATTGGTGCATTCCAGGGTCAGCTGAGATTGTCTTGTGTGCTTTTCAATGGGCTACGGTAATTTAAGCGGATCGAGCCTTCCACAGCATCTTGATCGGCTTGGTAAATTGGACTCCGGCGAACGTCATGTTGCCCGTCTTGCCTTCAACGATCCACTGAACAGTTCCTTCTGCGGCAAATTGAAATTGAG
>QHZP01000088.1:0-15821 GCA_003224715.1 Acidobacteriota bacterium | reverse complement strand
CGAGGAGTCCTACGAAACAGGTCCCTTGAATCGAGAGTATCGGTTTCTTTGACAGACGTTATTGACTCCACCCGATTGACAATTTCCTGGATCCGGATGGCCTGCTCTCTGATTTCTACCAAATCCTTCCAGTGTTGGGACTCTTTATCGATCGCGCTTTGATACAGACGCGTATAAGCCATGATGTTTTCCAGCGGGTCTTTTATTTCCCGGGTGATTTCCGTAACATTCAGTTCGGGCGCCTGAGTTGACATCGGAGAGGGTCTGTTCCCGCGAAGGCTGGTTTGATCTGCAATCCAAGCTTTAGGAGAACCCACCGGCGAGGACTCTTCAGATCTTGGTTGGTTCGAAATTCCTTTAAGCAAGAATATGGCGAAGACCACGAAAAAGACGTAACCCAAGACCTGCATTGAGAAAATGCCATGCCACAGCAGCTCTCGCTGAAACTGAAGCTCTATGGTCTGAGTCACCATGAAAAGCACCAAGGCTGATCCCCAGATCAACTCAAGCGGGAAGTTGCCAAAATCAAAGGCGCTGCTATAACGAATCCGTGCCTGACAATTTTCACCTACCTTAATATTCATTGACCTCAGGACTTGAAGCAATTGATGAACGTCTTCGGCCTGCTCTCCGGTCAGCAGGGGAGAATTCAGTTCGATATTTCCATTTTTGTTCAAGGAAGCTTTCCAGTGATTGTCAAAAGTGTAGACGCCGAGGGATTCATCAGCTCCCTCAATGCCCAGGTGAGCATTGTGTGCAAAAGTGTGAACAAAGCTGTCGTAGTCAGCGAAGGTGGTCCTCAAAATTTCCAATTGCAGCTTACAAAATTTCTTCCGAAAGGCCATAAGAATGTTTGCCCGGATCGTTAACCAATTCCCCGGTTATGGGTCAGCAATTGCTCTACCAAGTTTACCCCGGGTCTTGGATAAATTTCTCGTTTACTTTCTTTTAGGAATTAATCACTCCTAAGAGTTCAATTGTTTCGTTGGTTGACCGAAAGTCGCCCGCGATAAAACCAAAAGACACGATTTATACGATTGAATTGGCATACGTGGGAAACGGAAAAAAATTTCCTCAAAGTAGAACGATTTCGGCAATAGTCAACCTGAAAGAGAAATTTCCTTTCCTACTGATACCCTTGATATATCATGAAGGAAATCCTCTTAGATCGCAAGCGGTGGGCAAACTGGAAGCTCGACGGGCCGCCAGCCAATGGCCGCCTGGAAGACCCCGGATTGTACTCGCGTCGGAGGTTCCGGAACCGGTCAAGTGGAGTGTGGTGGCGATGTGCATCAGGCTCCGCAGGCTGCCACGATCGCGTCGGTGTTGACAGGGCCGAAGCGATCAATCGCTTTCGATCCGCTCGCCACTTCAGAACGGACGGGTAGCGCGCCTCCTCTCGTTCTCCACACACTTGCACAGGACCCAACCGTCATCAATCTCGAGCCCAGGCTTGATTCAAAACAGTCACCACTTTAGAATAGAGCCTTCATTACGTTAGAATCGCGCAGAGGAGGAACAAGCCCATGTCCGCTGAAGTGATTACATTTCATAAGATGCTGGTGGGATGCATTCAAAATGAGTTCAAGTTCTGGCAATTCTTCATCTCCGTCTATGGCGCCTTAACCCAACACTTGATTGAAAGACATTTTGCATCGCTCAAGGATAAGACCGAAAATCTACTGCAGGAGATCTTTGAATCCATAGCTCAAAATCACAATTCCTTCCTGAAGGATTTTTCCGGGTCCAGTGAAAGAGAATTCCTAATTTATTTCAGAGAGAGGGTTTTTGCCGTAGCCCGGAAATACTTATCTGGACAAGAGAGCCAGGGTGAGCTTGAAATCGGGGCTTTGAACACGCTATTCCAGGATTTTCCGCTGGCTCACCAAGAGGTAGCCTGGCTGGTGATGAAGGCTTACAAGGATGAAGAAATTAACAAGATTTTGAGGGTACCTCTCTCATTAGTGCAGACAGGCCGGAGCGAAGTTTTGAAAAGACATGCTCAAATGTTCGGGCGCCACGATGCAAACCTGTTCCGTCTGAAAAACAGCGCTATACTTCAAATCGAGAGTCAAGGAGGTCCAAATTGTCCCGCCATCAATATCGTTTCTGACATTCTGGATGGTCGAATCCCCTGGCGTGACAAGACCAACATTGAAAATCACCTGGCGCAGTGCCGGTATTGTCTGGACCGGGAGACTGCTCTTAAGGAAGCAATTTTTTATCTTCGCGGGCTTGCTCCTCTGCCGGAGGCAGTCACCGAGGGCCTTTTGAAGGCCCTCAAACTGCAGAATCATAAGGGAGCGACTAAGTCTTCTCTACTGGCCAAGGTAATGAAAGTTTTCAAATGATGGGGCAGGTCCCATTTTTTTCCTGAGTAGAGATTTTCAGACGTCCGGCAGCGGAGGGTCTATGACCGCCCCTCCAGAAGGTGGATTGATGTCCAGTCCTTCTCGCGACCCGCGAAGGCGGCTCGAAAACACGGTCATCCAACCCCTTGGTTTTGGGGATATGGAGTCAGGGATGGTGTTATGCCAAGACGTTACGTGGCAAACGGCGACAGAATGCTCCTGGTGGAATTTCCTGAAGAGATCTCTAAGGAAATCAATTTACAAGTTCATGACCTGGCTTCCGTCCTGGCAACGAAGAACGTTCCCGGCGTGATTGAGTGGATTCCCTCCTATAGAACCCTGGGAATTGTCTATGATCCTCTACAGGCTTCTTTCCAGCAGGTGATTGATTCTCTGGATCAGATCGAAGATTTAGGCGGCCACATACAGGCCAGCCGTTCTCGAAGAATCGAGATTCCCGTAGCCTACGGTGGAGAGATGGGGCCGGACCTGGATTTTGTGGCGCAACATAATCAACTCTCCACCGAAGAAGTTATACGCCTTCACACGGCCAATGAGTATTTGGTTTATTTGGTTGGGTTCACTCCTGGATTTCCTTACTTGGGCGGGATGGCGACACGGATTGCCACTCCCAGGCTGGCAGAACCAAGGCCGCGGGTACCCGCCGGTTCGGTGGCCATAGGCGGGAACCAGACCGGAGTTTATCCCATCGAGAGCCCGGGCGGCTGGAGAATTATCGGTGGGACTCCTTTGAAGCTCTTTGACCTCGACAGGGAAAGCCCTTTTCTCTTGAAGGCCGGTGACAGCGTGCGTTTTCGTTCCATCACCTTAGAAGAGTTCCAAAGTTTTGACCCTCTCACTAGATTCGCCCGTTCTTGAGGTAACAAAGCCCGGGCTGTTGACAACCATTCAGGATCTTGGCCGAACCGGATATCTACAATTCGGTGTTAGCCAACCGCCTGGTTGGGAATCCCGATGGTGCGGCCGCACTGGAAATCACCATTCAGGGACCCGAATTCAACATCCTGGAGGATTGTCTCATTTCCATCACTGGCGGAGATCTATCGCCTTCCCTTGGAACCAAGCTCCTTCCAGCTTGGGAGTGCTTGAGCGTGGAAAAAGGTCAAGTGCTTTCCTTCGGAAAACGAAATAGAGGCGCTCGTGCTTACTTGAGCATTGCAGGGGGATTCAAAGCCGATCAGGCCTTAGGGAGTCAATCCACCGATCTGCAAGCCAAGATAGGGGGGCATCGGGGAAGGAGCTTGCGAAAAGGAGACTTACTTTTTAGAGACAGGTCCTCGAGCGGGAATCAAGTTTTTATTAAGCGCAAGCTCTTGCCCGAAGCCCAGTGGGAATACGGAAACCCTTTTGTATTGCGGGTAATGCTCGGGCCTCAAACGTCTTGTTTCTTGCCTGGCACCGTGGAAGAATTTCGTCGACAAGAATACGTCGTGACCCCCAATTCAAATCGCATGGGCTACCGATTGAAAGGACCTCGCCTTGAAGCCTCGCCCAGTGAAATCATTTCAGACCCAGTTCCCTTAGGCGCTGTCCAGGTGCTTCCTAACGGCCAACTGGTCTTACTGATGGCAGAGCATCAGACTGTGGGTGGCTATCCCAAGATTGCGGTGTTGATATCAGCCGATGTTCCCAGGGCTGCCCAATTGTGCATCGGAGATCGAGTCCGATTTGAGGCAGTCAGCTTAGAACGGGCCCAGCAGTTACTAAGAGCTCAGGAAGAGAAAATCTTACGTTGCGTCATCGAAGCCTGATCCAAGATCTTCGACAAGACCACGAGCAACCACCCGGATTCCAAAGCGGCCAAAAGTAATGAAGAGAAAACTTCTCTGCATTTTCATTAGCCCCGTGCTTCAGCCCGGGGTTGGAAGACGCCTCCCGTGCTCCCCACTTTCCAGCCAGTGGCGCTGGACCCAGCGCCACTGGCTGGAAGGTGAAAGAAGAACAAACCATCGAAGGAATCTCCGCGCTGAAGCACGGGGCTAATGAAAGTTCGGCGCATTGTTTTGTGAACGTTTACTTTAGCGGCGCGTCCGTTTCACACGTCGACCGCTAGTAGAGAGGAAAGGCAATGAAACTTGTTCAGATCTTCGATCCGAAAAGAGGTTATCGTGCGGGTAAGCTTGAGGGAGACATAGTTTACCCGGTTTATTATGAGGAAAAGGGGTTACGTACGATGCTTGATTTGGTCGAGTATGCCACTGCCCTTGATATGGACCTTAGCGAGTTGGTGGATGAACTTACTTCCACGGAACCTTTCGCCCACTCTTTGGGAGAAATCAATGTGGTTCCAGATAAAGCCAAATTTCACCTGGCTGTCCCGATCCATCCGCCTGAGGTCTGGGCCTGCGGTGTAACTTACAAAAAGAGCGCCGAGTTTCGCGACGAAGACACCCAGACTTCCAAAGGGATTTACGATTACGTCTATTTGGCCAAACGGCCGGAGCTGTTCTTCAAGGCCACCGCTTCACGTTGCACGGGTCCCAATGATTTTATCGGCTTGCGCCGTGATGCCATTTTCACGGCGGTAGAGCCTGAACTGGCTGTGGTGATGGACGGCAGGAAGAAAGTCTTGGGTTATATGGTCGCTAACGACGTCTCGGCCTGGGACATTGAACGAGAGAATCCCTTGTATTTACCTCAATCGAAGGTATTCCGAGGGTGTTGCGCCCTCGGTCCGGTGTTCGTGACAAGCGATGAGATCAGGGATCCTTACACTTTAACAATCCGTTGCGAAATCAAACGAACAGGCCAAATTCTTTTTTCCGGTGACACAACGCTGGGGATGATGAAACGCAAAATCGAAGAGTTGATTGATTTCTTGTTTTTGGCAAACACAATCCCTACCGGCACTGTTCTGCTCACCGGCACCGGCATTATTCAGACTGAGGAAGCTGCTCTGCGCGAAAGTGACGTTGTGGAAATTACGATTCCTGAGATTGGGAAGCTGGTGAATGTTGCCCAACGGGTTTAGTTAATGAAATTCAAGACAATCATAGAGCCATTCAAAATCAAATCGGTAGAGCCGATTCACTGGACGACACGAGACGAGCGAGAGCAATTGCTGCGCCGCGCACACTACAACCTGTTCCAACTCCCGTCCGAAGCAATTCTGATTGACTTGTTGACTGACTCTGGCACAGCGGCTATGAGCACGCAGCAATGCCCAGCTTTGAGCGTTTCCGGCAAACAGTCCAGGAGATCTTCGGGTATAAACACGTCATACCGACTCACCAGGGCAGGGCGGCCGAAAGGATTCTTTTCAGTGTGATGTGCAAGAAGGGCGATGTGGTCCCAAACAATACTCATTTTGACACCACCCGCGCCAACGTGGAGTTCGCGGGGGCTGAAGCGGTGGACCTGCTCGTTCCCGAGGGCAAGGATCCAGCCCGGTCGTATCCCTTCAAGGGGAACATGGACGTCGCTGCGCTCGAGCAATTAATTGATCGTATTGGAGCCAGACGTATACCGCTGGTGATGCTTACTATCACCAACAACTCAGGCGGCGGCCAGCCTGTCTCCTTGGAAAACATGCGCGCTGTTCGAGCTGTTTGTCAACGCCACGCGATTCCCCTTTACCTTGACGCCTGCCGCTTTGCGGAAAACGCCTACTTCATCAAGCTACGGGAGAGAGGCTATGAGCATCACACTCCCCGGCAAATTGCCCAGGAGATATTCTCCCTGGGCGACGGATGTACCATGTCGGCCAAGAAGGACGGCCTGGCCAATATTGGCGGCTTCCTCTGCACCAACAATGATTCTCTGGCACAGCAGGAGGAGAACTTACTCATTCTTACGGAAGGGTATCCCACTTATGGCGGCTTGGCAGGGCGGGACCTGGAGGCGATCGCGGTGGGTCTCCGAGAAGCGCTGGAAGAAGACTACCTTCACTATCGAATTGTTTCCACCGCCTATCTGGGTCGGCATATCGCTGACCAAGGCGTGCCCATTGTGCAACCTCCTGGCGGCCACGCGGTTTACATTGATGCCCGGGCCTTCTTGCCAAATATCCCTCCTGAGCATTTCCCGGGTGTAGCGCTGGCTTGTGAGCTCTTTCTCGAAGCAGGCATCCGCTCCGTGGAAATTGGCACGCTGATGTTTGGCCAGCACGCCGCCATGGATCTCGTCCGGTTGGCCATTCCCCGTCGCGTTTATACCCAAAGCCACATAGACTACGTCGTGGAAGCGATTCTAAACGTGTGGCAGCGCCGGGAGCAAATTTCCGGCCTGAAACTGACCTATCAGGCTCCCTTCCTTCGTCACTTTACCGCCCAGTTGCAGCCACTTTAGCTGCAGCGAACAGCCGTGGGAGATTCCTACGAAAATTGCACAGATCCGAGCCCCAACTGTCAGGGAGGGGGAGACGGGCCGATTGCCTCAACCGCTCCCTAACGGTCGCGGCTCGGTCCAACTTTCTCGTCTCGGTGTCGCCGCCTTGAGCAGCATGGGGAACCCCTCTGAAAATCCCCCTATCAAGGGGCGTAGGGGGTGTCCTTCGGCTTCCACTACTATGTTCCCCACATGGACATCCCCCTGCACCCCGAAGGTGTGAAAAAATTCAAAACGGGCGGGGTAGGGAGGGCGAGGCTCCCGCAGAGCCTCATGGAGCCAGGACTTGCTAGGCGACGGCTCGGCGGGAGCCTCGCCCTCCCAATTTTTTCACACCTCCCCTTCGAAGGGGGAATGATTTTCATTCGTTCGTGGTGTCGCCCCAGGGCGGTACGGAGAACTCCCATGAGAATCCCCTCTTGGGAGGGGCAGAAGGCCTCAGCCTTCGGGGTGGGTCCTTCCCGTCCCGGAACAACCCACCCCTGCACCCCTCCAGCGGAGGGGGATAATTTTCATGCTCAATGGCGCCACCGAAGGCGGCATGGAGAACTCTTCTGAAATCGCTTAGGAACTTCAAAACAATTTTGTTATGCTGTTGAAAATGTCTTTAATATTTCTCGGAATTGCCAGCGCTCTCCTCACCTGCACCCTCTTCCGCCTGAAAGGCGAGGGAGGCCGAAAGACTGAGGGAGAATCCGCTAAGAGAAGTCCGGAAGAAATCTCAAATATCTTTGACCGCTCTAATTAACAAAGAATTCAACAGGCTGGAACGCTATGAAAATTAAATCATTGATCCCCTTTTTGGCACTTAGTTTAATTCACTCTCCTCTCTTTTCCCAGCAAACCCAAGCGCCTTCCCCGTCGTCCCCCAAAAAAATCGAAGAAGATAAGAGTAAGGCCGCGCCGCCGGTCATGCGCCTTTATGATGTTCCTCCGGCCCGAGAGCCTCAAGCCCAGGCGCCGGAAGAGGTCGCAGACTATCTAAAAATTACCCAGACCCAGGACCCCGGGCAGCGTGTCCAACTCATGGAAGACTTTCTGAAAAAATATCCGGAGTCAAATTATGCCCCTGCCTTCCACCAGGCGGCTACCTCTCTCTATCAGCAACTCAATAACTACGAGAAGATGATAGAGCATGGAGAGAAGACCTTGCTTTCTTTTCCCTCGAATCCGGCCATCCTATCGTTGTTAGCCCTGGCTTACACCACGGGCAATGAGTGGGACAAAGCGATTGATCGGGCTTCCAAGGCAATAACCCTTATAGACAAACTGACTGTTCCAGCCAATGTGGATGAAGCACGCTGGAAAAATGAACGAGATCAATACCTGGCGATGAATTATGCCAGTCTGGGGTCCTGCTTTGTCGGCAAATTTGAAGCAGAACGAAAAGCGCAGAAAGAAACCAAAAGTACTTCTCAGCCTCAGGGTGGCACCGCAGCCGGAGAAGCTCCGGTTTCCGGCAAAGAAGGCGAAGTCCCCTCCAAAGGGCAGCCACCGGCGGAAGCTCAAAACGTTGCGGCAAACCATTTGGCTAGTGCCCTGGCCAGTTTGAGCAAGGCTGTGGATTTGAATCCCCAGTATGAATATGCCTTGTTTCAACTCGGTGTCGTATTTGCCTACCAGAATCAAGCTGTGAAGGCCATGGAAGCGTTTGCTAAAACGGTCGCGCTGGAAGGCGGTTTCAAGAACACGGCCAGGCAAAATCTGCAGTCTATTTACAAAGTCACTCACAAGAATTCTCTTGAGGGCTTGGATCAGATGATTGCCAAGGCCAAGGAAGATCTAACTCAGAAGAAAGCGACGACTCCAGCGCCACCACAGCCCAAGTAAGACCGAGCCAGCACCGGAGAGTACTGAGTACCGAGTACTGAGCACTGAGGAGGAGTTTCCATGACCAAGTCAAGAAATTGTCTAGCCACAATCTTATTTTATGCACTGGTCATGATGGCGGGCCTTGTAGCGTGCCGCAAGAAGGAGCCCACATACGAGTTTGACCTGATTATTGGCAACGGAAATGTCTTGGATGGTTCTGGTGAACTCTGGTTCCCGGCCGACGTTGCCATCAAGAGCGATCAAATTGTTCAAGTGGGACGACTGGAAGAAAAGGAAAAAAGGGCTCGACGTGTTATTGATGCAAAAGGGTTGATGGTAAGCCCGGGCTTTATCGATATCCACAGCCACTCCGATTATTCTTTGTTGGTGGATGGCACGGCTCAAAGCAAAATCAGACAGGGTGTTACCACCGAGGTCCTGGGGGAGGGGAATTCCGCGGGACCCATCCAGGGTAAGGCGCAGCGAGACTTGGGTGAGTACAATTTGCAAGCCAATTGGAAAACTCTGGGAGAATATTTCAATCGGCTTCAAACCAGCGGAATCTCCGTGAATGTGGCCTCTTATGTGGGAGCATCCCAGGTTAGAAGTTGCGTTCTGGGTGATGAGAGTCGAGATCCCACCTCCGAAGAGATGGAAAGGATGAGGGAGTTGGTTCGAGAGGCTATGCGTGACGGCGCGTTTGGGCTTTCGAGTTCATTGATTGTCCCACCCGATACCTACTTGAACACCCAGCAGCTAATCGAGTTGGCCTCCGTCGTGAAGCCCTTCGGTGGCATCTACTCGACTCATATTCGCGGCGAGGGCCAGGAAATTCGAGAAGCCATTCAGGAGGCGATTACGATTGGTGAAAAAGCTCAGGTGCCCGTTGACATCATTCACCTTAAAATCGCCGACAAACGGATGTGGTGAAAAATTAAAGATATTGCTGAGCGCATTGAAGCTGCCAGAGAACGCGGTCTTCAAGTCACGGCCAATCAATATCCCTATGTGGCCGGCCAGAACGATTTAGTGGCTTTGATTCCGCCCTGGGCCATGGAAGGTGGACGACCCAAGATGTTAGAGCGACTCGGTGACCCCAAACTGCGTGCCCGCATGGAGAAAGACATCTATGCGGGAGTCAAAGGCTGGTTTGATCATTACCTGGCCATGAAAGGCTGGGAAAGTGCCGTGGTGGCCTCTATCCAGACGGAAAAGAACAAGGCATTGGAAGGCAAGTCCGTGGCAGAAATTGCCAAGATTTCTAATAAGAAGCCTACCGAGGTAGTTTTCGATCTGCTTAAGGAGGAGGGAGGATCGGTTCCCACGATTTATTTTCTCATGAGCGAAGAGGATGTCCGGTATGCCCTTCGGATTCCGTGGGTCTCAATCGGATCAGACGGGACGGCGGTTCGCCCCGACGGAGCGTTAGGAAAAGGCAAGCCACATCCGCGCTGGTACGGCACTTTCCCTCGGGTACTAGGACGGTACGTTCGCAAGGAAAAGGTCTTAAGTCTGGAAGATGCCATCAGGAAGATGACCTCCCTTAATGCGGAGAAGCTGGGCCTTAGGGACCGTGGTCTCCTAAGAGAGGGAAAGAAAGCGGATATTACCATTTTCGACGCTGAAAAAGTCATCGACCGAGCGACCTTCGAAAAGCCGCACCAATACCCGGAAGGCATCGAATATGTGATTGTCAATGGAACGGTAGTGCTTGACAAAGGCCAGCACCTCGGAGCCAAACCTGGAAAGATCCTATTTGGCCAAGGTAAGAAAGACTAGCTCTTGACATCACGACGTTTCTCTCTCGAGGGTTACGGCCGGCCCTGCAAGGTGGCGTCAATGGTGGCGATATACTTTTTAGCGGTTTTGGCCTGGACCAGATCGGAGTTAAGGTCGAGCATCTTCTGAAAGTGTTTGCGGGCTTCAGGGCATTTTCAAATTGCTCCACAGCTTTTCGATAGTTCTGGGCATAACCTTTGTCATAATATTCCAGTCCTTTGTCCAACAGGTCTGCGGCCGCCTTGCTGCGACGCCGTGGAATCAGGATCTTGATGGAAACACTGGTTTGCTCTCCCGGGTAGACAACCTCCTCCCTGGGCCCATCGGGTTCGTAGCCCATTTCCACAGCCTTAATTGTGTGGACTCCAGGACGCAGTCCCTGCAGCTTCAGCGCTGTTCCTTTATTGATGACTCCCGCTGACTTGCCGTCTACGAAGACTTCCACACCATCCAGATTTGCTTCCAGTATCAAAGTGCCGAACTCGGATTTGGACGCTGAAGAAGCTCGTTGAGCAAGCTTTTTAGGGTTGTAAGACAACCCCAGGTTAGGATCAAAGCTACCCCGGTCGGAGGTTGGATTTTGCTGGGCGTTGGTCACCTGACGAACATTCTGGTGAACGTATTCGACCAGTTCGTCGGCCGTGACGATGCCATCCGCATTCTCATCCGCCTCGCCCTCCAACCCTTTAACCACATAGTAGGTAAAAATACCGTGGCCCTCACCTTCTCTGCCGGCTGCCAGGTCAGGGGTGCCGCCAGCCATAACGTAAGGGTAAAAGGCGCGAAGTAACGCATCTTGTTTACCATCTTTTTCACATCCGATTAGTATTTGACTCTAGTGCACGAATCAGTAACTCAAGCGTAAAACTCCGATGCGGCGATGCGCGACAAATTTGTGGCAGAGGCAATGAGTCTCAAAGAGGCGAGAGTTATAGATCACCGAGCAGAAAAATGGACGAAGGTCCGTCGGGGCCTATGATGCCCCCTCAAGTTTGGCCATTTCTTTCACTGAAGGGATGGAAATCAGCCCAGGGTTGGGCGGAACGCACTGCCCTGACCTTCTTGTGGTGAAGGATACCTTCCAGTCAACCTTCCCAGCTCCAGAGACTATCCCTTTTCTTTCCTCAATTTGAGAAACAACATACAGCAAGATCGGGCTCGCAGTTACAAATGTGAACCCGATCGCCACTCGCCCAGAAGCTCGATTAGGTGGGCAAATTGCCACCTTAAAGGGGGGTTAGAGTTTTTCGGAAAGCCTGGGCTGGACTAAGGCAGCCTTTTCAAGTGCGTGGCTGTTCAGCCAAGGTAATGAGCCGGATATAGTCTTTGGATGTTGGATTGCCGTTTATCAACAAAAACGGCCGTGGTGCTTCTGCATCCTTCTAAAAACATCCCCGAAGACTGAATTCAGGCTCAAGTTTGGTTCTGTTTGGAAAGAATTGTAACCAGAGCAGGTGATCTATCAGCTCCAAAAGTAAGGAAAAAGTTGTGACCTAAAGCTGGAAGGTCTGTAGGCAAGCTGTTCAAAGAGAACTAAATACAAACTAAGGGGAAAACTAAATGAAAACTTTTGTCAGCCATTATGCAGTGCCAGTTTTGAGAAGGCTTAGAAATATCGAGAAAATGGCCGCAGTTGCGTTGACACTTTTGATTTTTTTGGGCGTCTCGGCCCTCCGTTCCGCCGCGGCGGCTCCGTCGGCCTCGCCAGGAACAGTAAAGATCTGGGGTGGTAATTATTCTGGCCAGTTGGGCAACGGCACAACAACTGACAGCTTGACTGCCGTGGAGGTTAATAACCTCACCAGCGTGCTGGCCATCTCCAGTGGAGCCAATCACAGTTTAGCGCTGAAGTCTGACGGCACAGTCTGGGGTTGGGGTTACAACGTCGTTGGCCAGTTGGGCAATGGCACCATGACGAACAGTTCGACTCCAGTCCAAATGGGAGCTTTGCGCGGCATATCGGCAATTTCCGGAGGCGACTATCACAGCCTTGCGTTGACTTCTAATGGGACAGTCTGGGCTTGCGGCTACAACAACTACGGCCAGTTGGGCAACGGCACTACCACAAACAGTTCCTTTCCCGTGCAGGTTGGTGGTCTCAGCGGGGTAGTCGCCGTCAAGGGGGGCGGTTACCACAGTATGGCGCTGAAGTCAGATGGTACGGTCTGGACTTGGGGCTCAAATTTTGACGGACAATTGGGAAACGGGACTACCGACGACAGTTCCATGCCTGTGCAGGTCAGTGGTCTTACGGGCGTAGTGGCCATTGCGGCCGGTCGTTGGCACAGCCTGGCACTGAAGTCTGATGGCACGGTCACAGCCTGGGGCCTTAACTATTATGGCCAATTGGGGAACGGCTCCACCACGAACAGCTCAACCCCCATGCCGGTGAGCACTCTCACTGACGTAGCGGCCATTGCCGGGGGCGCTTTTCATAGCATGGCCCTGAAGACGGATGGAACAGCCTGGACTTGGGGGGAAAACATCTTCGGCCAGTTGGGCAATGGGAATACCGCCAACCGCTTGACCCCGGTCCAGGTGAGCAACCTGAGTGGCGCAAAAACCATATCCGGCGGAGCGTTTCACAGCCTGGCGATCAAGTCAGACGGCACAGTCACAACTTGGGGCTTCAATACTTACGGGCAGTTGGGTAATGGTAACAATCTCAACAGTCCTACGCCCGTGCTGATAAACGGTCTTACCGAGGTCGTGGCAATAGCTGGCGGTGCTTCCCACAGCCTGGCGATTGTTTCCTCACACACACTAGACGCTGATGCGCCGACGACCACGGCCAGGGTGTCGCCGCTACCTGGTTTGGCAGGTTGGAATAACAATGATGTAACGGTGGCACTCAGTGCGAGTGACAACCAAGACGGCTCAGGCGTCAAGGAGATCACTTGGTTCGCCAGCGGTACTGAAACTATAGCAACCACGATTGTGGATGGCGCGTCGGCCTCGATCCCAATCAATACCGAAGGCCGGACGCTGATAACTTTCCATGCAACAGACAACGCGGGTAACAGCGAAGCGGAAGAGACAGTGACCGTAAAGCTTGACAAAACGCTGCCAAGCCTCTCCATGTCACGCATTCCTGCTCCCAACAGTTACGGTTGGAACAATACTGAGGTGGTGGTCAACTTCACCTGTGCTGACGACCTATCGGGTGTGGCCTCCTGCTCAAGTCCGATGAGCCTGACGGCCGAAGGGCCCAATCAGAGCGTAACAGGCTCCACGAGCGACAACGCCGGCAACAGCGCCAGCCTCACCGTAAGTGGCATCAATATTGACAAGGCCCCGCCTGTGGTGTCCTTCTCCGGAAACGCGGGATCCTACCCGTTGGATCAGATGGTCAACATCACCTGCTCGGCCACTGACAACCTATCCGGCCTTCTCTCCAGCACCTGTAAGAACATCACTGGCCCGGCCTTTACTTTCCCTCCAGGTATCAACACCTTCAAAGTAAGTGCCACTGACAAAGCCGGCAATGTTAGCCAGAGCTCGACAACGTTCACCGTGACGTCGAGCTTTGACAGCCTCTGCATTCTCACCCACCAATGGATCTCGAAGGCCGGCGTTGCCAACTCGCTGTGCGCCAAGCTGGATGCTGCTGAGGCTGCCGCCGCACGAGGCAACCTGAACGCCAAGGCCGGCAGTCTGGGGGCTTACATCAATGAGGTGCTGGCTCAGGGTGGCAAAAGCCTGACCGTAGAACAGGCGACTCTACTAGCACAACTGGCCAGTGGTCTATGAATCCTGAGTTCCGAAACTGCAACAACAAAATGTAGGTGAAGCGGAGCCAAAGCTTCTCTCCCGGGGCCTGGTCTTTACTCACAAGTCCGTGTGCCAGATTGGGGGTTAAGCGGAAGAGTTCCGAAGGGACAACCAGAGATACCCAGGGGCAAGCGGCGGAAGGTGCTCCGTGCGCAGCCCCGGGGGTCAATTGTTAGGGTCAGGGACTGTAACAATTACTTGGGCCCTGGTTCCTTGGCCTGCGGGAGCTTGGCCTTTCTGGCTTGTTCAGCGATCTCGATGATGTCCTCGACTGGGCGCAGGATAGGGATCACAGCATCGCGGCCGGCGGCGCCCCCCATGAACATGGTGAGAAAACTAACGCCAGCTTCGCCACCGAATTCTTGTCTCTGCTTGGTGAGAAAGATACCCAGGAGTTCTCCTGCTGAGTCATACGCGACACAACCGAGATTCAAAGAGGCTTCGTTATCGCAGACGTAGAACGTGCGGGGCCCCTTCACCACGGCCTTGACAGAGCCAAGCGTTACAGTCGTTGCCCGATTCCCGATTTTCCCCAAACGGCCAATAACAAAGATCGGATCCAGCGGCCGCAGAGCCACCCCATGCGGCTTGAGCGCCACTGCATCAAACTGTCGTGAGGGCTCATGCGGCCGGATAAACGCCATGTCCAGATCGCTGTCTTTCAGCACAACATCGGCCTCAACTTCCGTACCGTCCTCTAGCAAGATTGCGGTCTGCTTCACCTCAGACTCTAACGGAAACGGCTTGGTCGCGCCCAGCGTTGAGCCCATCAGGGTTTTTAGCACGGAGGTAGGATCAATCAATGACGCGGCAGTTACCGTGAGGCCAAATGGATCGATGACGGTTCCGTTGACCTCCAACTGGTGCTCTTGATCCGTACTTCGACCCATGTAATTTTGCTTGAGTTTAATGACGAGACGGATGGTAACGACTGCCCGACGCGACCTTTCGGCGACAACTCGCGCGGATTCTCTAATGTCCCCCGCCCACGCCGAAAAGGAGCTGAATAAGCACAGCACCACAATCGGAGCAACTCTCCAACGGTAGTTTTTCATCTCTCTCCTCATCCGGATTGGTTCTCCCGCCACTAAAAAAGGAGCTGACATTCCACGGCCTGCCATCCTCCTAAATCCGGCAGTTGAAATTGCCACGGAGTCACAGCCACAGAGGAAGTGGAAGGCCGGGCGGTTTTCAGATGCTTCATCCTCACCCACTGGTAACAACTTTTCAAGGCCTTGCGAAGATATTAACTCCTTATGTGCCGCCTCTGTGGTCTCGGTGGCTCTGTGGCTAACTCCCGTTTTTAGGATCATTGCTTTTCGGGCCACTTTGGCTCAAGTTCGAGGAAGAAGGTGTGGATGCCCCGCTTCAAGAATAAGATGACCTGCCTGAGCCGCTCGTCTTGGGCCGTCTTGAGCAACGCTTGCAGGTCTTTAAGCTCTGCAACCCGCTGCCCGCTTACGGATTGAATTAAGTCCCCTGCCTGCAAGCCGGCGACTGCGGCCCATCCCCCTGTTTCCACTTGTGAGACCACTGCCCCTGATTCTTGCTCATTCCACCGGTTCCTCACGCGGTCGAGGAAAGAGATGTCTCGCGCTCGAAATTCGAAAGCCACGTCCTCGTAAACCTCCAGCTCTTGCTCCGGCTTGGGCGCCTCAGCCAGGACCGATGTGATCGTGAAGGTCTGCCCATTGCGGATTACCGTAAACTCCGCCTTGCTCCCGAGTCGGTAGGCACGCAGCATGGAGCCGAAGACCTCAG
>QHZP01000640.1:560-3768 GCA_003224715.1 Acidobacteriota bacterium | reverse complement strand
TACTTCGCTGGAATACAGCCGCGGCCCCCGGAATTCCTTTGTCAGCCAACTCCGAATTCGAACGCAAAGCATCGGTGAGAAACACGACCACTTCTCCATTCAAGGCTCCTGGCAGTTCGGCGAAGATCGAGAATTCGATTTCCTGATTGGGGAGCCGATTCGCAAGACTTAGACCACCCGGTCCCCGCGGATTGTTCTCTTCGTGCACGGAGACCTCCACCGGTTCAAAGGGATCGAAGACCAGCAGCGGAAGCCCGGCTTGAGCTCTCGCAGTGTTGATTTGGATGATAATGCGCTCCACCGCCGCCAGTGCCGCCGGGCCAGGCTTGAGCTGGTAAAGCCAGTGCTTCCAGAGACCCCCGCGGAAGTGCTTCGTCGGGTCCGAGCACTGAGCTGACGCCGTTCCCGGGCGAGTAACAGGACCGTCCTTACAAACTGCTGTTATCCGTTCGTTTTCTGAGCTACGAGTTTCATGGTAATTCTCCTTTTCTTGACATCACTTTGTGGTTCATCAGCTACACCGTTTCGGGCTGTTTGCCGTAAATTTAACTCCCGCGCTGCCGCTGGGGAGAGGGGTGAACACTTGATAAGCGTTCACCTAAGCGGCGCTCTGTGAGCGCCGCCAGACTGGCCGAAGGCCAGAGCGCCCCTGGCAAAGGGGGCTACAGAGGGTGCGCTACGGACCAAGCAGACCCCCTACCGCAGAAAACGCGGTGTCCCCCTTGGAAAAAGGGGACAAATGTACACTGAACGCTTGATAAGCGTTCACAAGCGACGGCGGTCGCGGCGGGGCGGGTGAGGGGGTCATTTTAATTTTTCACACGTTCAGGGGTTGCTGGGCTTGAAGCAGATCCACCCGTCATAGCGGAATACCGTTTCCTTTCGCCCCAGATCCGAAGGTGGACTTGCCGCAGCCGGATGGATAATCTTGGGCCAATGTGCGGAAGTGCCGCTACAGTTTGCTGAGCGAGTTGCTGGCGCCGTTCGTCACCCAAATGTTAGCTCCATCGAACGCCACGCCATGGGGGTTACCTCCCACTAGGAAGCTGTCCACGTTGGCGCCATCGCTGGCTCGCAGCTTGGTTACGGCTTCGGCGCCGCCGTTCGCCACCCAAATGTTAGCTCCATCGAACGTCACGCCAACCGGGGAAGCTCCCACTTGGAAGGTGGCCTGGTTGGCACCATCGCTGGCTCGCAGCTTGGTTACGGTACCGTCGCCAAAGTTCGTCACCCAAATGTTAGCTCCATCGAACGCCAGGCCTTCGGGGACGGATAACCCGGTCACCGCAATCCCCTGCCTGGCGCTATACCACTTCAGCAGGGCAATCGCTTGCGTGTTGGGGCCTGCCGGTCCGGCAGGACCGGCAGATCCTTGCGGCCCTGCAGCACCGGCGGGCCCCATGGGGCCCTGCGGACCAGTGGCCCCCATCGCTACATCAAACACAGCCGTCCTCCCATTGCTGAAGCCGACAGTGAGAAAGTAGCTGCCCGGAGCAAAACGCGAAGCCGGCGAGGCGCTTGGAAACGTCGCCACGATTTGCGTGGCTGACGAGGACTGCACTCCTAACGCCGTGCTGCCCAACTTGACCACTGGAGCTGAGCCGAAATTGCTGCCCGATAGAGTCAGCGTATTATTCCCGTAATCGACGACGGCGCTACTGACTAGTGGAAAGTTTTGGGCACCGGCAATGGTGGCGAACACGAAAATTGCCGAGCAAAGCGCCAAGCTGCGGCTCGGCGCGACGGTAATGAAGCGGTGTGTCATGACGATCTCCCTTTATTTTATTTACCTATTTGAAGAAATCTTTTTTTCTGCAAGCTTGCTCTGCGCCCAGGCAGGTAACAATTTGAATCAGATAGGGTGGAACGCGCGCTCCGTCGCGCGTTCCACAAGCGTGCGCAGGAGCGCCCGCTCCACCTGGAGCGTTTCGCGACAGAAACTATAAGACCAAGACTACCCACTGCTCTCTGGCCCCGGCACAATAGCAGCGAGCCCGGCGAATAGACACTCTGCTATCGACCAGCGCGAGAATTCGCTTCGCCAGGAGCCACGGAGCCGTGACGAGTGACCGATGGCGAGCAGCTTTAAAAAAGTGAGGGGGTAACGAGATTCGCCCTTCCTCTATTTTTTTAATGCGGAAAAAAAACGTCCCGCCTCTAGCAACTTTGAGATACCAAAGTCAAGAAGTTTATGCGTGCCATCGCGAGTGACCAGCGCGGTGCGCGCCGCGTCGCGGCGCTTGACTGTAGGCCGGCCTTTCAAGGCCGGTACCTGGGCGACGCACGTAAGGAATCCGCGCCGCGTCAGCGGCGCTTGAATCTCGCACACCGTTGGTGTTTGCCATCTCATCCGTCGCTCTGCGACGGGTCGCGGAATGGGTTGCCGGGACCGGCCTTGAAAGGCCGGCCTACCCTCAGATGCCGCTCCGCGGCAATGAAGATCCGAAGGTGGACTTGCCGCAGTGCGGAAGCGCCGCTACAGTTTGCTGAGCGAGGAGCTCGCGAGGTTCGCCACCCAAATGTTAGCTCCATCGAACGCCTAGCCCAACTTTCGCAGTTGGTGGGATTATTAATGGCCAAGTGATTTATTTTCAATCAGGGTGTTCCAAAAGTCTTCACTACAGTTTTAACTGTTTGAGGCCCTCCCAGCTTTGTTTAGCCGCAGCGGTGTCAATGCGGGGCGGTGGTTGCTGGGGCAGTTCCAGATTCAGTTTCTTGAGTAACAGGTGCTGGTCCAAACTGGGTTGGGTGTAACGAGGCAGCACCAGCCAAGAGCCTTGGGTGGTGGGAATCCAGACGTCGATCATTTGAAGGCGGGCAAGTTTCTCCAGTACGGCTTTCGGCATCAGACCCGGAGCGTGCGGCTCCAGCCGCTTCTTCAGCGTTACCATCAGGCAGTAGCCCAGAAAGGCCACCAGGATGTGGGCCTCTACACGCAGTTCCAACTGATGGTAGAGGGGACGAATCTTCAGATCCGTTTTCAGGCAGCGGAAAGCAGCTTCGATTTGGGTCAGCTGCATATAGAGTTTCCAGAGTTGCTCTGGGGTGTCGGCGCTCAGATTGGTGCGCAACAGATAATGGCCATCGCGCAACTCGGCTTGTTGAAACTTCTTTTGGCCCAGACGAAACCAGAGGGTCTGGCGCGTGACCAGTTCACCCGGTTTCGGCAGGCGCAGCTCGAGGAACTGAAACGCCCGCCCCGCCTCGG
>QHZP01000640.1:0-552 GCA_003224715.1 Acidobacteriota bacterium | reverse complement strand
GGTGGACGCTGTTGCATGGCGCGCAGTTTTCGGAGCAGCCGCGCCAGCTTGCGCCGCCGGATGGCCCGCTCCTTGGCCTGCCGACCGTGGCTTTTGGCCAACACCAAGACTTCACTGTCTTGCGGCAGCAGCTTGACCTCGACCGCTTCGTTGATCTTCTGCCAGGGCCGATCCAACAAGGCCTGTTCGTGCCGCTTGAGCAACCCACGCGGTGTGCCCACCAGATAACGGATCTCCCGCTGGGAGGCTCGCAACTCGGCCAGCAGCGCTTCGGTCGGGATGCCTCGATCCATGATCCACACCCGCCGCGCTCGGCCATACTGCTGTTCGATGCGATCGAGAAAAGGGCGCAGCGTGGTCGAGTCAGCCGTATTGCCTTCCATCACCTCATAGGCGATGGGAAAGCCTTCGGTCGTGATCACCAATCCGATGATCAGCTGCAGACAGTCGGGGCGCCCATCCCGGCTGTAGCCTCGCTTGGCTTTCGGATTCAGTGCCGCCGCCCCTTCCACATAGGTGCTGGTCAAGTCATAGAGCAGCAGCTCGAATTGA
>QHZP01000639.1 GCA_003224715.1 Acidobacteriota bacterium | reverse complement strand
CAAGGATCCATTGAATAGTCCAGAGGACTCCTCGGACACCACTTGGCCCTGCCCTTTTAGTGTGTTTCGTAGTTCTACCAGGTTGTGAACTTGACCGATTGTTGACCCTCTTCGCCAACAAGCAAACCTAACGAGTCTAGCGCCTGACTACATTGCTCTCTCATCTGCCGAGGGGCCATAGATCGCGGGCACCGGAACGTCGTTGAGTCGAAGGTACACGCCCAGTTGGGCGCGATGGTGGATGAGGTGATTCATGACGGTGCTCCGCAGAACGGAGATGCGGGGCAAGGTGAAGATCGTCTTGCCGCCAAAGAGGAGCGACCAGGGCTTTAAGAGGTGCTGGTCGGTCGCGCCGGCGATGGCCTTCCGCGCCGCCAGGATGTTCTTTTCGAATATCTCGAGAAGTTCCTTCCTCGAATTTGCCAGCTGAGGTTGGTAGGGCGGAGCACCCGGCGGCGCGATGTCGAGGGAATCCTTCTCGATAGTAAAGATGGCCCAACTTGGGATCTCGGCCACGTGCGTTGCCAAGCGACTCATGGTCATGGATTTTTCGTGGGGCTTCCAGGCTAGCTTGCCCTCGGGAACCCGCTCCAGAGTTTTTCGGGTATTGGCCATCTCTTGATCGAACTCGGGTAGCATTGCTTCACTCAATCCCATACGTTCCTCCATTCAAAAAGATTTCGTTCATACGAATACCGATATCGTAACACAACAAATCCAAGGCGCCCCTTAGACATCTTGCGAGTGTTTGATTCCGATGTATCATTCCACCTGGCGGACAATACGGCATTGGGGCAGCGCAGCTTGAAGCTGTTTGACTCCTTCGTCTGTGATCATGGTTTCGTAAATTTCAAGCTGCTCCAGAGATTTCAGATTTGCCAGATCAGGGATTCCCTTGTCAGAGATTACCGTATTATGGAGCCACAGGTTTTTCAGCTTGGTCATGGGTTGGAGATACCGTAGCCCAGCGTCGGTGACTTTCGTCTCGCCGAGGTGAAGGCCGGTGAGATTTGTCAGCTTCTGCAAATGCCTCAAACCCGCATCGGTCACCTTGTTGCCTCTCAGCCCCAGGTAAACGAGTTGTGACATGCTTTCCAAATAAATCAGTCCTGCGTCGGTCACGTTGGTTCGACCTACCGGCAAGTGCTGCAAACTCTTCAGCGCCTTCAGATGTTTTAATCCAATATCCCCCAGGCGGGTGCGATAGAGGTTCAGCCATTCCAGTTTTTGCAGCGGCCCGAGATAAATCATTCCGTCATCCCCTACTTGCGTGTGTTCCAGCGAAAGGTCGATGATCTCTGGAAATTCGGCGAGAAGGCGCAGATCACCGTCTGCAACCTTTGTGCCGTTCAGGTTCACCTCCACAACCCGTCCCGATTGCCTGAACACACGGGCGCCCAAGCTCGCCAATCTCTCAACAATCTGATCCTCCGGCGACTTGCCGGTAGACTGCAAATGTTTTGGGTCCTTGCTTTGAGGTGTCCCGATCAGTAAGTGCACATTCAGGACGAAAAGCCATAAAGCCTTAACCCAACCCACTTTTTTTTGGGAACCTAATCTTGGAATCTTTTTCATTACGGTGTCTTAGTCCCCCATTTCAGAAATACCTCGAGTTTTGATATCTCATTAACCTCTCGATTCATCGAGGGGTTCTGGAGGTTGGACATTTCAAGTAGAGACACGTATTCTTGCCTGTCTTGAGCTGCTTCAGAGACGAGTGTGACAGGCAGGAATGCCTGTCGCTACTCCCTTTTGCCACTGAAATCGTAAAATGCCCAATCTCTAAAACCCTTTGATAAATCGAGGGGTAAATGGGACTCGATGCATACCGAATGTCCGACTCCAGAAATACGGCAACGTATTTCATTTCCATTCGTGCTCGTAACCTTGCTCGTGCTCGGCTTTCTGCCGACTAATCGCCGAGGTAAAACCCATCGCATTTTACCTCAACATTGCAGTCAAGGAACCGCATCCCATCATTTCATTCCAGGTAACGGTTGACTGGGACTGGGATGTTGAATACACTCTTGCCGGTGTAACTCTTCAGGGCAACTCATTTAGAGGTCTGTGAAAGGTGTGGTGCGACCAGCCCGCGGGGGCTCTTGCGTTGAGTGAGGAACCAATTCCAAAGAGAAGGAGGGTGGCGATGCAGCGACTAGCCAACTGGGTGTGGTGGGGTTCTGTCTGGCTGTTGGGAATAGGCTCTCAAGTGACATCGGTCTGGGGGCATCAGGCGCCGCACCTGGCTGTTAGCGTAACCGCCCAGGCGCCGGCGACCAGCGCCAAGCCGGGCTCGGGGGCGGGCATCAGTGGTCAAGGCAAGATGCGGTTCAAGGTGCTCTACAGCTCCGAGCGTCTGCCCGAAGAAGCCCGCAAGGTGCTGGTGTCGGCCCATGGGGGCTTTGCGGTGGATCACCGGCCGGGGCGCGAGGAGACCTATTTTGCGCTGCCAGGAGCCGGCATTCTTCAGATTAGCGGGGACATGAAGCAGATCCGGCTGTTGGAGACGGCAGGCAGCATGAAGAACGTCAATCTGCACAATACCACCATCTGGTACGGCGAGGATGG
>QHZP01000638.1 GCA_003224715.1 Acidobacteriota bacterium | reverse complement strand
GGTCGCGCACCTCCTCCAACAGCTCCAAGGTGACGGGGTGGAGAGGATAGAGTTGCGTAAACTCCTGAAGGTTGACAGAGGCATTAGGAAAGGTCGACTTCAACTCTTTGACCAACGAGTCGACTGCTTTGGCGTATGCTGGTTTCTTCTGGAGAAGCTTGCTCGCAATCAGGTCTTTGACATGAGCAGGCGTCAGTAGAAGCCGGATGGGATAGCGGTCTTTAATCTTGCGGTAAAGGTCGTACTCGATGTCGCCCGTGTGCTCGATCTGTTCTTGAAGGGCAGCCAGGATCCAAAGGCGATGGTCTTGGGCCCATTCCCCCAGGAATTGAAGAAACCGGATGTCTTCGTTGAAGCTTTGCCGACTTGGTTTCGAACGCAGGAACTCCGACAGCTCATCCAGAGCCAGAAAGATGCCGTTGGGATGCAGCTCGGCCGCTTTGCTCCACACCGTTCTTCTGTCGGGGGCCTGAGCCTCCAGATCGACCTCTTGAGTTACAATGGATTCCCAGAAGAGAGATGGGGAAGACGTCGGGCTGGCTGGCAGAGAGCTTGCTGCCACGGATCTGCTGGGTAACATAGGCCAAGAAGTGAGACTTGCCGGAGCCGAAATGGCCGATCAGAAAGATCCCGCTACCGTACTGACGATTCAGTAAGTGTCTGAGGGTTAGCAGATGCCGTTCCAGTTCGCCGGTGATATAGTACCGCTCGCTGATCCATCCGGACTGCGCCTCATTCAATTGATCAAGGCGAACCACGGTGGGTTGCGGGACCACGTCAACGAAGTCGCGGATCTTCAAGCTAACGTCCTTTCCTGAAGCGTAATCTAACACAGTCCAAGGTCCGAGGTCCAAAGTTCAAAGTCCAACGTCCAAAGTCTAACGTCCAAGGTCTAAGGTGAATCAAAGTCAAGTTTAGAGAGTTTCAAGTTCAGAGCTCCAGACCCAGAACCCAAACCATCGACAACGATTTACAAACCTGCCGCTCATCGTTCGAACCGTGAAGCATCGACCTTGGACGTTGGACTTTGAACCTTGAACTTTGAACTCGGAAAAACATGTCATCCAAACTGATCGTGGCAGCTCTGCAACGAAACATGCAGAAGGCGCTCAAGCAGGGAAAACTCAACGAAGCTGGGGAAATCCTGACTCGGCTGAAACAGGAAGACCCCTTGAGCCGGAGCACTCGAGGTTTCGAGCTCGAATACTATCTCCAGACCGACCGGCTGGTCGATGCTGAATCGCTGGCTTCTCAGTTGCATCGAATGTTTCCCGATTCGGCCCGCATTCTGTTCCTGTGCGGAAAGCTGGCCTACCGCCTCAAGCATTATGCCCAGGCGGAAGCGCACTTTCGAGAGAGTTACCGCCTTCACCCGAACCCGCTCACTCAGCTCTGGCTGGGAAAGACATTCACCCAAACTGGAGAGTGGGACCAGGCTGAGGCGACTCTTCTAGCCGTTCGCGATCATTACCAGGCTGCTCACTTGGATCTGGGCTGGCTTTACGAGCGAAAAGGCGACTGGAAGACGGCTCTGGCCGAATATGAAGCCTATCTTCAGTTGTATCCCCATGACGAGTTTGCTCTTCAGCAGCAGATGCGGCTTAAAGCCAAGATGCTCGAGCCTCAGGAGCTGGTGGAAGAGGTCGAGCACTTGGCTGAGTTAGGAGAGGCTGCACCTGACTCAGTCTTTCCTGAGTACATTCGAACGTTGTTTGAGACTGGGGAAACGGAGCGAGCCCGCAATGAGGCCCAGCAGCGGATGGATCTTTTGGAGCCCCGGCTGGGGATACAGTTGGCTTGGGTGTGTTACCAGGCTCACGCCTATGACCTGGCCTGCACACTATTTCTGAAGTTTCTCGAGAGGAATGTGTCGAATTTTAAGTATCTGAGCGCTCTCGAGGCCGCTGGCAGTAAGTGTCATCGTCTGGAGGAGATCGTGCAGTGCTACCGCCGCCTGGCCGGCCAAAACCCAAAGTTGCACGGCCGCATGAAGGCATTACTGCGACGGGTTCAAAGTAGGATGCGTTAGCGCTTTTCGCGTAACGCATCACCGGGAATCAATAAAATCGCTGGGGCGCTGCGGATAGCCTACCGCTCACTTCGCTTGAGGAGCCTTCCACCCGGCATCTCGAAATGATGCGTTACGCAGAAAGCGGTAACGCATCCTACGGGCTACAGACTCTCGAAATGATGCGTTACGCAAAACGCGCTAACGCATCCTACGCTTACTACGCTTACGCTGGCCGGCCCAGGTAGGCTCGCAATTGGGGCGGAACAGTACGCCGCAGCAGAGCATTTCTGGTTTGCCACTGGGAGGTTGCATCGAGCTCGACCAGAAAGCGAACTTGTCCGGCTTCGCGAATGGCGATGGGCGCCCCGTCCCGATAAAGAATCCGATTGGCGGATACAGGAGGGATCCGATTTCCCGGGGTTAAAATTCCGACCAGATTGAGTGGATCGGCAGCGCTCACAGATACCAGTTGGCTTGACGCCGGACTGCGACGGATCGAACGGAGCATTCCCACGGCTTCAGGCAGCGCAAACTGCTCGCCAGAAAAACCAGCCACAAAGCGACCGCCGCGAATTTCGCCGCGCGCCTCCATTCTCCAATAGATCTTCAGCAACGCGCGCCAGGGCAGTGGCATGCCTTCACGATCCAGAAGACGCCGGAAAACCACACCATAACGCCGCAACAGCATTCGCCCGATGGTTTCGGCTGCTCCGCGATCCTGGACATGGCGGTACTCTTGTCCGGAAGAAGTGCCTGGGGCTTTTTCGTTCAGTTCCCTCGGCAGCCTGGACCAGCGTCCTGCGTTCTCCATCCCAAATAAGGCAACAGACTGCCTGCGCTTTCCAATGGATACCGGCGGACGTTTACTTGAAGATGTCAGCAAAGCGCGCAGACCCGTGAAGCTGTCGGCCGTCACCAGGCCCCAGGTGACCAACTCGCCCAGTCCATCTTCCGCCTGAGTACGCAGGAGTCCGGTTGCTTTGACTAAATCCTCAAAAAACAAGGCCCCCCTTCGAGCCAAGTGGTCATAAAGGTCCTGCGCCGCCAAGGACAGACCGGCTGAGTTGAGCGGCAGCTGAAGCACCAGGTTATTCCAAACCGAGAAGTTTTCTCGGTTCAGCAGGGCGATGGGCGTAGAACGTATGGGTCCGGAGCCGCTTCCTTTCTGCACCGCCTGTTTTGGGGGAGTCAGGCGGGCCCAGATCCATCGCCCCGAAAGACAGTGCGCGTCCAGCCAGACCGGGTCATAGCCGGTAACCCGCGCCGGCAGGATCTCACCTTCCCAGGCGGCCGCAGGAGCC
>QHZP01000648.1 GCA_003224715.1 Acidobacteriota bacterium | reverse complement strand
CCGCCGCCGCGCTTTTCGGCGGTCGGGTGGATGCCCTGGTTAGGCTATTGCGGTTGATCAGAGCAGCAATGTCAGTTACAACTCTTGACACAGACCTGATAGATAAACGCGTCTCGGGATAGGCCGCGCCCGTGCGTCGTGCATTTGCACTTTGGTTGAAGAGTCGGATAATCTCAAACTTCGTCCATCTCTTCTTGATGGTGAGCGGGGACACAGCCATCCACTCCGTGTGGAGAGCCCACCCTTCACCCGTCACATCGACCAAGCAAAAGTGCTTGCCCGATGGAAGCTCAAACCGCGCAAGGCGGCTCTGGAAGGCGGCAGTAGAAGTGGCCGCTATCAACTCGCCATCCAGGTCGCAGATGAGCGGAAATTTGGGCCGCCGAAATACGTAAGTAATTTTGTTCCTCTCTGCCATTCGGTGCGTTGATTCCATGCCGTTTGCCCAGCAGCCGGGAAGATCAAGCCCAACCCGTGATGGGGCAGTGCCCCAATTGAGGACAAATGATCGCGATGGCTTGGCCGTTGGAGAACTCAACCGCATGCTCAACGACTTCCGAGTCCAGCAGAAGCATGAGCCTCTTTCGCCGACGACTGTTCACTTCCATTTCTCGTACGGTACGCTCACAGAAATGTGACTGATGCCCGCAGTCGCATTCAAACGATGATGGGATGAGTCGCCTAGCCATGTCATCATGACTCCGTCTTCTTCGGGTCTGGCTTAACGCCCGCGCTCACCGGCGGGCCGAGCGAAGCGAGGCCAGTCCGAGTGGAGCGCGTGGTTAGCTGCCACTCTTAGATCACCCCAATTGAACGCAACCAAGTCTCCACCAGTTGCGGCCATTCCGTTATTGGAAGCTCTGTGCGCCGCAGCCCGAAGGCGTGCCCGCCCTTCGCGTAGAGGTGCATCTCTACCGGGACGCCAGCGTCTTTCAACGCGATGTAATAAACGAGCCCATGGTTTACGTTATCAACATGGTCATCTTCGGCATACAAGATGAATGTCGGCGGCGTCTCACGGTTGATGCGAGTCGCAATATCCGGGTTCAATTCGAATTTCTGTTTGTCATCCCAGTTCCACAGGTGCCCCGGATACAGAGCCACCGCAAAATCCGGACGGCAGCTTTCCTTGTCGGCCGCATCGACCGCCGAGTACGCGCGCTCAAAATGGGTGCTGGCCTGCGCCACCATGTGGCCGCCTGCCGAAAAGCCCAGCATCCCAATCTTATGAGGGTCGATATGCCACTCCGCCGCGTGGAGGCGCACGAGTCCGATCGTTCTCTGCGCATCCTGCAGCGCCATGGGCGCCTTCGGGTTGACATGGCGATTGAGTTGCTTGTCCCAGTGATGCCCTGAATTCGGCACGCGGTATTTCAGAAGCACGCACGTGATGCCTTTGGACGTTAGCCAGTCACAGACCTCGGTACCTTCAAGATCGATGGCGAGGATCTGGTAGCCGCCGCCAGGAAAAACCACCACCGCCGCACCGGTGTTTTTCTCCTTTGGCGAATAGACCGTCATCGTGGGCTGTGACACGTTGCGCACCGCAATCACATGGCGGCCGCCGATCCATTCGTCCTTGTCTATGTCGATGTCCTCCGGCCCTGCGGCAGGCTGCGCATCGGGCGCCACTCCGGGCCAGATCGGCAGCTGCGCATGCCCTGGTGAGGGCTGCCACGTTTCCGCGTGCGCCCGAAGGCCGATAAGCGAGAGTGCTGAGAAAATCGCAATGGTGAAACGCGTTCGGTTCATCGACACGTTCCCGTTCTTTGGTTGGTCATGTGCAGCTAACGGCTCCAGCGTCACCCGCCGCCGCGCCTTTGGGGCGGTCGGGTGCACGCTCTGGTTAGCTGCCGTTGTGTTTTTAAGCACCAATCTCTAGGACAGCATACCGCAATTGTGATATTGCCGCACACCACACTATTTGATATCGTCCGAGTATTTCAATCGTGTGGTCTCTGTGGCCCGTCGGTTTTTGGATGAGCCCATGGATCGGCTTGCTCCCTCGAAAGTGTTCGTAGATACCATCGGCCCTGTTTGCAGTGCTGTAAAAGCCAGGATCGTCCGCGACGAATATAAAAAAACTCCTTCCAAAGCCGTTGCGGCTCAGTTGCTCTACAAATCGAATATCTTGGCATGCTTTGAACATCTGCTCCGGATATTGCCCGTTCCGGGGATACTTCAGCTCAATGGCGTGCTTCACGGACCTGTCCGGCGTGAAGATTGATATATCAATCTCCTTCTTTTCGAGGTCCCCTTTAGTGACTCCAAAGAATGTGGCTGGACGCTCAAATTGCACCTTGAACCGAGGTCCGATTGATGAGCGCAGGTGAATGCCAAGTTCGTGTTGGAGACTAATCTCGTTATAAATCTCAACTGTCCCGTTGGCAACTCTCTCAAAGAAGTCCCGAAATTGACCGGCAAAATCACTCATGTCGGCAGTTTCAATTTTTGACCGAGTTCGATAGTTGGTTTCAAGTTTAGGCAGCTAACTATTGAGTGAGCGC
>QHZP01000647.1 GCA_003224715.1 Acidobacteriota bacterium | reverse complement strand
ACTTGTGGGGGTGTCGTTGACGGCCGTTGATGTCGCCACCGGGATAGAATCGAAGACGACCTCTACGCAATCCGGCACTTACACCATTCTTCTCTTGTCAGCTGGAACTTATCAGGTAACCGCCGAACTAGCTAAGTTCAGGACCCACGTTTATGACAAGGTTTCCGTTCAGGTTAATTAGACCACGCGGTTAGATATCGTCATGGAAGTGGGAGAAGTCTCACAGACGGTTCAGGTTGAAGCCGAAGGGCCGCTTCTGCGCTCCGACAGCTCCGATCATAGGGCAAGGAGAAACCCGTAACCCCACATCCTTGATGATTCTGGTACCCGGAGTGACGGGGAGGGGAACGGCTTACGGGGGCGGCGGTACTTTTGATGCCCGTTACCTTTCGACCACGGTGTCTGGCAGCCAGTCCGGCAGCACAGAATGGCATCTCGAAGGCTCTATCATTTGCGAGTGGCGCGGATTTTTCTGCAGATCCTCGCGTCATAGGCTTCCCTCCGGACGCCATGGGAGAGTTCAAGATGACCACGGTGAATGCTCCTGCCGAATACGGCCATTCGGGCGGCGGCATTGCCAGCTTTACTTTGAAGTCTGGAACCAACCGGGTTCACGGTTCCGTCTATGAGTACTTTCGCAACGATGCGCTGGATGCCAGAGGGTTCTTCGCTCCCGAGACACCCACGCACAGGCAAAACGAGTTTGGAGCCATCGTCGGTGGACCGATTCACAAAGACAAGACATTTTTCTTTGGTTGGTACAATGGCTTCCGCCTGCACAGGGCGGCATCAAACTCCCTTATAACCGTTCCCTCTGATGCCTTGAAGCGAGGGGACTTCAGTACCTATCTTGAGCACCCGATCCAGTTGGGGGTGATGCTCCGGCATCGCACCCGATCCAGATCGGAGTCGATGCTTTGGGCCGCCCGGTTTTCACCGGCGCCATTTACGACCCACTCACCACCCGCGAGGTAACCACGGGACAGGTGGATCCCCTCACAGGTTTGATGGCGACCTCAGATGCGACAATTCCCCTCAAATCGGTTCGATCGTGTGGCAAAGAATATCCTGCCGTTATTCCCAGCAGCAACGCTTCCCGGAATCGTGAACAATTTCGTGTCTCAGGGCGCGGACATAAACTATGTCAACGGGTGGGGAATAAAAATCGATCACGCGCTCACGGACAAGCACAAGGTCAATGGATCGTTTGTTTCGTCAAAGTTGATCACCCCGGGGACGTCGCCTTATCCAGGCGCGCTCAGCACAGCAATGCCTAGTATCTCGGACATTCCGACATTTCGCTTGAGTGAGGATTCTATTCTTCGGACGAATTTGATTAACCATGTCACCTTCGGGTTCAATCGATGGCGGTTTGGTACTAATCCAGCGTCTGATGCCTTTGGATGGCCGGCGAAAATCGGACTGACAGGCGTCAACGACCAGGGAGTGTTTCCAGGTTTGAACATTAGCCAGCAAGGGTCCTACGGAGGCACCGGAATCGGTTACGGTGCTCAAAACAATTTTGACGTTAACGAAGGCCTGAGTTGGATCAAGGGAAAGCATACTCTCAAATTTGGCTTCGAATATTTGAAGCTGATGAGCAACGATGTCAGTGCAGGCAATGATACCGGGACATTTAGTTTTGATGATCGACAAACGGGACTGCCGGACTTCCCGGTGCAAGAGCTAGACTTCACGGGAACAGGGCAAGGGATGGCCAGCTTCCTGCTGGGACGGGCTAATACGGGTCAGGCGACCCGCTATGCCTCGCGTAGTTACGAACGGACCGGGTACTATGCGGGGTACGTTCAGGATGATTTCAAGCTGACTCCTAAGCTCACACTCAACATGGGCCTCAGGTATGACCTCTATCGCCCAACGGTGGACAAATACAACCACTTAGCCTGGGTAGACATGAAGCTGCCCAACCCTGCTCTCGGAGGCCTCCCGGGTACGATGGTTTTTGCCACTCCGGAGCGACGCACGGGCGTTGATCAATTTAACAAAGGCTTCGCTCCGCGATTTGGGCTGGCCTATAGCGTTAACAACAAGACGGTGCTGCGCGCTGGCTATGGCCTTTTTTGGGCTGCGGCCGGCTACGTTCGAGCCAGCCGCGGTCTCTACATTCAAGGATACAATTCAGACCATTCCATCTCTTCTTCTGATTTAGGACTGACCCCGGCTTTCATCCTGCAAAACGGGTGGCCAGCTTCAAACTGGCCTGCTCCCCCATTCATCAGTCCCAAGACCAACTTCAATAGCGGTGCTCGCATTCTTGACCTTGATGATGCCCATCCGCCTTACCTTCAAAACTACACTTTGGGCATTCAGCGGCAACTGCCAGGACAGGTCCTCCTGGATGTGGCTTATGTCGGGAACAAGGGAACACGCCTGCAGAGCCGCTTGACTTGCGTGACCAGTTGAGAAAAGACATCGCCGACCCAGCCGTCCAGGCGCTGCCCGTCGTGCAGACTTTCCCCGTGGATCCCGCTACCGGCAATCACATTCCCTTCTTAGGCTTCGAATCTGTTATGGTAGGCGCTACCACGCTGGGCCAGGCCTTGCGCCCAACCCCTCAATATACAGATGAGGGCAATTCCCAAAATCGACGCTTTTACGAGGGAACGGGGAAATCGAACTATTATTCCTTGCAATTGAAGGTCGAAAAGCGCTTTTCGCGAGGCTTGAGTTTTCTGGTTGCCTATACCTGGCCGAACGCTGACTGACGCAGAGTCACAATTCTCTGAGTTCTCGGGTTTCTTGTCAGACGCTTACAATCGCAGGCCAGAAGAGAGCTATAGCATCAATGACTATCCCCATAACCTGGTCATCAGCTATGGCTATGAACTACCTTTCGGGCCGGGCAAGAGGTTTGCGAACGCAAGAGGAGCGCCAGGGAAGATCATGGGGGGATGGAAAATCGCTGGAATTCAGCAGTATCAGAGCGGTGGCCCAAGTATGATTCTTTCTGCTAACACTCTTTGGCCATACGAGGGAGCAAACCTCTATTTTACCCGCGCCAACGTAGTCCCCGGAGTGGAACAGAAATCAGCCGCGTTACTCTCCGGCAATTTCGATCCCAACCGGGACACCATGTTCAATCCAAAAGCCTGGGCGGATCCGGCCCCATTTACTTTTGGCAATGGACCGCGGACGTATGGAGGGCTGCGGCAGTTTGCCTACCTCAACGAGGATATTTCCATCATCAAGCGAACCTACCTAAACGAACGAGTGAGCGTTGAGTTCCGGGCGGACTTCCTGAATATTTTTAACCGCACAGTTTTTGGCCTAGGGACAGGTGGAGACCAGTATGGTTCTGCCTGGAATGCAAATAGGTTCGCTCCCGGAACGATCAGTAGCCAATCGAACTATCCGCGCGAGATCCAGTTTGGGCTAAAGATCAATTACTGACACCAGTTCTGTAGCGCAGACCTCGCTTTTCCAGGTCTGCGGCTTTTCCTCGTGCGTCACAGGCAAACCCCAGCTTTAAGGCCGCAGACCCGCAACAGCGCGGGTCTGCGCTACCCCCGTATCAGACGGGTGTGAGGATCGGAGGGGAGTTGAATGTAGTCAATGGGCAAAGATATTTGCTCTCGTCTCGAATAAGAGCCCATGCTGGACCATTTCCACTCTTCTGCTCGTTCGACCAACTCCCTCCGTACCGGGTTCTGATGAATATAATGGACGCATTCGTGATACTTCTGGACCGTTCTCAACGCGTGATCGAAAAAGCGTCCTTGCCATAGTTCTCCGGATTCTCCACGCAGGCGGTTGATACAAGAAGTTGAGGTGAGCTTGATACTTTTTAGGACCTTTGAAATCGTCAAGGGACGACGAGGATAAATGATGCCATGCCAGTGGTCGGGCAGGAATACCCAGGCAGTCAGCTGAAATGGATGGGAGGTGCGGCAGGATTCAATCGATCTGGCCAAACTTGCGAAGTCATGCTCTCCGAGCAAGCTTCTTCCCCGCGCTAGGTTGCACGTCACGAAGAAGTAGCAGTCTGAGAGGAAAAGTCGCCGCAACCTTGACAAGAGTCTGTCCTTTCTTAATCCTCAGCAAATCAGGCCGGTGGCAGCTTGTAGCGCAGACCCGTAACGGCGCGGGTCTGCGCTACAAGTACCCTCTGCAGCCAGAATCTCGTCACTTGTCACTCATCCCTCGTCACTGCTTCTCAGAAATTCTCCAGCATCCATGCGTTTATTTCATAAGTGACGACTGTGAAGGCAAGATACCGGCCGTCGGGAGAGGGAATGGGATAGTCAAATGAGTGCCCTGGACTTGTTCCCCGCTTCCAGAGGACCTGGCTGTGGCCATCCAGGCCCGCATAGAGAACTGTGAAATCTGATTCAAAGGGTGACGCGTCGGTAATGTAGATGGCTTTTCCATTGAGCGACCAGCCCTTGAAAGAGTACTCCTTGGTCAGGTTTCTGTAGGTGATTTCCTTAACAGGCTCTCCCGTCAGTGACCGGACGCGGATGTGGAGACCTTCGGGCCCCTGCGTCATTTTCTCGATCAATCGGCCCTGAGGAGAGAGGATACCTCTTCCAAAGTTTGGATAGTCTGACTGCGGAAGCTTCTCCCCTCTGCCTTTCAAAGGGTCGAAGGTGGTTAAGATTTGCTTTCCTTCCACCTCTTCGGCCACAACACACAAATTCGCCTCACGAGCACAAGAGAAGTTCTTGATCTTTTCTCCCATCAACACCAGTTCTGGCGGGCCGCCGCCAACGGGAACCCGCAGCAACCGAGTTGACCGGTCGCGCCCTCTTTTTGAGACCAAGTACAGTACCCAGTTTCCATTGGGACTGAGTTGGGGATGATGCTCCTGCTCGACCGTAGCTGCCAGCGCCTCGACTTCTGTGTGATCGATATCCTGCTTGAATATGTCCCAACTTCCGTTGCGATTCGACTCGAAGAGAACCGCACGGCTGTCAGCCGTCCAACCCCAGGCTGCGTCATCGTTCTCATCGATCGTCAGACGCCTGGGCTTCTTCACGGCTTTGCCGCCTGGCTCGAGGTCTGCTACATACACATCCCCTTGAGCGTGGCCTTTGCGCACGACCAGGGTCTTACCGTCGGCGGTGACGTTCACATCATCGAGCTGCCCGCTGGCGAAGGTGGACCACTGCGTGATACGCCGAGCCTGACCCAAAGGTCTGCCGGTTGCCGTATCCACCTTGATCTCCCAAATATCGCTTCCTTCTGGAGTCAAGCAGATGCTCAATGGACGGGAATTTTCCAGAGAGCGACGGACGGTTGTGACCCTCCCTCCGTGCACATCGCAGCTTTCGATCCCTCGACTGGGGTGAAAGTAGAAGAGACGCTCGCCATCTGAGGACCAGACGGGGCCAAAGTAGCTCTGGTTGGTGCGTGAATCCGGCGTGGATTCTCTCCATTGGCGCCTGCTAACCAGATGTCGGTGGTTTGTTGTTCAAGGTCACGGCGACTAAAGGCGATGAGCGACCCGTCAGGTGAGACCGATGCAGCGAATGCGTTGTCCAGTATTTTCTGAGGCGTACCACCCAGCATCGAGAGCGACCAGAGGGATGGATTCGACTCCCGGATCGTTTCACCTTTCACCTGAGTCCATCGAGGTTCAATTCGCCAAAGAAGCAACTTGGTTCCGTCGGGGAACCAGTCGGCGCGTGCTAGGTAAAACCCTTCAGGCAAGGCGAGAGAACGCTTCTCACCAGTGCGCACCACCTGTATGAACAGCTTCTGTCTTAAACAAAAAGCCAGGTATTTGCCATCGGGAGAGATGGCAGTCGGGCTCATCCCAGGAATATGAGGTGAGGGGTTTGAGAGACATCTCCCTTTTTTCAAGTGGTTGTTGGGACTGCTGCAGCACTCGCCAGAGGACTAAGGACTCTATGAAGAGTGCTAACACGATTCCGACAAGACTGAGCTTCCAGGCTCGGGAGCGAATCAGCCGTGATAAGGCGTTCCGTGGTTCGCGGGTCGCTGTGGGAACTGCCGCCTTTGCTTCGGATTCAATTTCATGCGCTTCGCCGGTCGTGTCTTTTCCTCTCTTTTGAGCCTTGAGCAGAAGTAGAACGGTTTCCGCAATCTCTTGAAGTTCCGTCGTCACTTCCGCCGTGCTCTGCCACCGTTCTTCCGGCTTCTTGGCCAGACACTTCTGCACCACTGAATCCAATTGGGGCGGGCTCACAGGTTGCATTGTTTTGATCAGTGGCGGCTGAAAGGT
>QHZP01000646.1 GCA_003224715.1 Acidobacteriota bacterium | reverse complement strand
GGCCCACACCGATCAGCGATAAAATCAGCCCTCGCCTCACAACGAGGCTCAGCACATCCTGCCGGCTGGCACCCAGTGCCATGCGAAGTCCGATCTCGTGGATTCGCTGGTCCACCGAGTAAGACATGACTCCGTAAATGCCAATCGCAGCGAGCAAAAGTGCCAGCAAAGCAAAGGCTCCTAACAGGAAGAGTTGAAAGCGACTTTGGGCGAGCGATGCGTTTACCCGCTGCTCCATCGTTCTGACATCAGACACAGGTTGTTCCGGATCGAGCGAAAGTACCACCCGGCGTACGGTGCCGACGAAGTTCAGTGGATTTGAAGCGGTTTTGATTACCAGGCCCATCGAGGGTGAAGGTGTTTCGTTGTCTTTGGCCATGCCCTGCAGGTGAGTCACGAATAGTTCAGGTTCGGAAGGCAGATTTAGACCTCGTTGCCTCACATCGCCAACTACACCGACAACCGTGAAACGTGGAAAGTGGAAATCAGGGGACGGCAACAAGCCGGCAACAGCCTGCTCTGGAGGGGATGGAAGGACACGTTTACCAATCGGATTCTCATTAGGAAAGAACCGTCGTGCTGCAGCTTCGTTGATGATGGCTACCAGCGGTCTGCCAGCGACATCCTCCTCCTCAAAATAACGCCCACTCCGCAGCGGGATTCCGAGCGCCCGGAAGTAGTCAGGGGTCACCTGTCGATACTGAATCAGAGGAACCTCGGCCAGTGTCGCGGCAGGACGCTCATCTACTGTGAAATACTTCCCCCATAGGCCCCCAGCGAGTGGGACGGCCGTACCTGCGGCGGCAAATTTTACGCCGGGAATCGCTTTCGAGCGTTGCACCAGGTCCCGATAAAACAGGGCTGCTTTGGCGGGCTCTGATTCCGGATATTTGGCTTGCGGAAGTGAAACCGCCAGCGTCAAAACGTTCTTTGCCTGGAATCCAGGATCGACGGCGTGCAGCCGTTGCAGCGTCCTGACGAGCAGCCCGGCACCGATTGCCAACACCAGAGACAGCATTACCTCCAACACGACTAGCATGTTTCTCATCCGGCTCGTCTGCGGGCTCGCCATAGTACTCCTTCCACCCTCCTTCAAGGATTCGTTGATGTTCAGCCGAGATAGGTCCAGGACAGGAGCAAGGCCAAAGAACAACGCGCTGAGGACCGATAGACTCGCGGTGAAGATCAGTACGCGGAAATCGATCTCAACTCCGTGAAGCCGGGGGATGTCTGAAGGCGCCAGTGCTCTTATTCCCTGCAGAACGAAGGCTCCAATTATTAGTCCCAGGCCCGCTCCCATTGTGCTGAGCACCAGGCTCTCACTCAAGAGCTGCCGGAAGAGCCGCCCTCGGCTAGCTCCGAGCGCAGCTCTGACGGATAATTCACGATGGCGGGCTGACGCTTTGGAGAGAAGCAGATTGGCCACATTGACACAAGCAATCAATAACACGGCTGCCACCGCTGCCAGCATAATGAGCAAGGGCAATCTCACCTCGCCCACGATGGAAACCAGGTAGTCCGATGCGTCAGCGCCGAGTCCCACATTCTCGCTGAACTGTTTTTCCAATTCGCGGGCGATTGCCTGCACGTCGGATCGAGCCTGTGTGATGTTGATGCCCGGTTTCAGCCGTGCGAGCCCATTGATAAAGTGATTATTTCGTGTGCCCATGGCATCGTTCGAGGCGAACGAAATAGGCATCCACAACTGCACATTGGCATCTGGAAATTCGAAGCCCCGAGGCATCACACCCACAATCGTGTAGAGTTCGCTATTGAGGTGGAATGTCTCTCCGAGAATATTCTTTCGCCCGCCGAAACGACGTTCCCACAATTTGTGACCCAGCACGGCGACCTGATGCTTCCCGAATACGCCTTCCTCTTCCGAAAAGGCTCGCCCCATCGCCGGGTCCACGCCGAGTAGTCTGAACAACCCGGGAGACACATAAGAGCCCTCCAGCCGCTCCGGCTGTCCATCGGTCAGGTTTAGATCTTGCCAATAATATCCAGCCAGCGAGTCAAAGGAGCGGTTTCTCCTCGCAATCTCTTGTAGATCAGGCTCGGCGCATCCCATTTGTGGCACTCCCCTGGAGAACTCCGTGCACCACAGCGCTACGAGTCGATCCGGTTCACGGAAAGGAAAGGGGCGCAGCAAGACTCCATTGACAGCACTGAAGATGGCTGTGTTCACACCAATCCCCAGCGCCAGTGTCAATACCGACACCAGGGTGAAGCCGGGGTTCTTCCCCAGCATCCGCAAGGCATAGCGCAGATCCTGCGCGAACGTTTCGATCATGTTCAGCCCCCTTGGTTCCCGATAGTTTGTTCCACACCGCCAAAACTCCGCAACGCGATATAGCGCGCTTCTTCTGGACAGATCCCTTTCCGCCGGTTTTCCTCGACCAGCATCTCGAGGTTTGAGCGGAGTTCTTCGTCCAATTCCTGTTCCAGCCCCTCCTTCCGGAACAGGACCATGAAACGCCGCATCGACGCCCTTAACCAACTCATCTCGTCACTAGCCACTCGTCACTCCTTCTTTCTCAGCCAGGTCATCACAGGAGCACTCAGCTTTCAACCATCAGCGAGCAGCAGCCAAAGAACCGCTTGTCATTGCCCTGGAGGGGCAACAGACAGTAGCCGGGGGCAAGCGTGTAGCGCGCCGCCCCCGGTCCTGAATTCATAAGCATTCCGACCCTGAAGGGGTCGCATAGAAACCAACTACGGTAAGAACAGTCATTGATCCATTCGACCCTTTCAGGGTCGAAAATGTTAATGGGTAGCCTGCCGGGGGCGGCGCGCCGTACGCTTGCCCCCGGCTACACCCTTTAGCCCGTTCAGGGCAGCCACTCACTCATAACCAAGCAACCAGCGCGTCCACACCCACCACGAG
>QHZP01000645.1 GCA_003224715.1 Acidobacteriota bacterium | reverse complement strand
GTGAGCTGAAATTCGGCCAGGCCCGGCGTTGCAAGGCTATAGGGAGTCAGGTCCGGGTCTGCAGGCGTGTAGGCATTGGGCCTCTCTGACCCGTAGAGCTTAACCGCATTGTTGGTGACGTACCCCACTTGCAAGGCCATATCAAAGGGCAGCTCGCGTTCCACTGTGAAGTTCCCGCTCACGGTGTAGCCATTCTGGAAGTTGGTCGCAGTGAAGTTCACCAGGAGGGGTCCAAACGGAGATATATCAATCGGCGTATTGGGTGGGATCGTTTTGGTGTCACCGCCCTGAGGCACGATATTGCCATTCAAATCCCGAATGGGAGGGAGACCAGAGACGGGCTGAGGGGTCGCGCTGAACCGCAGACCAGTGGCCGCGCTGGTCCCCGCGAAAGGGAAGCCGAACCCCTGCTGATCGGCCGTTTGACTGAGAGGCAAGTTGGTGAAGATGCCGAATCCACCCCTCAGAACGGTCTTGGGCAGAACTTTCCAGGCAAAACCGAGACGAGGTCCCCAGCCCGTGAAGTCTTTTCTGTAAATGGGATCGGGATTAAGCACCAATTTTCTAAATAAGGACGGGCCTAACAAATCGGGGCTATCCACAATGCCAGTGAGTCTGCCCGCCACTTCATTGGGCACGCTATTATACTCGTAGCGCAGTCCCAGATTGAGTTTGAAGGAGGTCGTAACAGCGAAATCATCCTGAATATAGCCATAGCCATGCCAGCGGCGCAAACTGAAGGGTGCAAAGCCCCCTCCCGAGGGACCAAAACCAGGATAGGGAATACTCCTTTGATAAAAGGCGCTTTCCCCGGTCATGAAGCTAACCAACGAGTCTGGACTGGGGTCACCGGCCGCCAGGTCATTCTTGCCGCTGGCCGAGGGAACCGCCACAGGTAAGGGGGTCCCGGAAGCGAAACTGTAAAAGCCGTTGGGACCGCCCACCGAAGCACCAAAATAACTTCCCCGGACCCACCGAAACTCTCCACCCAGGCTGAGGCTGTGACGGCCTTTGCTCCAGCTCATCCCATCGCCCAGGTTGAATCCCGTCGGCTTCAGATCAAAGATGGTGGCACTGGGACCATAGGCCTGCAGGGCGCCATCAGCAAAGGTGGCCGTAGTCAGATCAGTCCGTTGGGGTCCTATGAACTCATCCGTCTGCGTGACTCCAATTTTGAATTGATTGAGGAGGGTGGCACTGAAGACATGAGTATGAGTCAAACCAAAATTTCGCCAGTTGTTTTTGAGCCCTGTAGGAAAGGTAGGATCCAGGATGGCCCGGGCTGAATCAGTCGATGGCTGCGCATTGTTGGAGTAAGCAAAACGGCCAAAGATCGAATCTTTCTCGGAAAAGCGATGATCGACACGCACTGAAAACTGATCTCGGTCGATGGGGATACTGTAAGCTCCCTGAAAAGTGCGCGGGCCGAGAGGACCATTCGGTTGATTGGGCAACGGATAGGCGTTTAGGATGGCAGACACGGCCGGGTCCACCGGAACGATAAGCTGGTCCGGCTTTCCATCGGCTCCGATAATATTAACCAAACCCTTTCGCTCTGCTTCAGTTGGCACCGGGAAGAGCACCGGGTCAGCCCGTCTCTGGCGAAAGCTGGCAGCCTGGAAGAAAAAGAAGGTCTTATCCTTGCCGTTGTAAACTCCGGGGACCCAAATGGGTCCGCCGATGGCCCCCCCATACTCGTTTCTTCGAAACGGAGTCTTCCGAGACGGGTCGAAAAAGTTTCTGGCGTCGAGCGCGTCATTGCGCAGAAATTCGAACACGGAGCCGTGCAAACCATTGGTCCCGGCCTTGGTGACTAATTGAACAATCGTCCCGGAGCCACGCCCATGCTCGGCCGAGTAATTGTTTTGCAGGACGCGGAATTCTGCAATCGCATCCAAGTTGTAATTGCTGAACTGAACGCCGCCCAGTTCATTATCCGTCGTATCGATCCCGTCCATGTAACTGGAGCCGGTTGTGCCTCGATTGCCATTACCGGAGAAGAAATTGTTGAACGGAAAGGAACCGTTGGTTTCTTGCTGGATGCCAGGTTGTAAAAGTACGAGATTGGTGATATCCCGGCCATTGAGTGGTAGACTCGCAACCTGTTGCTCGTTAACCAATCCACCGAGGGTGCCTGTGGTCGTGTTGATGGCTGGAGGGGCAGCAGAGACTTCGATGGCTGTCTCTACACCAGTGAGGGACAAGGTAAAGTTCAACTCCAGTTTCTGATCTACGTCTAACTTGACCTCGGATGAGGCCGTCCGGAAACCCGCAGCTTCAGCCATAACGGTATAGTTCCCCACAGGCAAGAAGGGAAGATTGTAGTTTCCTGTGCCGGAGCTAGCAGTGGTGCGGGTGAATTCAGTGTTTTTCTGCACTGCCTTAATATTGGCATTCGGGACGACAGCGCCGGCGGGGTCGGTAATGACGCCCAGAATGCTGCCGACGGCCTGAGAATGAAGGTTCTTGGGGAATAAAGCGGCTACGCATAGCGCCAAAGCAAGAAACAGGGTTTGAATTCGCATCTGTCCCACCTTTGAAGTATTCTTTAGAGATTGACTCTATGAATTTTGAATTGGAGTCAGTGATTGCTACATTTTTTGGTCTCCAAGCTAACACATTTTATGAGGTAGCCTCAAGAAAAAGCGATGGTCTGCGATCTGCGGCAATGCGTTAAAAAAGGCGTAAAAAAAATCGGAACTGACCTACGCGAGACTTAACTCTCTCGCCCGCATCGGGGGAGAGGGGTGAACGCTTGATACCCAAATTATGCATCGAACAACACCATCGACGCTGAAGACCCTCGCT
>QHZP01000644.1:2782-3909 GCA_003224715.1 Acidobacteriota bacterium | reverse complement strand
CCCAACTGGCTATTTGCCTCGCCTGCCTAACGATCAGGCATCAGCCGCCCGCCGCTGCCTTTGGCGGCTGCGGGTCGGCTGGATGCAATGGTTAGACCTTCTCGTTCGTCTCATTAAGGATCGATATTCCGTGGTAGAACTCCTGAGCCAGAAAGACACGAGCCTTTGGATGACGAATGATCTTTAGCTTGGTGCTGGAGATCCATTCCAGGCATATCACTGGGCCACCAGCTGGGCCAGACGGCGCATCTCCCCCATTCGTGTCTGCCACTAAAACATTCCCACATCCGTGTGGGTGTTTCCTCCAGGACGGTACGATCGAAACTTGAGTACTCAAGCCAGTTGTTGCACCACAGTCCCGTTGGAAAACGATGGCTTTTGATCTTTTGTCCGGCGAGAATTTCTCGTGTAGGACTTGGTTCCCACAGAGACCTGGCAAGTCGACACCGCAAGAGCTCTCCCATATCGGGAAGTACTCCACTACGATTGAGCATAGAACGATTGCAACACTAATCAAGAGCAGTCTCGTGGTTGAGAATCTCATGTGAAGTGTCGTTGGTCTAACGGCCTCAAGCTCACCGGCTTTTTGCCGCACCGGACTCTTACAAGTTACCACAAACTGGAGCGGCAAAAAGTCCGGTGCAGCGCCCGGTTAGGGATCCGGGCCAGAACAGACCATCTATGCGGTCGAGAGGTATTTTGCCCATAGGCGGTTCCTAAACCGATTGGTCGGGTCGACGCGCGCCTTCAATGCTGCAAACGCACGAGCCTCCGGATACGACCGATCGAACTGGGCGCGCGAGGCGTCAAGGCGATATGGCAAATAGTAGCGACCATCATTGGCAAGGGCGGCGTCGACTAATTCTCGGGTCCAAACACCGACTTCGCGGGCTGCACTCTCGCTGCGCCTTTGCTTATAGTAGAGTACGAACGAAAATACCTCTGTCGGCGCCCAACTGAGCAAGGATGTCGTGTCGGCTGGTGAGTGTCTAATGGAAACATTCAGCGCATTGACTTGCCGCGCTTTGATAATACGCGCCATCTCACGGGCGAACGGGAGGAACTTGGCAACCGGAATAAAGTACTCCTGTAGCAGATAGGTCGAAATGCGCCGCGTCCTTGGTTCG
>QHZP01000644.1:0-2754 GCA_003224715.1 Acidobacteriota bacterium | reverse complement strand
CCGATCAACGACACCTTCACGTATCAAGTTACCACCCGGTAACTCTGATATCGCCCAGATCGCGTTCTTCTCGAAGCTGTAGATGAGATCGCGTGGCACCCATCTGCCCGGCTGAGTCAGTCGCCTATTGGTCTTCAGCCAACTCACCGCACGTGGGCTGCCGAAGTTGGGTGGAATGAGATCTACGTTGTGCAGCAGAACACGGTCGTCGGGCATTACTTTCTCGCGAAAGTACGCCGGATACATTTCCAGGGCGATATTGCTGACGACACGCTCGATTCGGGTGTTGTCTTCCAGATCTAGTTCAACCTCTGTAATCACTCCAAGGCCGCCATAGCCACCACAAACTGCCCGGAACAGCTCAAAATCCCGAGACCGAGTCAGCTCGAGGATTTCTCCCTGCGCGGTCACCAGCTGTATTGCGCGCAAGGAATTGACTATTGGACCTTTCCCGACATACCGGCCGTGACAGTTTACGGACACCGATCCACCAACCGTAAAGTTGCTGTAACTCTGCATGATTTTGACCGACAGATCATGCGGATCGATGATGTCCTGAACGTCGCGCCATGTAATACCAGCTTGTACTCGAAGCACACGCCTTTTCGGATCGAACGCCACGACCTGTTTCATGGCGCGCATATCCAGGTGCAGCGAATCAACCGCCGCAATCTGGCCACCCATGCTGTACCGACCCCCACCCACTGAAATCGCTCCCGACCACGCACGCAACGCAGTCCGGACCTCGTCGGTGGAGCGAGGTCGGCGCTCCTCCGCGACTCTTATTGGATTCAGCTGAGAGACATCATTGATTGTCTTCTCCTGCGCGCCAGCGCCTGACTCGCGAGATATGAGCGCAGCAAAACTCGAAACGGCTGCTAACTGAACAAACTGTCGCCGGTTTACGGTCATGCTCGGATGCGTATCAACGAAGAATGCAGCGAGACAAAAGAGATCCCTAACGACCCCCGGCTAAGCTGCCCCGCCTGCCACGGCAGAGTCTAGCGGAGACGGTAGGGAAAACTCAACCCCATTTCCAAAAAGAACGCGAAGGCGGGGTCAGCTTGAGCCGACGGTTAGGCCCTGACGTTTGATGGCGCTGCGGCCTCAGCACGAAGAAGTTAGCCCTCTGCCACTCATGCGGGGAATTGCAGCGAATGACCATTCGCCTCATAGCATGACCCTGCCACGTGATCGCAAGTCATGGATCGCCGCAACTGGTTGAGGTCTGTCAGTTTGAATCCCCTGAAGCCAGTAAAGTGCGATAGCCCGATCGCATCATCGATGCGGGTTGCGCCAGGTCGCGTGGGCACCATCGGAACAACTTCGTTCTCAACCACGAACTGCAGTAATTCCTTCCTCCCTTTCCAGAACACCACCAAGCAGTTGCCATCGAACTGAAGATGAGCCGGGCCTTTGAATTCTCGAGTACGAAGTGGCAGCCGTGTCTTGCCGGTGAACATGAAGACGTGATCGATGAGGCCGTCCGGCGCATGGCCTTCGTTGCCCGTGTCGATAGCGACGAGCACCCGCTGATTGTCGACGACCTTGATGACTGCTGTGCCGTCAAGGTATAACGAGGTTGTGGCGCCGCCACCAGCCAGGGGGGCCAAAGAGACAGTTGCGAAGAGAAGCGGCAGGAACAGCCGCGCTATCAAAGGGATGTCTTTCATGTCTCCTCCTTCCTTCTGGGTCGGGCTAAACGTTGCGAATGAGCCGCGCGCCGTCGCAATCGGCGGCGCGTCGGCTCAATTCTTTTGTTAGCCTGCGCTGCCCACCTGGGTTCTACTGCACATCCGCTTCGCGAAGGGGTTTCCGGGTCCACGGCAACGCCTTCAGGATCTCACGTTCGTAGGCATCCCAATCGTGGTGATAGTGATGCACGTGCGGATCTGGTACATGCGGGATCCCCGCTCGACGGGCGCCGATCCGTAGCAATGCTGCCTCGAACATCGCCAACGGCCCGTACGCATAGATGATGTTGTGTCGATCGAGGACGATAGTCGCATCGTCGTCATGCGAGCGCACCCAGAAGTCGTGGCGGGCATCCTGCGCCAGGAAGGGACCAAATCGGTGCAAGAATTCCTGAACTTGCTGTGTCGTCAGCTCCGGACTCTCATACCGTCCAAGGTCTGAGCCGGTCCGAGTCGTATGGAGTAAGTACAACAACTGAAACGGGCCGGCCAGATCCGCAGCAAGCTCCCGAACACACGCGTCTTGTGCGTCATCGAAGCCAATTCTCAGTCGCGCATGCCCACTGACGGTCTCGCTTTCGAACGTATTCCCGTACTCAAATCGCGAGGGGTCTGACCCGACAAGTGCGTCGATCTTTCTGGTCTTCACGATGGGATTGTCTGGCTAACGGTCAGGCTAAGCTGCCCGCCCTCCCACGGGTGTGGAGCCGGAGACGACTTTGGAACATCTCACTGCGGCTTCCAAAAAGAACGCGCAGGCCGGGTCAGCTTGAGCCGACTGTTATGCGGCCCAGACTTCTGACCCCCACAGCATCGATCTCATATCAAAAACCGCCGCAGGCTACAAGCCTTGCAAGCCTCAGCGTTCGTCTAGCTTCCACAGACCCTTTTCCTCGACCACGCGCATCTCTCCAACATTCTTCCTTCTGTAGGTCACGACAACCTTCCCTGCAGACTCTTCACCCAAGAATTCGAAAGCGAAGTCCTCAAGTCTGTAATCACCGAATGCTTCCTTGAAAGTGTCCTGACAAGCTTTCAGGGCTTTAGGCCAGCCTTCCTC
>QHZP01000649.1:4132-5265 GCA_003224715.1 Acidobacteriota bacterium | reverse complement strand
GGTTCCGAAAATCCAATGATAGCGGTCGGAACTCGTTTAGGTCCGTACGAGGTGGTTTCTCCATTGGGTGCTGGCGGCATGGGTGAAGTCTACCGAGCCGAGGACACAAAGCTCGGCCGGCAGGTCGCGATCAAGGTGTTGCCTGACGTCTTCGCGAGGGATCACGAGAGGTTGGCTCGGTTCGAGCGCGAGGCCAAAATCCTGGCATCGCTTAATCATCCCAACATCGCTTCAATCTATGGCCTCGAGGAATCAAAGGACAAACGCTTCCTCGTTCTGGAGCTGGTAGAAGGTCAAACGCTAGCTGAGCGACTGCACAAGAACCCCTTGCCGTTGGATGACACGTTAGATATTTGCCGCCAGATCACCGCAGGGCTGGGAGCCGCTCATGAAAAGGGGATCATCCACCGGGATTTGAAGCCCGCGAATATCAAGATCACGCCGGAAGGCAAGGTCAAGATCCTGGATTTTGGCCTAGCCAAAGCTTTCCGCGAGGAATCGGCGCCACCAAATCTCTCTCAATCCCCAACTCTCACCGAACAAATGAGCCGTCCTGGAGTGATTCTGGGCACGGCAGCTTACATGAGCCCAGAGCAGGCCAAGGGCAAACCGATCGACAAGCGCACGGACATCTGGGCCTTCGGCTGTGTGCTCTACGAGTGCCTGACTGGGAAACGAGCCTTTCAGGGAGACACCATAACCGAAACGGTTGCCTCGATCCTGAAGAGCGAGCCGGAGTGGACGCTTCTGCCCGTCGAAACTCCTGCATCAGTTCGCGCCGTTTTGAGGCGGTGCGTCCAGAAAGATCCGAACCTCCGTCTCCACGACATCGCCGATGCCCGCGTAGAAATGTGCGAAGAACTTGCCGAGCCAATCTCGGTAGCCCCGGTTGCTCGAAGACTGAACGTTAGACGGATGATCACGGCCCTCGTCTCAACGCTTGTCATCGGTGTCTTGATTGGCTTGGCCGCAATGAGATACTTCAAACCTGGAGTCTCCCAAATATCGGCATCGGTGGTGCGCTCCTCACTCAGGCTGGAACCAGGGCAGATGCTCGACGGCTCGCGCTTGAGTCCTCCCTGGGGATTCGACCAGCCGACTCGGACGGCAATGGCCATTTCCGGCGATGGTAG
>QHZP01000649.1:0-4060 GCA_003224715.1 Acidobacteriota bacterium | reverse complement strand
GCATCAAGGGGACGGAAGGCGGTTCCAGTCCGTTCCTTTCGCCTGACGACCGCTGGGTCGGCTTCTGGATGGATGGCAAGCTGATGAAGGTTTCGGTTGAAGGAGGCGTTCCGTTAGCCTTGTGCAACACTGACGCACTTTTCGGTGCCAGTTGGGGGACTGATAACCAGATCGTCTTTGCACCGCAAACGATGTCCGGGCTTTCAAGGGTTTCGGCCGACGGTGGTAAACCGGAAACATTGACGACCGCGGATAGATCTAAAGAAGAATACGCTCACCGCCTGCCCCATTGTCTCCCTTTCGGAAAGGGAATCCTGTTTACCATCATGCGACACGCTTGGGACGTACAGTCGTGTGTTGCCGTAATGGACCTCGCGACGCGAAAATGGCAGGTTTTGCTGGAACACGCCGCGGATGCGCGCTATGTCGCCACCGGCCATCTGGCTTTCCTCCGACAGGGGACACTTATGGCGGTCCCTTTTGATCCGGATAGGCTTCAGGTTACCGGACAACCAGTTCCTGTCGTTGCGAACATTGCGCAAACGCTCAATTCCGTGGATTCTCATTGGGACACCGCCGCTGGCCAGTTCGGTATTTCCAGCTCAGGATCGTTGGTTTATGCGTCGGGGGGAATTCTCCCCGACATGGAGAACTCACTCGTTTGGGTGAACCACGAAGGAAAGGCCGAGCTGATTGCATCGTTTAAAGCTCCGCTTTTCTCTCCGCGTCTTTCGCCCGATGGTCGGTTGATCGCCTACGAGACCGTGGGAATGGAATCACACGTCTGGGTCTATGATCCGAATCGTGCTACGACCACGAGGGTGAATTCCGAAGGTAGGGCCACTCGGGTGGTATGGACTCCGGACGGTCGACGGGTGGTCTTTGTTTCGTGGAAGACCGGCGTCCCCAATATGTACTGGCAACCCGTGGACGGGGCCTCATCGATGGAACGGCTCACGCAAAGTGGGTATTCTCAGCATCCCGCATCGTGGTCTCCGGATGGAGAAACCCTGGCTTTCGTCGAATATCACCCTGAGGACACCAATTACGATATTTGGCTCTTGAATGTTCGTGACCGCCGAGTCACGCCGTTTCTGAACTCCCGATACTTTGAAGGGTATCCTGCGTTCTCACCAAATGGCCGATGGATAGCTTATGTGTCTGACGAGTCGGGGCGCAGAGAGGTATATGTCCAGCCTTTCCCCGGGCGCGGGGGTAAGTGGCTAGTATCCAACAATGGCGGTAGGAACGGCAAACAGTTATTCTATCGCTGGGAAGAGCAAGTCTGGGTCGTTGATGTTCGAACTGGGCCCGGTTTTTTCGTCAGCAAGCCACGCCTCTTGTTTGAACAGCCGGGATACTCTGACGGCAACCCGATCCGTGCCTGGGACATCTCGCCGGACGGACGGCGATTCCTGATGGTCAAGCTCGGAGACAGAAAGCCGCAGCCCTTGACCGAAATGATCCTCGTGCAGAACTGGTTCGAGGAGCTGAAACGTCTTGTGCCGATCAGCAAGTGAAACGAGCATGACAAAAACGTAGGACATATTAGTCGGGGCAGTGGTTGGAGGCGACAACTCTTGGATGCTCTCTCCCCTCGCCTCGTTCGGGGAGGGGGATCGGGGTGAGGGGCGCCGATCGTGCCTAGTGGCGTGTTCGGCTACTTCTACACCTGTTGGTAGATTGCGAATGCCGACAGTCATGCATAACCCGATAGGGTCGCGGTCCCCCCGGTGTGGAATGGGCAATAACCGAACCACTTTTCTCGTTACGTGATCTTTCCTGGCTAAAGTGATGACTCCGGAACGTTGGCAGCGAATCACAGAATTGTTTGAAGCGGCCCTGGAGCGGGAACCGCAGGATCGTCTCGCATTTGTCGCCGAAGTTTGCAAAGGGGATGAGTCCTTGCGTGCGGAAGTGGAGTCACTGCTCTCGGAGGACGAGGGAGCCGGCAGCTTCATCCAGCAGCCGGTGCTGGGTGCGTCTGCCTCGCCGCTGAACCGAGTGCTCCAGGAGGTGAAGGTGGGGCCCATCCCCATTCGGACGCTGATCGGGCAAGCTCTGGGCCATTACCAAATCCTGGAGAAGCTCGGGGAGGGAGGCATGGGACTGGTGTACAAAGCTCGCGACACTCACCTGCAGCGCTTCGTCGCTATCAAAGTGCTGCCCTCAGACAGAGTAGCGGATCCGGAGCGCAAACGCCGGTTTGTGCAGGAGGCCAGGGCGGCTTCGGGTCTGAATCACTCCAATATCATTACCATTTACGAGATCGCCAACCAAGGTGGCGTCGACTTCATCGTGATGGAGTATGTACAGGGCAAAACTCTAGGTCAGTTGATTCCACGTAAGGGGCTGCGGCTGGGTGAGGCCTTGAAGTACGCGGTGCAGATCGCGGACGCTTTAGCCGCATCTCATGCCGCAGGGGTTGTCCATCGGGACCTCAAACCAGGCAATATCATGGTCACTCCGACCGGTCTCGTAAAAGTGCTCGACTTCGGATTGGCGAAGCTCACCGAAAAGGCCAAAAGCGAGGAGCTGGAGGAGACCCAAACGCTGCAAGCGATCTCAGAGACGGAAGAAGGAGTCATTCTGGGAACGGTCTCCTACATGTCGCCCGAGCAGGCCGAGGGCAAGAGAGTAGATGCGCGCTCGGACATCTTCAGCTTTGGGTCGATTCTTTATGAGATGCTGAGCGGCCAGAAAGCGTTCCAGGGGGATTCTAAGTTATCGATACTAACCGCGATCTTGCGCGAAGAGCCCAAGCCAGGCACTCAAGTGATCAAAGACCTTCCACATGAGGCAGAACGAATTATCGCCCGCTGTCTGCGCAAGGACCCGGCGCGTCGTTTTCAAACCATGGCTGACCTGAAAGTTGCGTTGGAGGAGTTGAAAGGGGAGTCTGATCCAGGGATTGTGGTCACTACAGCCAAACTCCAAACTCGCCGTCGTTCGAGTCTGATTTGGATCACTGGGCTACTGCTGCCTTTGTCCGCTGCTGTGGTTTTAGTGTGGTTCCTCGGCTCACGAACTAAAGAGCAGGAACTCCCACTCGCCTCCGTTCCATTGACAACCTATCCGGGTAATGAGTTCTACCCCAGCTTTTCTCCTGACGGTAATCAGGTCGCATTCTCTTGGAATGGAGCGAAACAGGATAACTACGACATTTACATCAAGCTCATCGGCCCCGGCGAGCCGCTGCGACTGACCACCGATTCAGCCGAAGACTACAGCCCGGCTTGGTCTCCGGACGGCCGCTTCATTGCCTTCCTGCGCTACCTGTCTACCGGGGAAGCCGCTGTGCTTCTGGTCCCGACGCTGGGTGGGGCGGAGCGCCAACTAGCTGAGGTTTCTGCTCCCTCCAATGCATTCCTAAGGCTTGCCTTTGTGCGTGACCTATCATGGTCTCCGGACAGCAAGTGGCTGGCGCTTCCCGACAAGAGTTCCGCTGGCGGGCCACCCAGTTTGTTCCTTCTTTCTGTTGAGACCGGTGAAAAGCGGCGTCTGACGACCCCACCGCCGCAATCCTACGGCGATATGAATCCCGCCTTCGCCCCGGACGGCCACGCGCTGGCCTTCGTTCGCTCCCTTAGCCTCACCATTGGCGATATTTACCTTCTGCCCCTTTCCCAGAGCCTCACGCCGCAAGGAGAGCCGAAGCGGCTCACCTTCGACAGTCGGATGAATTGGAGTCCTGCTTGGACTGCAGAGGGACGCGAGATTGTGTTCGCGTCAGGCCAAGTTCGGCGCCAAAGCCTGTGGAGGACTATGACCTCTGGTTCTAGCAAGCCACAGCAGCTGGCGTCGGTGGGGGAGTACAGTTCTCTTCCTGCGATCTCTCGGCAGGGGCACCGCTTAGCCTACGTGCGCTGGCTGATAGATCACAACATCGGGCGAGTTGAAATAGCAGGACGGGATGGCAAGAGCAGTCCGGCAAGTAATCTCATCTCCTCCACACTTTCCGAGATGGTGCCCCAGTACTCGCCGGACGGCAAGAAGATCGCATTCTCGTCAGATCGTTCAGGGAATTTTGAGATCTGGGTGTGTGAGAGCAGTGGGTTGA
>QHZP01000050.1:8139-18497 GCA_003224715.1 Acidobacteriota bacterium | reverse complement strand
CGCGCGGACGATCGCCGTGTGACGGCGGGTGGAATTCTACAAATAGCTGATTCACATCCAGCTTGTCCTCGTCTTGAACTAGCCTCGGGCCACCAGTCCGTCCGAATTCAAGACCGCTCTTTAGCTCGAAGAAGAACCGTGTTGAGGAGCCCAGGTGAAAGTCAGCGCTACCAAGAAAACGATTGAGATAGTATCCATTGCCGTCTTGCGGGCCGGCACCCCAGTTGTAATTGCGATAGAGTTCGTAAAAGGAGCGTTCTTCTCCAGCCAGCGTAAGGTACCAACCTGGAGCGGTGCGCAAAGTCATGTACTTGAGTGGGTCTCAGGGATCTGTGCGCAATTCTGGGTCCTTCAGAAAACTCCAATCCTCCTCGCTTCTATCAAGCGGCACATACACCGGACGCTTGAATTCCATTGTCTGATGCGAGTTATTTGCCTGCCCGAAAGCAGCAGGGAGTAGGAGAGCTACAACCAAGAGCAAGCTGAGTACACTGTTTGCGATTCGGAAGTCGCAGCACGTCTTCGGACGACCGTCATGGCTGACATGAGCCTTGTTCGGCGGTTGTTTCGGCACAGCGAGACAATCGGAAGCGATCGATACCGCTTCCCTGTCAAGCGAAACAGGGCGTTGGCGACTGCGGGGGCGATGACCGGCACGGGTGGCTCGCCACAGCCGGTCGGCGCCTCAGTGCTCGGCACGATGTGCGCGTCGACAGTGACGGGCGCGTCCTTCATGTACGCCGGCGTGAAGTCGTGGAAATTTCGCTGTTCGACTTGCCCATCTTTGAATGTGATCGCGCCCTTGGCCATCAACTGAATGAGGCCGAACGCCAAGCCTCCCTGGACCTGACTTTCGATCGTGAGCGGATTGACGGCGAGCCCCAAATCGATCGCCGCCGTCGCGCGGTGAATGCGCGGTCTGCCATTCTCCACCGAAACATCGACCGCCAGACCGACTGCCGTCCCGAAACATTCGTGCACGGCAATGCCGCGGCGTGCGCAAATCGCGAAAGCCGACGGCGACGCGCCTGGAATTTGCTGTTACGAACCAGTCGGGACGACAGGACGCCGTTAGAACTTTTTCTGGCTAGCGTTCGGGGCTGGGACGGGAGTATGCGGCGGCGGTTCGCGGGCTGTAACTTGCAATCGCACTGATGGGTTACGACCTGCCAAGAAACTAGATGCAGTTTGGTATCTGCAGCAGTTTCAGCATCGCCGCAAATATGCTCTCGGACCGGTAAAGTTGTTTACTTCCCGTAGGCCTGGGCGATCTGACCCACGAGCTTGGCCCACGGCATGTCCATGGCCCCGTAGACCTCGCCGGCCTCTGGTCGCCCATTGTCCTTCAGGATTTCCACCATCAAGGTCGCGTAGTCCGAGACAATAACACCAGCCTGAAGCATGCGCAGAAGCCCGACCTGGCGCTTGGTCTTACTGAAGGTTCCCGAGGCATCGACCGCTACATACGCGTCCAGCCCCTTGCCTACGGCAGTGATTGCCGGAAAAGCCGCACAGACTTCCAGAGAGATGCCGGCGAAGATCAGCTTCTTGCGACCGGTCGCCGCGACGGCTCGAGCCACGCGCTCGTCGTCGAAGGCGTTGACTGACGAGCGGTCGATGATCTCCACGCCTGGCAGCGCCTCCACGAGTTCGGGGAACGTCGGACCCCACATGCTGTCGCGCGCCGTCGTGGTAACGATGATCGGCAGCTTCAGCGCCTTGGCCGCTTTGGCCAAAGCGACCACGTTGTGCTTCAGCTCCCCGGTCGAATAATCACGGACGCCGGTCATGAGGCCGACCTGATGATCGACGAGGACGAGCGCCGCATTTTCGGAAGTGAGGGGCTCGTAAGGACGGACTTGGTTACTCATTGCTTTTTCCTTTCGAGTTGATGCTGCTAGGAGCGTTCTGGACCACATTCGCGTTCTTCGACTCGAAACTGTCGATCAAGAGGCCGTAGCTGTGATAGTGGTCGTGGAAGACCCGCCCCAAGTCCTGCCCGGTCGGCAGGCTCCAGTCCCGCTGCAGCTCGGCCGCAACCGTAGTCCAGTTGATGGGTGTGATCCCATGATCTTTCATTCTGGCAACGGCATTCTCTCGGATTGTAACCTCAAGCGCGCCGGAGGCATCGACCACGCCGTACACATTGTAGCCCGCCTCGACCGCTTGCATGGCGGCGAAGGCGAGGCATACGTCAATTGTGACGCCGGCCATGATTAGGTTCTTGCGACCCGTCTTCTCGATCGCGGCTACGAACTTCGGATCATCCCACGCGCTGATAATTCCAGGTCGATCGATCACCGGCACATAAGGGAACATGCTCACCACCTCTGGGATAAACGGGCCGTTTGGACCTTGACCAAGGCTCGTGGTCAGGACGGTAGGCAGCTTGAAGACTTTTCCGAGCTTCGCGAGCCCGATCACGTTGTTGCGAAACTCAGCCGGTGAATAGTCATGCACTGGCTGCATGATTCCCGACTGGTGGTCGATCAAGACGAGTGCTGCGTCGTTCGCGGAGAACCGGGTCTTCGTATAGCTGTTCGTACTCATGGCTGTTTGACTCCTTTTGATGGACGTTCGCACTGTCGTTTCCATAACTCCTTGCACCACCCGTTAACTGCATGTTGCGTTCCACTGTCCGCATTCGGATACTTCGGGGATACGGAACCTTTGAGGTGATTAGTGATGTAGAGTCTAAATAATCGAACTCTGCCTGATTGCTCGCGAACGAAGAAAGGCCGGTACACGACGCTTCGAAGTTTATTGACACATCCAGGCTCGATCCTGACGAGCGACGCACGGAAGCGACGCTTTCGAACTACCTCGAAAGTCTTTTGTCTCTCTCTATGAACTCCCGAGGTCGCGACTGGCAAGAGCGCGCTTGAGATTCCGAGACCGTCGCCTGGGTTGCAGCGCGACTCAAGCCCTCCGCCGATTTGGTTGCATCTTCACCTCATGAGGCGGAGGTTGCTGTGGCACCTGCAACATCGTGCGCCGACGGCGCGGATGAGAACAGCGGGATAAGCCCCTCGACCAATGTGGGGTGAGTCAGGATGGCATCGCGCAGCGTGGTATAAGGCAATCCGGCAATCATTGTAACCTGGACAGCGGACATGATCTCTGCCGCGCCGACAGCGAAAGCCGTGAAGCCAAGGATGCGATCACTATCGGCTTCCACCAGAGCCTTCATGAATCCTCGCGTTTCCGAAAGCGTACGCGCCCGCAGATTTGCTTCCATTGGAACCTTGAACAACCGGTACGCAATGGCCCGCGCTTTGGCTTCATTCTCGCTTAGTCCAATGCGGGCCAATTCCGGGTCCGTGAAGAGGCAGTACGGAACTTGCCTGCCCGTAGTGACGTGCTTGAGACCATTCAGGTTGTCATGCACTACACGGAAATCGTCAACGCTGATGTGTGTGAACTGAGGGCTGCCTGCAACCTCGCCGATTGCCCAAACGCCGGACGCGTTGGTCTGCAGTCGCTCGTTGACTTTGATGTATCCACGGTCGGTTAACTCGACGCCGGCCAGCTCCAGGCCAAGTCCTTCTGTATTTGGAGTGCGGCCTGCCGCGACCAGCACGTGGCTGCCCTTCAAAGCCTTCTCAGTTCCAATTTGCTCGACGACGACGCTCACGGAGTCTCCCGATTTTCCCGATACGCGCTTGATCCGGGCATTCAGAAGAATGTCGATGCCCTCATCCTCAAGCAAGCTGCGAAGAGCCTCACTTACATCTTCATCTGCTCTAGACATCAACCGCTTGTTGCGAGCGATGACCGATACTTTGCTGCCGAACGGCCGCATCGCCTGGGACAGTTCTATTCCGACGTAGCCGCCGCCGATCACAAGTAGATGTTGGGGAACTTCATCCAGTTCGAGTGCCTCGACATGCGTGAGAGGGTGCGCTTCCGCGAGACCAGGAATTGCTCCCAACCAGGCCCGCGTACCGGTACTAACGATCACGTTCGTGCCGCACAGTCGGCGGCTGGTCCCGTCGGGGAGAGCGACCTCCAGCGTTCTGGGAGCGATGAACCGTCCGGTTCCCAAAATGAACTCCGCGCCCGTTTTCCCGTAATTCTCCAGATACACCTCGTTCATGCCGGATACCATCTTGCGCTTGCGGTCTCGGACACCCGACATATCAATCGTGAACCCGTTGTGAGTGATGCCAAATTCCTTACTTCGGCGAAAGTACGATGCCACCTTCGCGCTGTGGATGATGTTCTTGCTCGGCAGGCACGCGATGTTCGGGCAGGATCCACCAATGTATTTGCGCTCGATGACTGCGACGCGTTGTCCCTGTCCTGCAAAGGTCCACGCAGCGATGGTCGATCCGGTGCCGCCACCAAGGATCACCAGATCAAACTCTTCCGGCTGCTTCTTGAGTACCTGGGCGGATGAAGTGTTCTCCATGCTTTTCATGCGATTTTTCCTTTCCGAGCGACGAATAACGACTCAATGTCATCGGAGATGGCGTGGCCTTCTTCTCTACCGACGCTGACCCGATTTCTGTGCGGACGGGCCATGTGCATTCCTTCTTCTCTCGCGCTTGCGCGCGAAGCCCCAGCCGAAGTCTCGCCGCTCATCAAGCTACCCTGCAGATGTTTGCCACAGAGCGACGCTCTGACCACGTCCTGCTTCAGCAAATAGAACGACACAGCGAACAGAACGAGATCCTTCATTAGGAATGCAACCTTCTCAGTCATAGCGGGGAACCCGCCGGCAGACGCAGCCCAGCCGTCCGGCATAAACGGGATAATCGTGACCGTGGCGACAAAGGAAAAGCATGAGCCGAGCGCTCCGAGGATTCCCAATCTTTTGTTCCAGAAGCCTAAAGAACAAGAGCGCACCAAACAGCCATTGGGCTGCCCCTAAGAAGTAAGTGGCCCCCCGAATGCCGAAAACCGGATACATCCAGAAAATCAGAGGGCCGTTGCTGATGTAAGGAACCAATGCCTGGGCTTCGTATTCAACTTCATAATCTCAAAGAATGCGCTCGGATCGACGCTTCCGAAGCGCTCGTCCTTTGCAGCACCGACGTTGTTCACGATGCCAAGTACGTCACCGCGTCGCGCGAGTCGTGAGGCTAGCTCGGCCGTTGCCTCGAAATCGCTGAGATCCGCTGTGACGAATTGTCCGGGAAAGCTGTCCGGCTTGTGCCTCGCAATGCCAATCACCGCCCAGCCGCTTGCCGCCAACGCATCAGCGGCTGCGCTTCCAATACCTTTCGAGGCTCCTGTGACGACAATCGATTTGGTCATACGGCTTGTGCCTGTTTCTCGGCTAGGGCACGGATCGATTTCACCAAGTCGGCAGCAGAAGCGCCCTCAAGCGAGAGACCGTAGCCGACTTCTCTTACAATTCGCTCCTTCAAAGGTTGAATGAAGTGCACTCTCGTATTCCGGCGAGTTACTTCCGGAGCTTTCAAGTAAATGGAAGCAAGTTCACGTGCTCTCGCCAGAGCCTTACCGTCGTCCACAATCTCGGCTACCACTCCCCATTCGTAAGCCGTTTGCGCTGACAGGGGTTGAGGATTGAGCAGAAAGGCTTCCGCCCGACCCGCACCCGCTCGATAACTCCAGGTCGTGAAAATTCCGTCGCCGGGAACGATGCCCCCAGCGAAGTGAGGAGCGTCGTGGAATTTTGCGCTTCGACCAGCAACGATCATGTTCGCAAGAAGCGCGTACTCTGAGTGAACGTAGGCTCGACCTTCAAGAGCAGCAATCACTGGAACGCGTATGTTGGCTATGTTTTCCAGAATCTGAACGCCTTCGTCGTGAACTTGGCTCCAAACACCAGGGTCCGCAACGTTGCCAAAGGATGAAAAGTCGATCCCTGGGATGAACTCCCCACCCACTCCCGTGAGGATGACGATCTTGTTCGTCCGATCCTGAGATATCCGGTAAAAGGCATCGACAAAGCCTGTATGGTCCTGTGCCGTAAAGGTCAGCGGTCCACCGTTTGTATGGAACTCGACGACCAATACACCCTGGGCGTCTCGCGTCATCTTCAAACTGCGGTAGTCGGTGAAATAGCCAGGTTGCTTCGTTTGCATTGCGTTCTCCTCTTCCTTTTTGAGTTATACAAAACGTTGAAGATTGGGTCTCAGCTACGCACTGCGGGCGCCCGGGGGGCAAGGCGCGCCGGATCGCAGCCGCGAGCGGGCCGACCGCGCAGATTCCTAAGAGAAAGCTTTTGATCAGGGGTCACCGACAGAGTGAAATCCGGAGCCGTTGTTCCCGCAGCCAGAATATTGGTCGTATAAGCCTCCTGCATCACAACAAGTCCTCCACCATGATGGGTAAGTGCCGAATTCTCGTTCCGGTCGCGTGATACACCGCGTTCGCAATAGCGGGGGCAACCGAGACCGAGGTGAGCTCACCCAGGCCCTTCACACCGATGGGGCTCGCTTCCTCGTCGAAGTCACCCACAAAAAGGACGTCGAGCTCAGGGATATCCGCAGATGTCGGCACGAGATAGCCGGAATAATTGCGGTTGAGGAAGCGGCCCATCGCCGGATCAGTTTCCGACTTCTCAAGCAGGGCTTGTCCGATGCCCCAGGTGATCCCGCCGATGGCTTGGCTGCGTGCGGTCTTTGGATTGATGATCCGGCCGCAGTCATAGGCACCCACAAAACGGTTCAGTCGGACGAGCCCAAATTCGGGATCCACGTGCACCTCGGCGAATACTGCGGAGAAGCTGAAGGTGGCCTTCGGTCCTTCTGCCGCCGGATCATAGTCTCCATCGCCCGTTAGCGAGGAAAGGTCATTTCGCGCGAGCAGCTCGCTATAAGTGATATCTAGATTCTTCTTAGCAAACACGAGTCTGCCATCGCTGACAATGACATCATCACGAGCCGCATCCGCAAAGAGGGCATCTCGGCCAGTCATCGCCAGCTGGATGGCCTTGTCGCGTATCGCTTTTGCGGCCAGCATGATCGAGGCACCGGCATTGGCCAGCGTTGCTGACCCGATAGAGGCATGTGACTTGGGCAACCTCGTGTCGCCGATCCGCACTGTGACCTTCTCTAGCGGTAGACCGAGCGTGTCCGCAGCCACCTGCTGCATTACGGTATATGTGCCAGTGCCAAGATCGTGGGTCCCGGCCTCGACGAGCGCTGAACCGTCGGCCCTTACCGTCACGCGGGCCTTCGCCGGCCAACGCCAGTGCGTGTAGATCGCACCGGCCATGCCTTGACCGACGAGGTATCGGCCCTCGCGCATCGACCGTGGCTCGGGCGTTCGCTTGTTCCAGCCGAAACGCGCTGCCCCCTCCGTGAGGCACTTGCGCAGCGCGCGCGTCGAAAACGGCCGACCCGTGTCCGGGTCGATCTCAGTGTCGTTGAGCAGGCGCAGCTCGACTGGATCAATTCCGGTCGCGTAGGCCAGTTCGTCCATCGCGCTCTCAAGCGCGAAATGTCCAACCGCCTCGTGCGGTGCGCGCAACGCGGTCGGAGTATTACGGTTCACATGGACGATTTTGTGATTCGTCCAAATGCCCTCGCCGGCCGCCCACAGCGACCGCGGGCATAGCGCCGCATACTCGATGTAGTTGTCAAATACCGCCGTCGGCGAAATGCTGTCGTGGCGGATGCCCGTCAGCTTGCCATCCCTGGTCGCGCCCAGCGCAATTGTCTGGACCGTTGCTGGCTGATGCCCCACCATCGAATACAACTGGGCGCGCGTGAGTTGTACTTGCACTGGCCGGTTGAGCACCTTTGCTGCCAGGGCTGCCAACAGCGTGTGTGGCCACACGTAACCCTTGCAGCCAAAACCTCCGCCGAGGAACTGCGCTATGACGTTGATCTTTTCCTGGGGTATACCGAGCACCATTGAAACCAGTTCCCTGGTACCGAAGATGTGCTGCGTCGTGTCATACAGCGTCAGTGTGCCGTCGGGTTCCCAGGCTGCGATTGTTGCGTGCGGCTCCATCGGATTGTGATGGCGATCGGCCGTCGTGTAGGTCTGCTCGATTTTGACGGCGGCCGTCGCGATTCCCTTTTCGGCATCGCCGACCAACGATGCGACAGGCCATAGGAATCGGGGAGGCTGAACGGCCTCTTTCGTCGTGTGCGGTCCGAATACGACGGCCGGATGAATTTCGTAATTAACTTTGATCAGCCGGCCAGCGTAGATCGCCTGGTCAAGTGTGTGCGCCACGACGAGCGCGATCGGTTGCCCGGCGTAGTGGATCTGCTCGTCCTGAAGCGGTAGATATGACTGCCCATGCGGATGCAGGTGACTCCATGGCTTTGGCGTCGGGTTCATGCGCGGCATGTTGCGATGCGTGAACACTGCCAAAACACCAGGAGCGTTTTCGGCGGCCATCGTGTGGATCGACACCGTCCGGCCGTTTGCTATCGTGCTGTGGACGATTGCGGCATGCACGACACCTTCGATCGGGATGTCTGCCGTGTAACGGGCTCCCCCGGTCACCTTAAGACGACCATCGACACGTGAGACGGGTTGTCCGATCGTGTTCATGCGCGCCCTCCCGCGACCTGCAGAGCGCGCAATGCGACGCGCTGGCCAAGTTCTACTTTGAAGCCGTTGTGGGCGAGCGGGCGAGCATCGATAAAAGACGTCGCGATCGCCGCCTTAAGCGCCTCGATGTCGTCCAGAGACACTCCAGGCAATGCCGCTTCGGCCGCCGTAAGCCGCCAAGGTTTATGCGCGACTCCGCCCATGGCTACGCGTGCCGAGCGGATGCGCCGACCATCCATCGCCACCGCTGCCGCTGCAGAAACGAGTGCAAACTCGTAGGATTGGCGATCGCGAAGCTTCAGGTAATACGAGGCGCGTCCCTCGATCCTTGGAGGTATCTCTATTGAGATGATGAGATCCCCTCGCTCAAGCACGTTGTCACGTTCCGGTGTGTTGCCAGGCAGCCGGTGGAACTCAGTAAACGTGATCGATCGTTCTCCCCTCGGCCCCTGTACGATGACATTGGCGTCCAAGGCCGCAAATGCCACAGCCACGTCAGAGGGATTGGTGGCGACGCAGTCGTCGGACCAACCGAAGATGGCGTGAAGGCGATTGAGGCCGTAGAGCGCCGCGCAGCCGGAACCCGGTCGCCGTTTGTTGCAAGGGAGATCATCCTCGTCGCGGAAATAGGTACAACGCGTACGCTGCATGATGTTGCCGCCCATTGACGCCATGTTTCGGAGCTGGCCGGACGCGGCGAACAGGAGGCTTTCGGCGATGACGGGGAAGCGGCGGCGCACCTCCACGTCCGCTGCAACATCACTCATTCGCGCCAGCGCACCGATGCGAAGCCCGCCATCCGGTAATGCTTCGATCCGCGCCATGGCCGGCAGACCGCTGATGTCCAGCAGACGCTCGGGAAGAGCGGCGTGGTCCTTCATCAAACCGATGAGGTCCGTACCGCCCGCGATGAAAGCGAGGTACGGGTCCTGAGCGTGCGCCGCAATTGCTGTCGCTGGATCGGTGGTTCTTGAAAACGTGAAGGGATGCATAGTTCAACTCCTTCGTGTTACCTCAGCCACTGCATCAACGATATTGGGATAGCAGGAGCAGCGACAGAGATTGCCGCTCATCCGCTCACGAATCTCTGCGGCCGACAGATCCGCCACAGTGAATGGCCTCGTGACGTCAGTCGTGGCAGCGCTCGGCCAGCCCGCTTTCGCCTCTTCGATCATGGCGACGGCCGACATAATTTGCCCGCATGTACAGAAACCGCATTGGAAGCCGTCACGGTCGATGAACGCTTGCTGGACTGGGTGAAGTTGCCCGTCGCGCTCCAATCCTTCGATCGTGGTGATCTGCTGACCATCATGCATCGCCGCCAATGTCATGCAGGACAGAGCGCGCCGGTCTTCGATCAGGACTGTGCATGCTCCGCATCGAGGAGTGTCATACGCGGCTCAACCGTTAACGTGCGCAACAAGCCGTTGACGGTCATGCTGACGTGCATGCGCAAGTCTCCTTGCACCCGCGGTGTGTGGATATCATCCATGGTCGGCCTCCTCATCAGCTCCATTAGCAATTTTGTTGACCGAGAGTCGGAAAAAGAGAATTCGGGGAACATCGAGCTTTACTACGAACACTACGGCTCGGGTCAGCTGGTGGTGTCGATTCACTCATGCACCTTTCTATAAGCACCATCGAATTACCCGCGGAGCGTTTCGGGACCAAGTCAGCTATGGCCTGGTGCACTTTTAAGGGTGCGCAATTGACAGACACGGCCAGCTGCTTTCGATCAACGCTCAATACTGCGCGACGCCGCCATCCGCAAACAGTTCGACACCGTTGACGTAACTACTGTCGTCAGACGCGAGAAACACTGCTACGCTCCCGATGTCGTCAGGCGTACCTAAACGGCCGAGCGGCACGTTGGCAAC
>QHZP01000050.1:0-8122 GCA_003224715.1 Acidobacteriota bacterium | reverse complement strand
GGACTCAGAACGTTGACTCGTATTCCGCGCCCCTTGAGGTCCATTATCCAACTGCGTGCGAAAGAACGGACCGCTGCCTTAGTGGCATCATAGACTGAGAAGGCTTCGAAGCCCTTAATTGACGCGATCGAGCCAACCAGGATGACCGACGAACCTTGACCCAGAAGCGGCACGGCCCTTTGCACTGTGAAGAACAAGCCCCGCACATTCGTGTTGAATGTCCTATCGAAATGCTCTTCCGTTATTTCTCCAAATTTTCCGAGTTCGTAAAATCCTGCGTTAACGAATAAGACGTCTATGCGGCCCGCCTTGGCCTTAACGCTTTCATAGATCCGGTCAATATCGGCGAGGTTGGCGGTATCTCCACGCAGAGCAGTGACGTTGCCGCCGATCGCAGCCACGGCCTTGTCGAGTTCCGGTTGACGACGACCAGTTATAAACACGTGCGCCCCTTCGGTGGCGAAGTGTTTGGCAGCGCCAAAGCCTATGCCCGCGCTGCCACCGGTCACAACTGCGACCTTGTTTTTTAGTTTCTTGTCCATAAATTCCTCGGTTGCTTCCTTTGTTGAATAATCCGGTTCTTACTTGCCATGAAGCATGGGATAGAACTGAACCCAGGTCATATCGGTCTTGGCCACGTAGCTCATATGACAACCAGCACACTCGCTGGCAGGGGCTTCTGCCGCCGACTCTGCATATGGCAGAGGATGGTGTCCGAAATTAAAAAAGCCCCAGCCGTTGGTTTTGGCAAATCTCTTACTGTCTTTAACTGTCACATCCATTCCGTTGAATGTTCCATTGAAAAATCCACGGCCGGATGGTTCGTTACGAGAGCCGTCTGGGAAAGTTGGATCAAGAACCCGAGTCAATTCTTTAACGATCACAGTTCCTTCGGGAAAGGATCCCGTTTTCAGATAAGCGTCGAGATTTGGCTCCTCAACATACACGTGATGATATTCGGGGAAGCCCGCCTTTCCATTGTTGAGACCGTTGGGTGTCAACGGAGCACCCAAAAAGATCCATCGCCGATACCCGGTCGGCTGCTTAAGCCTCCCATTGGAATCAAACACGGCAGTCGAGCCTGAAGCCTTGGCGGCGATTCCTCGAGTCCCGACCAGGCCAAGGGTAGCAGCGATAAACATGAGTCCAGCGAGTGTTACCAATAAACGTCGATTCATGATTTAGTCTCCTTTCATCCCTCGGTGCGGACTTTCCGTCGCGATGGCCTTCATCTTGAAGTGAGAACCGGATAGCCTCGGACGTAGATCCAGTCGGTCGACTTTGCCGGAATGTGGCAGCCCACGCAGTCCTTTTTGTAGTCGGTTGCCACTTGCTTATCGGGTGCATCCGCTTTGAAAAGGGCCCATCCCCATCCATCGCCCCACAAAGGGTTATTGCCAAAGCGCTGTTTTTGATCCTTGATTAGAACGAACCACACTTTGGCTCCCGAAGCCCCATGCGTGGTCCATTGCAAATACTTCTTTCACCAGTACAGTGCCATCTGCAAACGTTCCATGTCCGCGGTAATACACGGCCGTACCGGGTGAGGCGTAGGTGAAATGCATTTGGTTCCCCTTGGGATCGAGCACTGCATATGCCCCAAGTGCTTCGTAACGATCTCGAAAGTCACTCGGCTTGCGAATATTCCCCGCTTTTGTCGACCAGTTCAAGCCCGTTGAAACTGCCGTTGCTTTGGGATTTGGCTACCTCGTACCCGACCAAAAGGACGAGCGTGAAAATCACAAATGAGATGCGGCCGATCATTTAGTACTCCTCCTGTTTGCCGAACGGAATCGCGTTAACAGCCGGAGCGACAAATCGCCCACGTGAAGGTCCAACCTCCGCAGCGATTCAACTCGCTGCTCAAAGCAGTAACGCAATGATAGGCGAAAGCACTCGCCAAGCAGCAGTCAATTGTCAAAACTGTCAAGGAGACGTTGACACTCGGCCGGTGTCACCGCCAAGCGTGTTGCGGTTACGGTCAACAATCCGAACCCATGTCGGGCGCGCTATCTGCCGCATGCTTTGGCCTCCTCTGGTTTTTTCGGGCGAGTTGTCTTAAGACCTCCTTAATAAACACGCCGCAATGGAACTTGACCTTTTCGCTCATCAACTGCAGCAGTACGCTTTCTCCCTCCGGACTGATCCCCGTTACGCTCCTCAGATCGACGATAAGTTCGCGGCCATGAAGGTCTGCTCTGGCCATTTCGCACGCTGCCGCGAGTTCAGCGGCCCAGGGTGCGATGAGCTTACCCTCCACGATCAGCCGGCGTCGGCGCGGGCCCTCGACAACTGAGATCTTCAACATGCGCACCTCTCCCGAGTCGTCCGACAGCGCAACGCGTGTGCCAAACGTCTGGAGCTGTAACTACTTGAGTTTTCAGTGCAACATTGAACTCAGCCGTGGAGAAGTTGGGACTGTCAACGCGGTTGTGACAGTCTGGCTGAACGGGATATCAGGCGTACTGCTTGGGATCTATGCCAAACTTTTTCATTCGGGCCAGGAGGGTTGTGCGATTGATGTGCATGCGCGCGGCAGCTCCATCGGCGCCGCCCACGCGTCCCTTCGTTTCGGTGAGTGCGCGCACGATCGCGTCGCGCTGTTTCTTGGCACGCTCGTCACCAAGGCTACTCTTCCCATGCAGCGCGTTGATGGTTTCTTTCACGATGCGAGCAACATCCTCGTCATTTGCTGCGGCGCGCTTAGGTTCGTCGATGCTCACCTTGCGCAGTTCCGCTAGCGGCGCCTCCAGCGACCTGCGGTGCGTCAGGATCACAGCGCGTTCAATGAAATTTTCTAGTTCGCGAACATTGCCGGGCCATTCCCAGGCCGTTAGTGCCTTCATCACAGCCGCAGGAATGGCGTCGATCTTCTTCTGCATCTGCTTCGCGAAATTTTGAACGAAATAGCCCACTAGCAGAGGGATATCTTGCTTGCGCTCCCGCAGCGGCGGTATCCGGATCGGAAACACGTTGAGCCGGTAATAAAGATCACTGCGAAATTCACGCCCCGCGACCATCTTTTCAAGGTCGCGGTTGGTGGCCGCTATGAGGCGAAGATTAACTTTACGGGTATGCGTGCTTCCCAGTCGTTCGAATTCCCGCTCCTGCAACCCCCTCAACAGCTTCGGCTGGATTTCAATCGGAATATCGCCCACCTCATCCAGAAACAGCGTGCCATGGTCGGCCAGTTCCAGTCGGCCAATCTTTTGGGTGATGGCGCCCGTGAAGGCTCCCTTTTCGTGACCAAACAATTCGCTCTCCAGGAGACCGGTTGGAATCGCCGCACAGTTCACCTTCACCAACGTGCGATCCTTGCGACGGCTGCGGTCGTGAATCGCGCGGGCGATCAACTCTTTGCCCGTTCCCGTTTCACCGAGCAGCAAGACCGTTGAATCGCTGGATGCGACGGTTTCGACCAGTTGCAGGACTTGCCGGAGCGCCGGACTGTTCCCCACGATCTGCTCGAAATCCATGTCGCCGCGGATTTCCTGTTCGAGATAGAGCTTCTCTTGAGCAAGTTTCTCTTTGAGTTCGGATATCTCGCGATATGCCAAAGCATTCGCGATCGCGATCGCGATTTCACCGGACGCCTCGCTGAGGAAATCGACATCCTCTGGCAAGAAGGAATCGTCTGTGGTCCGGGCAATCGCGAGAACTCCGAATGCTCGACCCCGCGTCACAAGCGGTATCACACACTGACTCTTCACCCCCTCAGCGACCAGCAACTTGTAATAGTCAGGAGGGAACTCGTCACGATCGGCCGTGCTTCTAACGGCCGGTTCCAATTTTTCAAGAGCTCTTTTGGCGGCGCCGACCGGTGTGATGAGCAACTCTTCCTTAACAAAGCCCTTGCCTTCCGGGAAATCCAACGCGTACACCCGGAATTTTCCTGATGCCGCATCGGGCAGCGAGATGTGTACTGCATCACAATCCATGACTTCACGAATGTTGGCTGAAATCGCGCGCAGCACTTCCCGAAGCTCCAGGTTCGAGGTGATCCGGTTCGTCAGCTTCAGGAGCAGCTGGAGCCGATTGTTCTGAATGGTTAGAGCTTGCTCTGCCCTTTTGCGATCTTCAATATCCGTGGCGATTCCATACCACTTCAGGACGTCCCCGTGCTCATCTCGTAGCGGCACACCCCGGACTAAGAACCAGCGATACTGTCCGCCAGCCGCGCGACGGAAACGCACCTCGTCCTCGAACGGCTCCCCAGTGGCCACCGAGGCCCGCCACTTCTCTACGTGACGCTCTAGGTCGTCGGCATGAACGGCAATCTGCCAACCTGAGCCAATGGTCTGTTCTAGAGAAAGCCCCGTGTATTCCGTCCAGCGCCTGTTCACAAACGTGCTGGAGCCGTCGGGGGCCCCAGTCCACGCCATGCCCGGAATGCCTTCGATAACTTCGCGCAGCTCTCTCTCACTCCGTTGCAGCCGGTCATTCTGGCGTTGTAATTCTCGCTGTGCGGCCTCCGCCTGCCTGAGATTGAAATTGTCATCAATCGCGAAGGCGACCACACGACCAATCAGTCGCAAAAAGCTAATGTCGTCACTGCTGTAAACGGTTCCAGGAGCCCCCGACATGCCCAACGCGCCCAGGCGCCGGTGCGGTGTCGTTAGAGGAACGAAAACCAGAGGACCAATTTCGATCCCTTTAGCGGCAAGCGATTGCTTGAGGCGTGCCGGAACCCTTTCATCCGCATTCCAGTCAGCAATATGGAACGGTTCCTGCGTCGCGTACGCCCACCACGATGGCCGCTCTTCGACTGGCACATCCGAATACACACTCACGAGGCTCTTCTCTGGGCCCAGCACGGCCCATTCGACTTCTGTGGAATTCTCCTTGTAGACGACAATGTAGAACTGGAGGAAGTCTAGGAATTCGCCCAATTGTTCCGAGAGGATCTTTGTCAGTTCCTCAGGCTCTCGGCACGCAGAAAGGGCTTCGCTGAGACGAAGCACAGCTTCATAACGTAGCCCATTACCCAGCGCCGGCTTTAGGACATCAGTGCCCATGATTGATGGGGCCCCACGTCCCGATTGTTGGGACACTTTATCCCCCTAAGAGTTAATCAGCCCGTGCGGTCGCTGTCAAGTACCTCCCGGCCGGGTGTCCGTCCCGGCCGGCCACCGCCCCGGTCCAGTCTGAAGTGTCAAGAGCAATTGACACCTTGAACAGTCAATATGTCCGCGATGATTCAACCAGGCCAAAGTCATTTCTTGGGATTAACCCGCTCTCGTCTGTTGGCATGTCAGTTGCGTTGCATCCGGCTGAAAATCTTTTATTTGATTTGCACTGATCACACAACGTGATCGTGAAAGAGGAGAACCTGTCTGTCACCATCCAACACCCGACGAAAACTGAGTGAAAACAGGCTGCTGACATCGGACAACTGCGTCGTCGACCTGCAACCGCAGATGCTGTTTGGGGCTTCGAACTTCGACCGGCAACCGATCGTATGCCCAAGAGGTATTTGCGGCCATCGAGGATTACCACAATCCCCCATGAAGAGACGCCTCGGCTCGAAGCGTAGGCTGTTAGAACGCTTTCAGAAAGTCGACCGTGGCTAAGGTGGGTAGTATTGGCCAGCTCTGCGGTTGGAGTGCTTTAGGGCGATGCCTTAGGAAAGTGCCAAATTTAGGTGATTGCCTTTAGGATGACGACGTGCCGGCTTATGATCGCGGGTTTTTGCCGCGGTCGCTCTTCTCGTTGTAATCTGGTGCCTCTTCCGCGAACCGATCCGCAGTAGTGTCTTCAGACTCACGGGAGCGCATGCGTCTAGCGTGTCTGGGCCTGCCTTTTGGCATCCTGAGGAATGCGCAAGCCAGAGTTGCACATCGCTTCAAATTCGAGGCCTAGCTTCCAATACCTATAGCCCTGTCTTGGCAGACTTGCTGGTGCTTCCGTCATCAAGTGTGGGTGGTCCAGTTGTAACTCAGGTGCGTGGTATAGTTTGAGACTCAGTTTGAGGCCATCAGGTCTGGTGTCTACCAGGTCCACCAAGCATGAAGAGTCTCACCTGTCCCAACAAGCACCGCCCTCCCTCAGGAAAAGGCGGAGCCATCATTCGCCACGGCTTTTACGCGACGAGGTGGGGAAAGCGTCGTCGCTACCAGTGCCAGACTTGTGGAAAGACGTTCTCCTCGACAAATGGGACACCTTATTATCGACTCCAGCACCGTCGCGCCACGTTCGATGAAGTCGCCTCTCACAGTGTCGAGGGCCTGAATAAGTCTGCCATCGCTCGAGTTAAACGAATCGCCTGGAACACGGTTCGCTGGCTGGAAAGAGCAGCCGTCTGGTGTCGTCGTTTCAGCGATCGAAAAATAAATAGGCTTGCCGCGGTAGAGCTTCAAGCAGACGAGATCAAAGCGATCGTCGCAGGCAAGAAACAGTCGGTCTGGGTCTTTGCCGTGATCGACGTCTGGTCTCGGCTTTGGCCATCGACCGTCGTAGGCAAACGGAGCTACTAAAACACGCTGTCCCTGTTTCGAGATCTTTCCAGCCGAATGAATCTCGAACAGACTCCTCTGCTGGTCACGGATGGCTTCGGCTTCTACGAGAAAGTCGTCGGACGAGTGTCTGGACCAGGGTGTCTCTATGGCCAACTCATCAAGACGCGCAGGAACAATCGCGTTGTGAAGGTCGAGCGAAGAATCGTGCTTGAGGGTGCGTGGCGATTGGAGCAAGCGTTGCGGGAGTCGGAGGACTCAGTGAAGCTAAACACGTCGTTTGTCGAACGGCTGAATCTGACGATCCGACAGGGCTCAGCCTATCTGGGTCGCCGAACGATCTGTCAAGCCCGGTGGAAGGAACGTCTGGCAGATCACATCGAGTTGTTCCGCTGTTATTACAACTTCATCAGGCCTCACAGAGCACTCAAATTCGGCCGTGAGGTTAGGACGCCGTCTATGCAGGCTGGCCTGACACGACGACAGCTGAGGTTTAGGGAGATCTTCGAGGCGGGCATCGCTTTTCCGTCGTCAAAGAAAGTCCTATTCGCGCTCTTCGACTCGGCCCCGCCGGTCAGTGTAGTTGCTCGACCAATGCCCCTGGCGGCTTGGCAACATTTGATGACGGAAGCACCGTTCATTGGGTTCGACGACCAGGACTTCGCAAGAACACGGTTCCAATGTGGCTTGGGTGTGGCGCGGAAGTTGAACCGATGGCCCACGACCGGCGGGAAGTCGTTCTTCATCAGCCACTCCTCTATCAACGGGCCTTGAGTGAGGGCTCGCCGGATCTTTTCCGGCGGATGCGCCATCAGCCGTTCAATGACGAGGGAACGCGTGTAGGCTGGTTTGGTCATTGGTCCATCCTTTTCAACAGAGTTTCGAGTCGGTCGAACCGGTCTCGCCAGATGTTGGGCTCGGGGCAAACTCCCTGGGAGCCGACTCAACGCCACACTCAACTCTCGCGGAATGCTCGACCAGATTGATATAGATAGCCCGCCCTGCGAACAGGCCCGCGGATAGAGACGGCTTTCACGCGTTAGTTTTGAGTACTTAGCCTCGCCGCGTCAGGACATAAGCGGCTGCGGATAGGCGTCTGGGTCTTGTTCGCCCGACTTGTGCAGGCACTGAAAATCCTTTTCGATGAGCAACTGCACGCCCGCTTCCGACGTGGTCTCGATACTGACCCGGTCGCTTTCGACCCACTCGGTCATCACCTGCGTGGGGACCGTCACGCGAATGAATAAACGGTCATGAGTGAGTTAGTTACTGATAGGAATTTGCTTTTTGGACGCTGCGCGGTTCAAACCGTCAGTTAATAAACGTCCCTTGCCAGCAACCATTGGCTGAACGACAAATTTGTATTCATCTAAATCGCCGCTTTAGGAGAGCTGAAGCTTTTACTGTAGAACCCAGACCGATCGAAGCAGCAAACGCGTCGCTTCCCGGCAGCGAGCATCGCGCAGGCATTGTCGACCCGACGCGCGCGAGTCTCTGGCCGCTTGGCGGAGGCGATCCAGTGGATCCAATCTCTGCGCGCGATGGGCGTGATGTCCGACCACAACGCCCGCGCTTTCGGGGCGGCCGCAAGAGCCTTCCGCAGATCTGCCGGCACCATGGGTTCCGGTTCCTCTCCCGACGGCGCGATCTCCAGCGTGACGACGTCGCCT
>QHZP01000049.1:10941-12074 GCA_003224715.1 Acidobacteriota bacterium | reverse complement strand
GCCCTGTCTTGGGCGTCACTATCCTCCAGGGAGCTATCGCCGCCGACAGCCCAGCCGTTGGTTCCATCGTAGGCTTCCCGCCACCAGCCATCCAGCACACTCAAATTGAGCCCCCCGTGGACACTGACCTTTTGACCGCTGGTACCACTGGCCTCTAAGGGTCGCCGAGGGTTGTTAAGCCAGACGTCAGCGCCCGAGATTAGATGTCGAGCCACATTCATGTCATAGTTTTCCAGAAAGACTACTCTCCCAAAAAACTCGTTTCGCTTGGTCATTTCCACGATACGCCGAAGATATTCCTTGCCCCGGTCATCACGGGGATGGGCTTTTCCAGAAAAGATCAACTGAACCGGATGCTTGGGGTCATTAAGGACGGCCACAGCTTTCGATAGATCACTAAAAATAAGGGGGGCCCTTTTGTAAGTTGCGAATCGTCGTGCGAATCCAATGGTGAGGGCATCAGGAGACAAAATCTTCTCAAAAACTCTGGAGCCATCCCCCGCGCCTCTCTGATACTGTTCTCGGAGGCGCTTTCGGACGAACTCGATTAATTCACGCCGAAGGAGGTAACGCAAAGCCCAGATTTCTTCGTCGGTGATGAGCTCCCGGTCAGAGATTATTTTCCAAAGGTCTGGATACATTAAGCGAGCTCCCCAATCGGGTCCAAGGTGTGCTTTCCAGAAGCGTCGCGTGGGTCGTGTCATCCATCCCAAAACGTGAACTCCGTTGGTAATGTGCCCGATGGGCGCGGCCTTGGGACTTTTCTGGGCGTAGAGATCCCTCCACATTTCCCGACTGACCTCTCCATGTAATTCGCTTACGGCGTTGGCTCCGCGCGACATTTTGAGAGCCAAAACCGTCATACAAAAAGTCTCTTGGGTGTCTAACGGATTAATGCGGCCATAGCCTAGAAATTGCTGCAGGTCAAAGCCCAACGTGGACCGATAGTTCCCTAGAATGTATTCCATAAGTTCGGGTGCGAAACGGTCATGGCCGGCCGGCACGGGAGTATGAGTGGTGAAAACACAATGGTCGCGTACCCAGTCTTCGGCCTGCTTCAAGGACTTGTTCTCGGACAATTGCTCCCGCAACAACTCGAAAGTTAAAAAGGCACAATGACCTTCGTTCATGTG
>QHZP01000049.1:0-10897 GCA_003224715.1 Acidobacteriota bacterium | reverse complement strand
TGCCCGATGCGCGTGGCCATCACGCCGCCGTAGACCCGGCTGGTGAGCTGGCGATAATGTTCCTCATTCTCAGAAACTTCGGTATCGAGCAAATAGATAACGGTAGAACCCACATTCAGACGCCAGGCCTGAAATTTGACCTGGCTGCGGGATATTTCCACAGAAAGAATCAGGGGGTTCCCGTCTTCCTTCAAGACGGGATCGAGAGGCAGGTCGTTGCGATCTAGGAGAGGATAGTTTTCCTCCTGCCATCCATGAGGGGCAATGAGTTGTTGAAAATATCCCTGCCGATAAAACAGGCTGATCCCGATAAACGGCACCCCCAGATCACTGGCAGACTTGGCGTGATCGCCGGCCAGAACACCGAGGCCCCCCGAGTAAATCGGCAGGCTCTCGTGCAGAGCGAACTCCGCGCTGAAGTAAGCGACCGGATTTTTTAGAAAAGGTGCCGCATGGGCAGAACACCAGGTGCGCTCACGGGTGAGATATTCCCGGAATTCCACCAGCACATCGGAAACAAACTCTTTTTCCATGAGTCTGGCTTTGAGTTCCTGGTGTGACAATGAGTTGAGAACGGTGACCGAATTGTGATTGGAGGAAGCCCAGGTCAGCGGAGAGAGCTCAGCAAAAATTTCTTGAGCTTCCGGATTCCAAGTCCACCAGAGGTTTCGACTCAAGTGCCTCAGTTCTTGAGTCATGATTTCGAGATTCTTAATGGATTTGAGGTACTCCAATTTTTCTTCAGAGCGCAAACTAAAATCCCCCAGTCTACTTGGCGTCCAAGAAATTTTGTTACTTGCGTCTTGAAGCGCTAAGGGAAAGTTAACGGATATGGTCAACCAGGAAAACGGTAGTATGCAAAAAATCTCGCAAAAGTACCATAAGTTAAAAATGCTTGTGCTAAAATTTTTATGTTGATTTTTTCGTGGAAGTGTTGGACCGCGAGAGGAAAAACCATGAAGGCACACCCGATTCAAATTACTTGGCTTGGTCATTCCACCTTCAAGCTGGTAACACCTGACAAGAACGTTGTGGTCATTGACCCCTGGGTCATGGGCAATCCGGCCTGCCCGGAGTCTCTAAAGAAATTTGAGCGCCTGGACGTTCTGCTTTTGACTCACGGTCACTTTGACCACATCGGAGATGCCGTCGAGCTGGCCAAGCAGTACTCACCCGAAGTCGTAGGAATTTTTGAGCTTTGCCACTGGATGGAAAGCAAAGGGGCCAGCCGGGCACATCCCATGAATAAGGGCGGGTCCCAACGGGTCAAGGATCTCCGCCTGACCATGGTGCATGCCGACCATAGTTGCGGAATTCTCGACGACGGAAAGATTATCTACGGCGGCGAGGCCGTCGGATATGTGATTGAGTTTTCCGGCGGGTTTAAGATTTACCACGCTGGCGATACCAATCTTTTCGGCGACATGAAACTCATTGGGGAACTTTACCGGCCTGATCTGGCAATGCTGCCCATCGGCGATCTCTTTACGATGAGCCCACGGGAAGCTGCCTATGCTTGCCAATTGCTGGGAATCAAGAAAGTAATTCCCATGCACTTCGGCACGTTCCCTCCTTTGACGGGAACCCCGCAACAGCTCATCGAACTCACCGGCCGTTTGAAAGGACTGGAAATCCTGGGGATGAAACCAGGAGAGACCATAACGATCTGAAACAAGCAAAGAATGCTCAAAGCGATCATTTTCGATTTTAATGGGGTTATCTGCAACGACGAGCCTATCCATCAGTCTGCGATGCAAAAAGTCTTGGAAGAAGAAGGCATTGTCGTTCTGCTGGAAGATTACCTCAGCACCTACCTCGGAAGGGATGACAGGGATTGTTTCCGGATTGCCCTGCAACAATCTGGTAGATCTGTCAGCGCAGGAATCATAGCCTCCCTCATTCAGCGAAAATCACTCTACTACCACCAGTCCATTCGCCAAAGCCTTGAGGTCTTTCCCGGTGTCATCTCCTTTATCCAGCGAGCCAATCAGCATTATGAATTGGCCGTTGCTTCTGGAGCTTTACGGGGCGAAATCGAATTCGTTCTTGAGCGGTTGGCCTTGCGAAATCGATTTCGATGCGTTATCTCTTCTCATGAAATAGAGAAGGGCAAGCCCGAACCAGATATATTCCTAAAAGCTCTGGAGGGCATAAACCTATCGAGAAATCATCACGGACTTATCCTCCCAGGGGATTGTCTTGTGATTGAAGATTCGCAAGCCGGAATTAAGGCTGCTCTGGCAGCGGGCATGAAATGCCTGGCTGTGACCAACACTTACTCGTCTGCCGAATTGGCGGCCGCACACCAGGTTGTTCCCAGCCTCGAAATTAACCCGGTCTGCCTTCAAAGCCTCTTTTCGGATTGATAAAATGTCGGTGCCAAAGAAGATCGCAAATGGGAAAAATCTGGAAAATGTTTTCCCTCTCCTTTCGAACGATGTCTTTTTTGCAAGCTAGTTCCTCTTAGCAGGCTACGCCCTAACAATTCTGTTTACAACTTGTTAGGTGCCGGGGAACGAACTCTGTAAAGGTTGTCGGGGGCGCAAGGCCCTGACGGATCCAATGGCACCGTGATTGCACAACATATTACAACTACTCAGCGAGGCCGTATGAATCAGCGCAGTATGAGTGAGCAAAGAACAATCGGAGATATAGCCCTTACTAGTTTCATTTTGCTTCAGCTTGTCGATTGGATTGCGACGTATCGAGGCCTTACCGTATTTGGTACCTCCATCGAGGCAAACCCGCTGCTACGCTTTCTGATGGAACGTTATGACATCATCCTGGTCTTGACCGCCTTCAAAATATTTGCCGCGCTTGCCGGTTCCTTCTTGCACTTCGTCAATCGTCATTCCGTGGTCGCGGCACTCACTGTACTTTACGCACTCTTTGCCATTATTCCCTGGATGAGAATGCTCGCGGTTTATTGATTGACAAACCTTCCTCTTGATCCTTGGTCCCCGAGCATAGTCTGACTGATTCCCAGCTCACGCGTTCCTATGGGTGAGCATATCGATGAACCCTCCTTCTTCAGTTTTTGGTCCCAAATAGCTCCAGAAGTTGCGCCGCCGGCTGGTGGTAGCGAGCAACCTCGGACCGCCGAGGAGTCCGGTTCTATCGGCCACGGACCCCTCACCCGGTCCGCCGTCCGGCGGACCACTCTCTCCCATTGGAAGAGGGGCTGGGAGGCTGACAAAATTTAACCACAGTTTGAACTTCTTCGCTATCAAGTAACCCTAGCCAAGGGCTGCGTCCTGCTGGGGCTTGGACATTCTTTATTCCCCGAAGGGATGAATAATTCAGCCCTTCGTTGCGAAATCTCAAGGATTCCACACGTAATCCCAAAGTTGAAATAAAGCACTACCGGAAGGTTGAATCAGATTCTATTTCGCTCAAACGCTGTGAAAATGTCTCTCACTTCTTACCCAGCAGGTTGGAGTGGACCGGTTAAGGACCCTTCAAATATGTTGGATGGGTTTATTTGCAGAATGTCTTTTTTCTTTGAAGAGGTATAATTGGCTTTCAGTTTCAAGAAAATGATCGAAGAGTGAAGGTCCAGTTCTTTGATCTATATCGAAATAAAAGGAGGACAAGACATGGAAAGTTGGATTAGTCATTTCACACGACGCGGCTTTCTTCAGCGGACAAGTTGGTTTTCGCTCCTGGGCGGATTATCCCTTGATCTTCATGCTGCGAATAATCGAGTTTCTGGAAAGGGCGCTCGGTTGGCTCCTCAAAAGATTTATGAAAAATTGGGCATCCGCCCCTTCATCAATGCGGCTGGCACCTATACGATGTTGAGCGCTTGCATCATGCCGCGCGAAGTGGTTGCCGCGATGGAAGAGGCCTCGCGCCAGCATGTCTCCATTCCAGAACTCCAGGAGGCTGCCGGCCAGCGAATCGCTTCTTTGGTGGGAGCTGAAGCCGCCCTGGTAACTTCGGGCTGCGCGGCTGCTTTGACTTTAGCCACCGCTGCCTGTGTTTGCGGGACCGATGAGGGAAAAATTCGCCGGGTGCCTGACACCAATGGCATGAAAAGCGAGGTCATTTTCCAAAAGACGCACCGCTTCGGTTATGATCACGCCATACGCAACGTTGGAGTCAAAATTGTAGAGGTCGAAACTCGTCAGGAATTAGAGTCGGCCATCAGCGACAAAACGGCGATGCTTTTCTTTCTCAATTTGGCGGACCAACTGGGTAAGATCAAGCGTCAGGAGTTCGCAGAAATAGCCAAGAAAGCCGGCATTCCTTCTCTGATTGATGCGGCGGCCGATGTGCCACCGGCAGAAAATCTCGGCGCTTATATCAAAATGGGGTATGACCTGGTTGCCTTCAGCGGCGGTAAAGGGATCAAAGGGCCCCAGTGCTCAGGACTCTTGCTGGGTAGAAAGGAACTGATCCAGGCGGCTTTTCTCAATGGCTCGCCTAATGCGGATTCTGCAGGCCGCATCGGCAAGGCGGGAAAGGAGGAAATTGTGGGACTGATGACGGCCGTGGAGCTCTACGTAAGAAGAGACCATGAAGCTGAATGGAAAGATTGGGAACGGCAGGTCAGTCTGATTGGAAAGGCAGTTGCGGGTATTAGGAGTGTTCAAACAGAAAGATTTGTTCCTGAAATTGCCAACCAGGTACCTCACCTGGCCATTAAATGGGATGCCACGGCGCTGCGCTTGACAAAAGAGGATTTTGTTAAGGCACTACGAGAAGGTGAGCCTCGAATCGAAGTGCGACCCAGTTCCCCAACTGACCCGCGATTGGAGATTGCAGTGTGGATGCTTCAGCCCGGGGAGGACCGCATTGTGGCGAGCCGCTGTGCCGAGGTCTTGAAGAAGTCTGCTACCGCAGCCTGACAATGAATGCGTCCGGAATCTGTTGAGTTTTCATTAGCCCGCACTTTAGCGGAGCTTTTATCGTCGTGTTCTTTGTCTTCATGCGGGCGCTACCCCCCATCAGCCGATGGGCACGGCGAGCCTGCATGAGCAAAGTTGTGCCCGAGCCGCTCACCCCGCGCTGAAGCACGGAGGCTAGAGTTCAGACATTTTTCATTGCCGCGTAGCGGCATCTGAGGTTAGGCCGGCCTTTCAAGGCCGGTCTCGGCAACCCAATCCCCTCACCCGTCGCAGAGCGACGGATGAGATCGCAAACCCCAATTGGTGGGCGAGATGCAAGCGCCGCTGACGCGGCGCGGATTTCTTACTTGGGTCACCCAGGTACGGACCTTGAAAGGTCGGCCTATAGTCAAGCGCCGCGACGCGGGGGCTGAGGTAAATACGTCAGGGTGATCGCGAAATGCGGTATTCACCTTCCAGACTATTGAATCAACAAAATCGTTGCGACTGCCCTCTGTGTTTAAAACTAGGGATTTCAAATCCTGACATCCTTCTGGTGGTGTAAGAGCAAAAGTACCAGATTTTGATCACTTCGGAGTTCACGTGATGATTTGCCGGTGCAGTTCCCAACTCTTAGCAGGACTGCTGATAGCGACTATCTCAAGCCTTGCGCTTTCAGGCAGCTTGGAAAGAAGGGTCATCAATCCGAGAAACTTCAAGCCACATGACCGGCCCTATAGTTCTGCCATCTTAACTGGCGACACCTTGTATGTCTCAGGACAAGGAAGCCGGGATGCTGAGGGGAATCAACCCGTAGGATTTCAAGCCCAAGTGAAGCAGTGTTTACAAAATGTTCGAGATATCCTGCAGGGCGGAGGCATGGACTTTGACAATACGGTCTGGATGAATGTTTATCTGACCGATTGGAACCAGTACGATGCCATGAATAAAGTCTACTGGGAGACGATCGGCAAGAGTCCACCGGCACGAACTGTGTTGGGGATAGCCGATTTGCCTGCTGAAAACAAAATCGAGATTAATTGCATTGCGGTGGCCGATGCCAAGAGCAAAAAGGCGATCTGGCCGGCCGAATGGGTAAAAAGACCCAACCTGGACCCGCCTGCGATTTTAGCCAATGATCTATTGTACCTCTCGGCTCAGGGAAGTCAGGATGCTGCAACGGGCAAACATCCAGAGAATTTTCGCAACCAAGTAAAGCAAGCATTGGAAAAATTCGGTGCAGTCCTCCAAGCTGCCGGGATGAGCCACAGAAATTTGCTTTGGGTAAACCCTTATCTGGATAACTTCAAGCAGTATGAAGAGCTGAACCAGGTCTATGCCAGTTATTTTGAATTCGGAAACACTCCGGGCCGGGGCACTATTGAAGTTGTGCAGCTGCCTGACCAGAGCCACATCGTCTTCAGCGGCATCGCAGGCCGTGATCTCTCCAAACGAAAGGCTGTCAAACCCCGCAATATGCCGCCTAGCCCAACAGCCAGCCCCGGGATTCTTTATGGTGATATTTTGTATCTGTCGGCCAAGTCTGGTTTTATTCCTGGTCAAGGCATTGTCACGCCAGATTTTGAATTGCAACTGAGACAGACCATGCGCAATCTCCTGGACGGCTTGGAGGAAGCGGGAGTGGATCTTTCTGATGTGGTCTGGTCCACGGTCTATTTGAAAGAGATGAAGGATTATGACAGGATGAATAAACTCTATCGCACTTTCTTTAAGGATGGTTTTCCGGCGCGAACCACCTTGCAACAAAGCTTTGACAAAGAAACGAAAACCGAAGAGCAGATCTCTTTTATAGCCGTCAAGTCGGTCCAACGATAGGAACCAGGGAACGGCTCAGGGAGGAAATATGAAGATATTAGACATGGCACCAAACAGGGGCGAGAGGATACGCCAGCCCAATTTGCGTTTCCCCAAGTGGACTCGCCGAGACTTTTTCAAGAATAGTGGGTTGCTGGCTGTCGCTGGTCTAGGTGTTGACGGGAAGAAGTCAGAAAAAATGACAAAAGCGTCTCCTGCCTCGCCAGTCAGGTCGCGCGCCACTCCCCCGGGGCCAAACATCTATGAAAAAATCGGGGTTAAGCCGCTTATCAACTGCCAGGGAACATTTACTATCCTGAGCGGATCTCAGTCCCTGCCTGAAGTCAAGAAGGCCATGGATGAAGCTTCACGTCATTATGTCCATCTGGATGAGCTGATGGAAAAGGTGGGTCTGCGTCTGGCTGAGCTGACGGGGGCCGAGTTCGGAATTGTCACGGCTGGATGTGCGGCTGCTCTGACTCACATAACCGCCGCCTGTGTTGCTGGAGCTGACCCGGAGAAAATGCAGCGGCTTCCCGATCTGACTGCCCTCAAGAACGAAGTGATCATGCCCAGAGCCAGCCGTAACGTGTATGACCATGCCATTCGGATGGTGGGTGTGAAAATCATCGAAGTGGAAAATTCCCAGCAATTCCGCGCCGCGGTCAACAAACAAACGGCTATGATTACCATCCTGGGCGACTCCGAAGATCGCAACGGGGTGACCTTGGAAGAACTAGTCGAGGTGGGTAAGCGGCAGGGAATTCCCGTCCTGGTAGATGCGGCAGCGGAAAGGCCCGACGCTCCCAACTATTACCTGAAGAAGGGCGTGGATGCCGTGGCTTACAGTGGCGGCAAGTGCTTGCGCGGACCTCAGTGTTCGGGCCTCGCCTTGGGCCGGACAGATCTCCTGTGGGCGGCTTGGCTGAACAGCGCTCCTCATCACGCTTTCGGCAGATCAATGAAAGTGGGCAAGGAAGAAATCATGGGGCTCCTAGCCGCAGTGGAGATGTGGGTGAAACATCGCGATCACCAGGCCGAGTGGAAACAGTGGGAATCCTGGCTGCAAACGATCACAACGGAAATCAGCAAACTGCCTGGGGTTCAAACCCGGGTGGTGCAGCCAGGCCGCTCGAATGTCGCGCCTACCCTCTCAATCACCTGGGACGCTGCTAAGGTAAAAATGACCGGGGATGAGCTCAAGAAAGCGCTGGATGAAGGGTCCCCGCGCGTTTGGGTGCCAACCAGCGCTCGCGGGGGCATTACAATCATGCCTTACATGATGGAACCCGGCGAAGATAAAATTGTGGCTCAACGCTTGCTGGAGGCTTTTTCCGTTGCCGTCAGAGCCTAAGTTAGGCATCAAGAGGTAGGTTTCGGGACCGCCTCGCCGGACTGCATCTTTGTTCTCATTCTTGGGTTTTAACCTAGCTGCCGTGGGGTGAAGGTCCTTACTGGAAAAAAGAGCGTACCTTGGGTGGTTGACGGATTCAGTGAGGTGTTCGAGAGGAGGGAACCTTTTGAACCGATCTTCAGGCCAAATCAAATTGGTTTGCTTTTTATGTCTGGCTCTTTCCAGATTTGCCTGGGCTCAGGAGCCAGCGAAGGTCGCAGGCCGGTGGGACATTACGATTCAGTTTGTCCACGGCGAGGGGAACTACACTGCCTTTCTCGAACAAGTCGGAGAAAAACTTACGGGTACTTATCGGGGACAATTCATCGAAGGTGAACTGGACGGAACGGTTCAAGGGAACCATATTCAGTTCCGCGGCGACCTGAGGATCGAAGGGACCCGGCTTTTTTACTTGTATAGCGGCACAGTCGAGGGCGAGAGGATGGAAGGCACGGTCAGCATGGACGAATATGGAGAAGCCCACTGGATGGCTAAAAAGCACTGATGTGCCGCGTTATCAAGGCCACTGCCTGACGGTCTTGGTACAGAGAACCACGGCTTGCAGACTTGCCGCCAATTTAAAGGCGGCTCTTTCCGCACACCAACCTAGCCAAACAATACCAAGAATTCCCATACCCATGCTTCAGCGCACCGCCACTAACTAACTTTGTCGCACCCCGGCGCGGCCACTGGAACGAAACGCCAAGAACGCCAGGGACACCAAGAGGCATCGTTCAAATGGCCAGACTGGCTTGGGGTTTCGGTACGTCGGTCAGAGCGCGATAGGCTGATGCCAACAAGAAATGTCGGATCCAGAGTCATCAAAGCCGCTTGACTTGGCGTTCTCTGCGTTTCGCCCCTAGACCGTCGGGATTGCCCACCTGAGTACCCGTTGACCGATAAGTTAGCACTATAAGGCACCACCTTCGTTTTGGGGACGGACTGAGAGCCCGAAGCGCCAGCGAGGGACTGCCGCGCGATGACCCTCGCGGGCGCTTCGGGCTCCCGGTGAGGCGTCGCGGCAGGGATATCAAGGGCGGCAGCCCTTGCCCAGTTACCACGTCAGAAATAAGATTTCTGATTGACCTGGGCCAAGGGGTTTGTTAACATAGGCTTGCGTTCTCCAAATTAGGTTTTGCCTTTTTCAGCAATTTCCGATAAGAAAGCTGGGTTTTTTCACTCATGAATCTGGTCAGGGATTTGACCCTTTTGGGCATCGCCGCAACTCAATCTTCAAGGAGCAACCTATGGCAAAGAAATTCTATACATTTATTGTGGCTCAACCCGACCCATGTAAGATCTGCAAGATTTCTATTCCGAATTCAATCCTATACTCCCTAGCTTTTGCAACTTTCGTGGGAGTCTTCACCCTGGTTATTTTCCTGGTCAACTTCACTCGGATGGCCATTAAGGTTACTGAATTTGATCAAATTCGAGCCGAGTTGCAGAATTTGAAAGTCGAAAATGAAAATTATCAACTTTCGACCACACAATTAGTTGAGAAGATTTCGATTTTAGAAGTGCTGACACAAAAGCTCAGTGCCGCAGCCGGCTTGGTTAAGGGTTCGGGCAAGAATATTCTGTCAGAGATGGTGGAGGCGGCTTCCACCATCGATCTGGAGACAGCACCCGATGATCCTAGGTTTTCGAACAACGAGTCTCTGCAGATGCTGAGCGCCAATGTCGGCCAGCTTGAGGTTCGGGTTCGACGGCTGGAAACCTATTTTAATGACAAGTACTTCAAACTGACCTACACCCCAAGCATTTGGCCGGTTGTTGGCTTGCTTTCGCAAAGATTTGGTCGCAGGGGAGATGCATCTGAAGCTGGGGAAGTGGTCTTCCACAGTGGAGTTGACATTTCAGCCTCTAAAGGCAACCCTGTGCTGGCTTCAGCTGACGGAACTGTTGTCTCGGCCGAACCGTTTTCTACTTATGGAAATATTGTCGTGATCGATCATGGTTTTGGCATTTCCACCCGCTATGCCCATCTTTCCGCATTTAATGTGAGACTTGGCCAACGCCTTAGGCGAGGACAGGTTATCGGCTACGTGGGCTCCACGGGAAGATCTACAGGGCCTCATCTTCATTATGAAGTTCGTGTGCATGGAAATCCGGTAAATCCGTTACGTTATGTTAACCCGTCTTAGAGACTCGGATTCCGCCGCCAAAACCGATGCTACGATTGTCTCCAACCTCATTTTCATGGATCTTTCCTTTGATTTGACTTACATTTCGTCAAACGTTCAAATCAGCCCAGTGTCAAAGGATTCGAGGGGAAGGGCTTGAGTTTATTGCTGAGCTTTGATAGATTCATAGATGACGTTCGGTAGGGACCAGTTCTTCAGGAGGTTGGTCGAGGATGCCGATTTACGAATATCGTTGTGAGAAATGCGGCAATGAATTCGAGGTGATCCAGAAGATTTCTGATAGTCCGTTGGAGGCTTGCCCAAGCTGCAAGGGGCTGCTTACAAAACTAATTTCACAAACTGCATTTCAGCTAAAGGGGTCAGGGTGGTACCTGACAGATTATGCTCGCAAATCTGAGGTGAAATCCGAAACCAAATCTGACGCCAAGTCTGAATCGAAAAACGGCGACAAGGAAACAAAAGCTACTGAAACTCCCTCCAAAAGCGAGCCCCCCAAAATACCCAAAAAATAAGATCTTTTACCCTCATTACTTTAGATAATTCCCGCCGGAGTCTTCGCCAGAAGGAAACCATAAAAAAGCAGAGGCTCGCTTGCTGTTTGTATCAACTTTAGAATGAAATGGTGTGTTTAGTATACACTACCTTCTTAGGATTGTTGACAGGCCTTCCTCGAATCGAGGATGATTCATAGTTTGGGCTTTAATAATCCGAAG
>QHZP01000637.1 GCA_003224715.1 Acidobacteriota bacterium | reverse complement strand
CTTTTGATGACAATGACTATGGAGTAGCAGTTTTCTCCCGGTCTGCTGAGATTTCAATTGGAAATTTCCCGGCTCAGGCAGATGATCAAGAAATTCCTCAATCAGGAAAGATTGTTTGGCCAGGTTCTGGGGGGCGTCCCCCTTGAGCAGGTCCAGGTATTCATCTCGCAGGGTAAGCAGGCAACTGGGTTCGCATCCCACGGTGGGAACTCCACGGTCAACGTAAGGCTTCAAAACTTCCACGTTCCTGGCCGCACAGCGTCGCGCTTCAGTCACCAGCCCTTTAGAAATCATCGGGCGCCCGCAGCAAGTTTTGGGGACCAACACCACTTCGAATCCAAGACGCTCCAATAATTCGGTGGCGGCCCGCCCAACCTCCGGATAGTTGTACGTCATGAAGCAGTCATTGAAGAGTACGACTTGCCGCCCGCTGGACGAGGGTGGCGTGTGAGAGTGAAACCAATCCAGCAGATTGGGTCTGGCAAAGGGAGGGAAGTCACGCTGCGGTGTGATCCCGATGGTGGTTTTGAGAAGTTGCTTGGCAAGCGGGTTTCGCAGGATCCAGTTGGATACCGGCGCCATCCGGCTCCCCCAGCGGTTCAGTGTCTCAAGATGGGCAAACAAGCGGGCGCGCAGCGGTACCCCGTGTTTTTCATAATAGTGGACCAGGAATTCATACTTGATCTTAGCCATGTCCACATTGGAGGGACATTCTCCTTTGCACCCCTTACATTCGAGGCAGAGGTCCAGCACCTGATACATGCGCTTCGAGGTGAGGTCCTCCAGCGGAAGACTCCCCGAGAGTGCCGCCCGCAAGGCGTTGGCACGGCCGCGGGTGGAATGTTCCTCGTCACGCGTGGCCATGTAAGAGGGACACATGGTTCCTTCCAGGGTTTTGCGGCAGACGCCAATGCCGCTGCACATCTCCACGGCTCGAGCGAATCCTCCCTGATGGGAAAAATCGTAGTGCGTCCGGATCTCGGCAGCTTGGTATTTCGAGCCGTAGCGCAGATTCTCAGTCATGCCGGGGGCGTTAACCACTTTTCCGGGATTTAAGATATTCTGCGGATCAAAGACCGCTTTGACTCTTTGGAAAGCTTTGTAAAGGACAGGGCCGAACAATCGTTCATTGTGATGGCTGCGCGCCAACCCGTCTCCGTGCTCGCCACTCATGGAGCCGCCGAATTCAATGACCAGGGAACACACTTCGTCGCTAATGCGCCGGATCTTTTCGACCTCCGAGGCCTGCTTGAGATCGATGAGCGGACGAATGTGGACGCAACCAACCGAGGCATGGCCGTAATATCCGCCCACCGTATCGTAAGCGGCCAGCAACTTTTGAAAGCGCCGCAAGAATTCGGGCAGTTTCTCGACGGGCACGGCCGGGTCTTCAACAAAGGCTATCGGCTTCTTGTCTCCAAGCACACTCAGGAGAAGGCCCTGAGACCCCTTGCGAACTTTCCAGATATTGAGTTGTTCAGCCGGTTCGAGAGCCCGAGTGTAGGCATACCCCAGGTGATGGTGGCGCAAACGCCGTTCCATGGCCTCTATTTTGAATTCGACTTCGGCGCGACTGTCTCCATAAAACTCCACCAGCATCAAACCGCCAGGATCTCCTTGGATGAAATCCATGCGGCGCGAGTACTCCAAGGAGTGACGTCCCAGGTCAAGAATCATTTTGTCTAGAAGCTCCATGGCGGCGGGCCCACAAGCCAGGATTTCCCGAGAGGATTCAACGGCCTCCACCAGGGAGCGAAAATGAACCACCTCCAGCGCAGTGAACTTGGGTCTGGGCATGATTTTCAGCTTGGCTTCAGTCACTATGGCCAAAGTTCCTTCCGAACCCACCACCATCCGGCTCAGGTCGAAAGGCTGGTCCTTGATGAATTCGTCCAGATTATAACCGCTCACGCGGCGCATCAATTTAGGGTAACGTCGCTGGATTTCATTGCGGTTTTCCTCAACCAGTGCCTGGACGGCCCGGTAAACGCGATTCTCCAGGCCATCGCCTTCCAGCCGGTTGGCCAGAGTTTCGTCACTGAGAGGACCGAGGGCTGCCTCCTCCCCATTGCTAAGGATCACGTTCATCCCCAATACATGGTCAATCGTTTTTCCGTAGAGGATGGAATGGGCCCCCGCCGAATTGTTCCCAATCATACCGCCCAGGGTGGCCCGGCTGCTGCTGGCCGTATCAGGCCCGAGCAGAAAGCCACGAGGTCGCAGATAAGCATTGAGCTCATCCTGTACGACTCCTGGTTCCACTCGCACATAGCCTTCTTCGAGGTTGAACTCCACAATCTGATTCAAGTACTTGGAGAAGTCGAGATGAATCGCATGCCCCACGGTTTGTCCGGACAAGCTGGTCCCTCCGCCACGCGGCAGGACGGGGAGACGGTATCTGGCTGCCAACTTGACGGTCGCAAGCACGTCATGCTTGTGCCTGGGGATGATGACCCCGATGGGCTCAATCTGATAGATGCTGGCATCGGTGCTGTAGAGGACCTTCGAGTAGGAATCGAAGCGAACTTCGCCTTTGCGTTGGTGTTCGATCTCGCGGTGAAGGCTCTTGTCAAAATCCGACATAAACCACTAGCAGAGTGCGTTTCGCCTGCGCCACATTCAAGGTAAAGAAATGCATCAGCGCCACTCCGATCACTGAGCAAAAAATCGCTTGCGGCCGACCTGGCGACTTACGTTTCTTAACAGGGGCGTCGACTTTACTGGACGGTCACGGTAACCGTTTGTGTCGAGCGGCCATACTGATTGGTGGAGGAGAGGATATAAGTCGTCGTGGCGGTCGGAGTGACAACCACGCTCGCCCCACGCACTGCACCTACTTGAGGCGAAATGATGTTGTAGGTGGCATTGCTAACACTCCAATCCAGAGTCACAGGGTTTCCGGGGCTGACTGTGGTCGGAGTGGCCATGAAGCTGGAAATGGTTGGATTGGGTCCCGTGGGAACATTGGCTGGGGTGATAATGGGGCCTGTATTTACCGCTTCAAAATCCGAAGCTTTCACGGTCTTGAGTAAATCCAAGTTAGCATTGTTCCAGCGGTTGTCGGGAGCTCCCGAGATGAACATGGCTGATCCGTTGTCTGCCAAGATGATCCCGTACTTCTTAAGGGCCGTAAGGATGACCTGGTCATCGGCGGGAAATCCAGCCATATTGAAAGTGGCCTTAAGGCGCAGGCGCAATCCCATTGGAGGAGCATTAGGATCGGTGGTGGTGGAAGCCCAGTGCGTGGCCGGCAAAATGAAGGCCCGCTGAGTAGTGGGCACCGTAAAGCGAATGGCATGGTTGATCAAACCAGCGGCCACTTCATCATAGCGGACCAGGCCCGGGAAAATGGGTAAGCCCGCTGCATCGGCGGAAGTCCACGTGTAGGGACGTTGTTCGTTAATCGTCATGTCCCAGACGGCGGCGGAATCTGCGTTCCAGCTCCCATTCCTCTGCTTGAAAGCTCGATAGAGCTCATAAAGCCAGCAGCCATCTTTCTCCAGAACCAGAACGTGACGGTCTCCGTTGCTGTTACTGCCTCCTTCAACGGGTGCATCCCCGGGAATAGGATAGGGGCCCGGATCACTCTCGTCCCCATAAGCCGTGAAGTTAAGGTTTACCTTCGCTTGGGGTCCAGCCACAATCTGATAAGGAATCCCAATAGGTTTGCCGTGGTAAGTTCCGGAGAGAAAATCGGGATGGAGAGATGCCGTTGCCCCGATAAAATTGATGTAATTGGCTGAGTTGGGATGAACAGGATAACCGGAAATGTCTGTATTCCATGCATTGTTTGCAGGAAAAGGATCGAACCCGTTTAAGTTCTCACCTGGACCTACACTCATGCCACTGCAGGAGCCGCTCTGAGCGAACGCAGAACCGGCAAACAGCAGAAGCAGCACTCCCAACCTAATATTCCTGAAAAAAACGGCAAGCATGGTTTCACCCAATCCTTTCTCCCGCAAAATGCGGGCATTGTTATTTTCGATATGTCGCGACCTTTCACTCTAGGGTTACTTGGTGGCGAAGAAGTTCAAACGGTCGGTCAAATTTGCTAAACTGCCGTCCCCTCACCCAGGGACCTTTCTCAAAGCTCCTATGCCTCTCCCAATGGGAGAGGGTGGTCCGCCGTCCGGCGGACCAGGTGAGGGGTCCGTGGCCGATAGAACCGCACTCCTCGGCGGTCTGAGGTTGCTCGCTACATCCAGGTGACTCGACAACGTCAGCCGTATGGAAGATCGAAATCCTCCTTTCAGTTCGGATAGGACAAGCCAAGAGCGGCAGAGGAAAATCTAGAAAAGCCGGCTTTTCAGGAAGTCACTTTCCAAGCCCATGGACTTTGAGGCGCCTTTGTCGCGCGACCGAAATGGGCCTTAAAATTATTCGATTACGTTATCCTTCTTTTGTCAACGAATTTGTAAAATCTTGTTTACAAGAGTCTCCGCAGAGCCTGCAAAATGAGGATGTCCATTTCAACCGGTCGAGGGTCGAAGATCGTACGATCGAAGCCTGCTATCGATCCTAGATTCTCTAACTCCATCCTCAGCCTTTTCCTTCTCGGCGACTCCGCGTCTCTGCGCGAGCATTGATGGGGGACCTTTTTGGGGACAACGTCAGGCGGTGGTAGCGCCCTCACGTTTCCTGTGCGGTTGAGAAAACCGGAAGTCCCGCGCTCCGCCGCCACAGCCAAAAGGCGACCACGCCAGCCGCCAGCGTCAGCAGGCCAAACAGGATGAACGCCCAGCCGGAGGTCAGAAAGATGTAACTCCAACCCAACAAGGCGATCGCGTTCGGCAGTGGATAGAGCCAGGCCTTGAAAGGCCGCTCAATGTCGGTCCGGTATTTTCGCAGGTAGTGGACAGCAAAAATTTGGGCAATGAACTGAACGAGAATTCTTCCGGTCAGCATGGCCGTGATGACCCACTCCAGATTAATCAGCCCGGCGACAGTCGACAGGATCCCCATCACCAGCAGCGAAAAGTAGGGGAATTGCTTGGCGTGCAGGCGGGCAAAAGGCTTGAAAAAGTGGCCGTCGAGCGCCGCGGCGTAGGGGATGCGGCTGTAGCCGAGCAACAGCGGAACTGAAGACGAAAAGGCGGTCCAAAGCACCAGGATGGTGATGGTGCTGCCCGCCCAACCGCCGTAGAGGCTTTGCATATACTCCGAGACAATGAGCTTCGATTGCATCGCCTCGCGCCATGGCACCACGGATATCAAACAGAAATTCATTACCGAATAAATGAGCGCGACGGCGATTACTGAGTAGAAGATTGCTCGCGGCATGGTGTGCTCGGGGTTCCGAACCTCGCCGCCGACATAGCAGACGCTGTAATAGCCGAGAAAATCAAACATCGCGATCAGCATAG
>QHZP01000636.1 GCA_003224715.1 Acidobacteriota bacterium | reverse complement strand
ATGTTGGGGCAGTTAGCGCTCTCGCAAACGGTGTGCAATCCCTTATCTCGGACCAGCCTCTTTAGGAAATGAAAATTCGGTCCTCCGGGAAAGCGCACCTTCAACCAGGGGGGATGCTGTGAAAACCGAATGGTGGTATTTTCCATAAGGACCATCGCGGAGGGATTAACGTCAAAGAGACGCTCGACCAAGGTTCAATTATTAGGGAAACAATTGAGGTTTGCAAGACATTTGCGGGTTGCGCCCAGGGTCCCGTCAAAGTCCCTGACCCTCCCTGACGGTCGGGCTACTGAACAGGTCCAGGCTCAACTCAGTAGCCCGCGCGTCAGCAAGGGCTGTGCCTCAACCCAATCACTTACGGGACTTTGACGCATGAGGCGCAACCCCACGTTTTCCCGTTATGTGGATCAAAACGCGAATTTTGTTCTCGTTTTGGGGACAGAATGAGAGCCCGAAGCGCCAGCGAGGGACAGTGGCGATGACCCTCGCTGGCACTCCGGGCTCCCTGTCAGGGGTGGGGCAGGGATTATTGGAGGGGCTTTTGGTCACCCCCCCCAAAAACTAACATCCTGCTTGTGTTCTTATTCGGATAGCCGGCAGTAAGGCGAGCCAGAGTAGGAGAAAGAGTACGGACGGAAACGAAATCCTATAGTCTTCAAATGGGCGGACTCAATTAAGATGGGATAGCCCTCAGGACGACGAACAGAAGGATTAATTTCCCTGAGTATCAACCCGGAAGCGTTACAGCTCGAGACCACTATCTTCCATCTATCGCGCCTTTCTGGATTTCATTCGATAAATGAAGTAGCTTCCCAGAGCAGAGCAAAAGAGCAGCAAAGTGTCCGGTTCAGGCACAGGTGCCGGCGGTGTTGAATTGCCGCCATCCGTAAGGGAAGTTACTTGGTAGGAACCTAGTTCTGGAATAATCACCGCAGGTAGAGCATCCCCTGTGATCGCTGGTGCAAGGATAGTCTCTCCTGGAATCGGTGCAGTCGGTGGAGCTGGCTGCTCTGAAGGAGGCTTTGTCAGTTCCCAGAAATTCTCCCCTTCGGGCGACGTAGTTTCAGTTCCGTCGCCAGTGGAACTGAGTGAAGCTTGACCTGGGCCCAGAGTGCCAGTCAACCCTGGACCTGTCAGAGTGTTACCACTTCCTTCCGGGGAGCGAGGTGACGTGGTGAGAGCGCTGCTCAGCGGAGAATTCCCTCCATAGGTGGATGGTGCTAGTGACCCACCTGACGTCTGAGGCAGATTGCCTAGGGATGTGCTCACCGGAGGGTTGCTTCCGTGGGTCGATGGCGTCGGTGGTGACCCACCTGATGGGTGAGGCGGATTGCCTGGGGATGTGATCGGCGCAGGGTTGCCTCCATAATTGGATAGTGGCGTTGGTGACCCACCGGCCACTTGAGGAGACGTACCGAAAGCGCTCTTCGGTGAGAAATATCCACCGCTACCCATTACCGGTGGCAATCCCAGCGATTCTCCCGGATCTTGTGGAGAGACAGGGTAGGGAAGAACGGTTCCAGTCCCGGAGATCCCGCCAGGCAGTGGAGGTAACTGCATTGTCAAGGAAGAAAGTGGATAGCTCGGAACTATACCTATAGTTCCCGAGTTTGGTTCGAATGCCAGCTGCATCGGTTCACTGCCCGTGCTTACGGGTGTATCTAAAACCTCTTGGGTAGGTTCAGTAGACGATGTGGTTGCATGCTCCACCTCAGATAGGTGATTGCTGTCAAAGCTCCCATCTGAACGATCGGGGGCATTGCCAGAGAATTCAGTGCCCTGTGAGTTTCCAGAGTAGCGTAAAAGCAGGAATCCGAACGAGAACGTGGCTATTGTGGCTATTGTGGCTATTGCTGATATCACCAAAAAGAATCTTAGACTTCTATTGGAGTAACGTTGAATTTTTCCTCGTGGCATTGGTCTTAGCCTTTTACCGGAGAATCGACGAATTCTTGTCGTACTTACCATTGAGCAATGTCTGTGCCACTTATCTAATTCTTTGAGGCTGAGCGAGTGGAATTGAATTTGCTACGGGTCCTAATCATGGGGGACAGGCAGTACCTTCCACATTTGTGGAAAAATGTTGCCGCGCAGGGAACAAAACCACCAATTGAGGCTAGAATCGATGGTTTTTTTGAAACATGTTATTGAAAACGCTTTATCTCCAGTGGGTCTTTTAATCCTCCTTTTTGCTGCGGGGCTTTTACTGACCTTGCTCAAACGCAACTCCAGATTGAGGAATCGTCTCTTTCTGACCGGAGCCTCGCTGTATCTTTTGTTTACCTTTTCGCCGCTGGCAGAAATCACCATAGGCCTTCTGGAGCGCCATTACGCGCCATTGCTGAAACCGAAGGGTGGGATGAACGTCTCAGCCATCGTTGTCCTCTCCGGTTACGGCGAGGAACATTTCACCACGCCGGTGACAAGTAACCTTTCTGATGAGACGGTCTGCCGTTTGGTGGAAGGCATTCGACTTTATCATCAGATTCCGAATGCTAAACTCCTCATGTCAGGAGGGAGCCTTCGAAAAGGAGACCCCTCTGTAGCATTGATCATGTCCGAATTTGTCAAAGCCATGGGGATTCCGGCAGGGGACGTCTTCGTTGAAGGAAGCTCGCAGAATACTTACGAGAATCTGATGGAAGTTCGAAAGCTCTTGGGAGCCCGGCCTTTTCTTTTGGTCACTTCTGCTTATCACCTCCCGCGCGCCATGGCTATAGCCAGAAGACTGCAGATGCAAGCTATCGCTGCTCCCGCGCTGATCTGGACGCGGCAACATTTTCCACCTGGCCTGAACTGGTTTGACTGGAGTCTGAAAGTCCTG
>QHZP01000048.1 GCA_003224715.1 Acidobacteriota bacterium | reverse complement strand
TGAGAAACTGTATCAACTCCAGCGACCGTGGACCGCTGACTTCGAGTTTGGTGAATGGAGTCAGATCGTAGAGTGCAACACCAGTCCGGGTGGCCTGATGTTCGGCGCCAATGATGGGCGACCAATAGCGAGCCGTCCAACCAGTGCGCTTCGGCCAATCCGGCTGACCAGGCAGAGCTTCATTGGAGAGGAACCATTGAGGTCGTTCCCATCCGGCATTTTCCAAGAATACCGCTCCTAGTGTCTCCAGACGGCTGTGGAAGGGGCTAAGACGCAGGTTCCGTGGAGATTCCATCTGCTGGAGAGGATGGATGATGTCATAGACTTCGATATACTGCCGGTTTGCCCGCGACTTGATATAAGACGGACTGAAGGCATAGGGGTGGAAGCGATTGATGTCCATTTCCCGCAGATCCAAGCTGGGCGTGCCCTCCACCATCCATTCGGCCAGGGCGCGCCCTACCCCGCCGCCGTGGGTTACCCAGACGGCCTCGGCCACCCAGAAGCCTGCTACCTCCCGGGTCTGACCTAGAATCGAATTAGCATCCGGAGTAAATGAAAATAAGCCATTGAACTTCTCAGCCAGCTCAACCCCATGTAAACAAGGGAATCGTTCCACGGCGTCTCTCCATGATTCTTCGAAATGCTCCGGAGTAAAAGGAAAGATGGCGGGATGGTCATTGTGAGGAAGGGCTTCAGCATCCACCGGCAAAGGCTCATGTCGGTAAGAACCAAAGCCATAGGCGTCGCGGTGCTGCCGGAAATACAGGTCCTTGTCCTGATACCGGACGATGGGGTGCCGCATTTCTTCTGTTTCACCCATGAGCTCTTTAACGGGCACTGTTTTCGCATAGAGATGCTGCATGGGAGTCAGCGGAATAGGAACGCCTGCCATGCGGCCAATCAGAGGGCCCCAGATGCCTGCAGCGCAAACGATGTTCTCGGTGCGAATATTTCCCCGGCCCGTCAGGACAGCCTGAACGCGCCCGTTCTTTATCTCAATGCTAGTAACTGGAGTGTGAGCATGGAAATTGGCGCCTCTTTCCTGGGCCTCCTTTGCCAGAGCTTCACAGATGGAGGCGGCTTTCACATCGCAATCACTGGGAACAAAAAAGGCCCCAAAGAGGTCATCCGTGCGCATAATCGGGATCATGCTCTTGATCTCTTGGGGACCAATAAGGTCGGCCGCCAATCCCCAGGCTTTGGCATTGCCTAATTTGCGCTTGAGCTCTTCCCAGCGTTCTTTGGTGTGAGCAATCTCCAGACTGCCTACTTGAAAGAAGGCCGGGGAGTCTTTCGGTGCAACCTGTGAATAGAGCTCCACGCTCCAGGTGGCCAACCGGCAAATGGTTTTGGAGTTGTTATGCTGAAACATCAATCCGGGCGCATGCGAGGTTGAACCCCAATTTTGGAACAAGGGCCCCTGGTCCAACACGCAAATGTCGCGCCAGCCCATTTGAGTCAAGTAGTAAGCAGTGCTGCAGCCCACGATGCCAGCGCCGATAATGACAACTTTGGCCGGGTCGTGCATAGAAGACCTTTCTCACCTCTGAGAGGTTTGAGTGGCTGTTTGAGTAGGATCTGTGAGGGTCATTCCTGCTGATAAGAAAACGTGATACGTAAATGTGGCGAGTTGCTTTTCCGAATGACGCATCCAGTATTACACCTCGATCACGTCTTCGGCAACAAGAGGCAGTCTGAGTTTCCATTTTTCTCACAAGGGTTTGAAGAAATCGCACCTTGGGGAAATGCAGAATCCTGCCCCCCTTGTGGTCAAGGCGATTGGTCGGGAACTGATTAAACACCGGGGAGGACGAGGCTCCCGTCGAGCTCACCTCCTGTCGGGCTCTCGGTTTGCAGGGTGGTGGCTATGGCCAAACAATCTGAATCGCGACCTAAGCGGGACCGAAACTCAAAGACAACGGCGTTGGAGAAACGCGGCTCGGCGGGAGCCTCGCCCTCCCGGCGCGTCTCGACGCCCGATGTTTTCAAATCATCGTAAGTGGTCAGAAGACTCTTGGGTAGTTGCCCGCCAAATTCTGACGTCATCGAGACGGGCAGCAGCCGGCAGTGGTCTTCACATCAGCGCTTGTATAGCTTCGATGGCGGATTCCAGGAGTCGTTCGAGGCTACCGCGGTCCAAGGGAGTTTGGTTCACTTCGTACCTGTCTTGGCCGTAGAGATGTTGCGGTGGAACATACCCGGCTTCTCCGCCATTAACAAGATTCATGACCACAATGGTGTGAGAAGCAAATCGGCGCCGCAGTTCCGCCTGCAACCAAGAAAAGCTCTCATTGGGCTGGCCCAGCAAGAAGGCATCTCCAACGCGCCACACCCACAGTGGGATGCGCGCTGTTTGATTATTGCCGACAACCCGTCTGACTTCCCGCTTTCTCCGTAAACGTTCCGCGATTACGCGGTCCTGGCAAGTTGCCAGCTCCGTTTCTATTTCTTCGAGAGTAGGCATTGGCTTCAGGAGAAATTCCACATCCTGACAAACCGCTGCCAGGACTGGAGAAGGCGGCTGAGGCATCCGTTTCCAGGCCGCCAATGGTGCCCCCGATTCGACAGCGCCCGCATACTCAAGCTGGATCGACGCCGGCAACATTCCCTCCAGCACTCCCAGGGCAGCGTAGCCCAATTCTCTTCCATGGGCGTCAGCCATTCTGGTATCACCCACATACTGCTCTCGTGGGGCCAAGTCGCCGGAAGCACCTTGCAAGAAAAGGCAAGGCGCCCGGGATGTGCTGGACTCCACCAGCTCCCGCATGGCACCCACGAAGTCAGGGGAAAGCAGCCGGTTCTCCCACGCTAGTGTTGTCGGATGGCAGGCGTAATTAACCAACGTCGCCATAATCTTTCCATTGGCGCCTGTGACTTTACCCACAACCAGAGTGTCATCGGCCTCCGCTTGAGGATTAAAACCGCAAAGGATTCTTTTCCTCTCAGGATCGGGAAAGCCCCGATTGTGCGCCAGCGTGCACTTCCCGTAGTTCCAGCTCAAGGTTGCCGAGGCTCGAGACTGAAGCGCCTGCGGGGTCGCCCTGATGGCGGAGTCCCGTATCCTTTCAAGATAGGCCGCGATCAGATGTCCTCCAGGCCTGTCTCTGTCCTGGCGAGAGAGGGACGAAGCAGCATGCGTGTGGGAAAGGTTGATCATGACCCGGGAAGGGTCCAGGGAGAGAGAATCAAGTAGTCCCCCTCGCACTATCCATTCATCTTCGTGAGTTTTCCACCAGGTACCATCCATAGCGATCAAGACACACGGGTCGGCGTCGAGGCTGTCTTGAAGCGTAAGCGCAGTGAGAGTCAGGGGCCGATGGACGCCTTCGGCCTGGTCCTGAGTGGCAGCACCCCAGTTGCGTGCATAGATGCCAACCGGAGGTGTGATATCCTCCCGCCCTACACCGATCCAGCCGGTAAATGCCGAGTGAGAGAAAGAAGTCTGGTGATCATTCATCATGCGACGCTCTCATTGAGAGGAAGGCAAGCCCGCTTGGCGGGGACAAGCCCGTGGCGACCGCGCAGACCCACTGGACAAAGGCTTCGCCCTTGATATCCCGCCTGTTCGTCCTCGTCGTCATCCTCGTTCTCGCCCTCGAAAATCCAAAAGTCCAGCATGAGGACGAGGACGAGAACCAGGACGATTCCATCAGCGAGGACAAAATTCTCGTAACCTGGCGTATAAGGGTCTAGCGACCGATCGCGCTAAGGCGCTCGGCTTCGCGCTTTTCTCGATCCGCTTGAGCTGGCTGGCCCAACAGGCCGTAGATCTGCGCCATTCGACGGTGAACCTCGGCGTGCTCAGGCTTGAGTTCGGCAGCCTTCCGGAGAAACTTCAGGGTCTCGGGATATTCTTTCTCGAGAAAGTGCTTTTGTGCCATAAGCCCAGCCACCTTGAAGAAAAGTTCCGACGTTTCCATTTCTTGCGAGTTGAGCCGATGCGCGTGATCCAGAACCGGGTAGGCCAGCTCATCTTCTTTCAAGGCAAACAGAGTGGCTCCCAGTAAGGCATTCGAAGCAAAGAAATCCGGTCGTAAGGCGACTGCCTTCTCCAACGGGACACGGGCTTCTGCGTAACGTTTCAAACGGAAATAGGACAAGCCAAGATTGTGCTGGATCTCAAAAGAGTCTGGATCGAGCCGAGCCGCTTGTTTGAAAGGTTCGATAGACTCTGCGTAATGTCCGTGTTCCCCGTAAATCATGCCTAGAGTGGTCAACTTATCCGGGTCGGTGGAATCGAAGAGTCTTCCGCACGTGACAAGAGCTTCCCCCAGAGGTCGAGTCGTCAATGCCTGGGTACAATCAAGACCCTGGCGGGCAGCATCGTTGTAATGTTGTCTCAGTGAAGCTGAAAGGGAGAACTGTTCTTCTGCTTGTGACCGGCGCCCCATTTTCATGTAGACGCGCGCCAGGCGATCAGGAATGCGGAAATCGCGCGGAGCCAGCTCGCCCGCTTTTCTTAGCCACCTTTCAGCCAGCTCCAATCCTCCCTTCCTCAGATAAGCAGAACCTAGATAGTACGCCGTATCAGGAAAAGGCGGCTTGGACACCACTTTTTCCAAATGGCGAATAGCTGCATCGGTGTTTTCTTCCATCAAATCGAGCCTGCCCAGGTAATAAATCACGCTTGGATCACTGGCAGTTTCTCGACGAAGTTGTTCGAACTCTTGGCGGGATTGCTTGAATTGTTGCAATGCAAAATAACTCACGGCCAATTGGTAGCGAACTCGAGCCAAACTCGGATCAAGGTCCAGAGCTGCCTGGAACTCCACCACAGCGTTCTGAAACTGATTGTTCTGAACGTATTCGTAACCTTTGCCGATGTGAGATTCAACCTCTGATGAAGAACTAACCCGTTTCTGGTTGCTTTCGAGCAATGGACAAGCACCAGCACCAGAAGACGTGGTTATCAAGTGGACGCAAAGGGTAGCGATCCACCAGGGAGCCAACCGAACCATTTTATTTCGAAAAGGTGACGTGCTCATCAGCAAGCAGGCCTGCTCATCCGCCCCAGCTCATGGTTTAGTGCTTCTCGGCTAAGACCTGCCAACCTATCGTACAATACGACGAGAGTCATTCTCAATTCATCCACGGGAGCCGTGCAGACTCAATATGCGCCTGTGGCTTGACGCAGGTCCACCTGCCGGCAAGACCAGAAGGCCTCCAAGCGCTTCATGTGAGAACATCAGCTGTGGATGAACGTGGATCAACACGGATCAGTTTAGGTGCGTTGTCATAGATCTCAAGTTTGGAGATTTCTCATTCCCTCGAGCTTGGACATTTGCGGCACCGAAGAACGCGGTTGACCCTCACCCGTCGCTTCGCGCCACCCTCTCCCACCAGGAGAGGGAGAACAATAACTGGGGGTGTGGCTCAGATCGACGTTTCACGCCATGCCGTTGCCACTGTGTCATGAAACGTCTGTTTGGGCCTCATGTCAGCGCTCTAATCCGTGGATCTCTCCCTCGCCCTTGGGGAGAGGGTCGTCCGCCGGACAGCGGACCGGGTGAAGGTCAACCCACGGGAATTGCTCCTCAGAATGTCTAAAACTCCAGATTCCCCGCAGGGGATGCGTAAATCAGCCCCAGGGTTGTGCGGCAACGCACTACCCTGGGAAGCGGTCGGGGCCATTCGCTTCATCCCTGAAGGGGATGAATACGTCGGGGCATTTGTTATCCATCCCCTTCAGGGAATGGGGAGGTGGCTATCTGGCTGTCCCAGGGTGGCGGCTGGGCCGCAACCCTGGGCTGCATTATTAATCCCCTTCGGGGAAAGAGACGCTTCCCTGAAAAAATCTCGAGGATTCCAAACGAAGTATCTATTTCGAGTGCGCGACCCGAACAAGTCCCAAGAAATGTCTTGAGTTGCATCGAATCGAAAATGTCCAAACTCCAAATAGATCTAGACGCTTGAACTCGGGCGAGACCACACCGGTCTGGCTACCTGTCGGTCTACAGGTAGACTTTTTCGCTGCCAAAGCCATGAACGGGCCGTCCAAGTAGATAGGCTCCAAAAACCCATGTCCCAATTCACTGTAGACATCAGAGAAGATCCTAATGACCTAATCCCTCTCCCTTAAATCCGCGTTTATCCGCGTTCATCTGCGGCTCCGGCTTTCCGCTATTCCGCCTGAGCCAGGCTGAAGTTGACTCTGATGGTGGTGACCACCTCGATGGGTTCGCCGTTCAGCAGAGTCGGTTCATAAAGCCACTGTTTCACAGCCGTGACCGCTGCTTTCACCAGTTCCGGATTGACGAGCGTATTGAGCACTCTCAGATTGACCACATTGCCTTCCTTCCCGATGATGGCCTCGAGCAGGACGGTGCCCTCAATGCCTGCTTGCCGCGCCAGTTCTGGGTATACGGGGTTAGTTTGAGAAATCAGATTGGCTTGCTGTACATTTCCACCCACGCGAATCCTGTGTGGCTGGCCTGTCGGGCTCGACGGCGCCCCAGCAACTCGGAGGGACTTGGCCGTCACATCAATCGTTTGGAAGACTTCCCCGACCTCCATGATCACGTCTAACCGCTCTTGAGCATTGGCGCTGATGATGACATCTTTCCGCTGATACGTCTTGAACCCATTCTTGTTCACTTCCACTTCGTATTTCCCCTTGGGCAGCGATCGAAACTCGTACTCACCCACATCATTCGTGGAAGTAATTTCCTTGGCGCCGCTGCCGGGCATCGAGATCGTTACGGTGGCTCCGGGGATGGTGGCCCGGCTCGCGTCGTGAACCGATCCCGAAAGCTTTCCCGTGGCGCCTTGGCTATAGACTCCAATGGATAGTGAGAGCCCGATCATGCTCATGACACTTCCGAGCAAGAGCATTCGGTGCTGCCATGTCAATTTAGCTTGAATCTTGCCACTCATGATTTTTTCAATCCTCCTTTTCAGATTTGAACCAGCAACTAACGAGACTCCGGCTACGCTTCGACCTAGACCGAAGCGAACCACTTTCCATAAGCTGGATGCATAATCATCGGATGAACGACCTAACCGAAGGACTTCTTCATCGCAGGCCAGCTCCCGCTCAACCATCAGCCTTCGATCAATAATCCACATCACCGGGTAAAACCAGAAGAAGCTGCCCAGGACCGTCTGAAAATAATTGACAAGGTTGTCCCTGCGCCTGACGTGCACCAATTCGTGCAGCAAGAGCGTTTCCAGTTCGGAGTCTCTCAGATTACCTGGAAGACTTTCTGGAAGAACGATAATGGGCTTCCAGATCCCCCATACCCCCGGTTCTATGACCCGAGGTGAAACCACCAACCGAATTTCGCGCTCTATCGATAGACAGGAACAGAGGCGTCTAAGTGCCTCGACCTCTCGACCGACACCCAGTGTCTCCCCGGCCCGAATCACCGCCAGGAACTGCCGACGACGCATCCCCCATCGACCGACCCAAATAGCAAGACCCAACAGCCAGATGGCCGTAATGGCCAGGTAGATCTCTCGACGTCCCAAGACGGAGCTATTCAGGCTGGTCACCGCGTCGGCCAACTGAAAAGCCTGTTCTCTGACTCTTGAAAGCACCGTTATAACAGGTGGTGCAATGGGTTCGGAGGGAACGACTGATTTGGAGAGAAAGTACCGATCCAATCCAGTGCTTTGCAAGACAGAGACCAGGGCCTGCGCAGGCAACATCAGTTTGGCCGCAGCAATCAACCAAAGAGCGTATCGTAGCTGAGCCGGTCCCCGTCTCAGCACGACCGTTAAGAGGGAAACAATCAGAAAAAATAAGGTGGCTTGCCAAAGGTGATCAGCCACCAGGGGCCACCACCCGGCGGCGACATCCACAAGTTGCTGGTAAGCAGTCATGCTGGGCGCCTTTCTTCAGACTCTCTTCGGGTTGGATCATCAGGCCGTCTCATCAATCCTTCTCTCTTCCATGGTTGTTCAACAGGCCACGCCCTTGTGTTTTGGCGAGCGTGCTCTCCAGTGTGCGCACGTCCTCCAGTGTTAACTTACCAGTCTCCAGTAAGTGAGCCATAAGCGGCCGGGCAGACCCACCGAATAAATCCAGAAAATCATCGATTAGTCGGCGGTAGGCTGCCCTGCGGGTAATCAGGGGTTCGTAGATGTGGGCGTTACCGATCTTTCGGACCCGCCGCACGGCTCCCTTTTCTTCGAGCCTGTTCACCATGGTTTGAACGGTGGTGTAAGCCGGTCGTTTTTTCTCGGGCAGTTGCTCCTGAAGCTCTCGAATCGAGGCCCTTCCCATCTTCCACAAGGCATCCATCAATCCGACTTCAAACTTCGAGAGCCTGATGTTCTTTTCGCGAACCAAAGAATCCTCCCATTGGGAGATACCACAGTTGAAGTAAATTCTACTACACAACTAATAATTGTCAAGCGGATTTTTGGAAGAGGCAATGCCAAGTTGCGTCTTAGAAATGCAAGTCTCGCACCCAGGGAGTTTTCTCAAAGCTCCCGCGCCGCTGCTGAGGGAGGGCAGCGTCCCCCACGGGCCGGTTGGCCGAATGTCATTCTGGTCACATGGAAACTTGCTGAAGACAGGCGAGGAAGCATCTTCAGGTTCCTCGAAATTGGAGGCAAGGCGACAGCGATCAGGGTAACGACGCCGCTGCTGAAGATTGAGGCGGCTTGGTTATGTAACGCAGTTTTTGGCAGCCGGCGGCCAGTCTCGGTGGCTCACCAGAATTTCAGCTTCAGCATCAGACCTTTGAAATCCCCCCACGGATCGCCCGCCCCTGTCCGCCAGGGTGACCGATAGGCGCCTGCTCTGTGCGGCTTGGCAATCTTTGAGGCCGTAGGATCCCTTGTGTAGGAAGCCATCGTTGCTCCAATCCCCAGCCAGAAGTTAATCTCGGCGGATTCCAACAAGCTGCTCGAGTGCCGCTTCAAGGTCTCGGATGGCTTCCTCAAGTGCCGTACAGGCTTCTGAGGCAAAGCTTAGATCCCCGTTCCGGCCCAACATTTCCAACCTAAGCGCGGCCTGGAAAGCCGCGGGCGCACAAAAGTTCGCCACTGAACCCTTCAGATTGTGAGCCGCCCGAGCTAGGGCAGCCGGGTCACGCCGATTCAGACATTCTCTAATGTCCACCAGTACCTTCGGATAGGCCTCCAGAAACAATGCTGCAATCTCCCCCAGAAGCTCCATATCGCCTTCGGCCCGGGCTAGGGCAGCAGCTTGATCAAGGACTCCTTCAATCACCCTGGTCGGCCTTGGTGACCTGGGATCCTCTCTTTTGTTGGGCAACATCTTTTCTTTCTCCTTCAGGCTGACCACCCGCTCCATCTCGGCAAGCAACGCGAGCGCCTGGATCGGTTTGGGGAGATAGCCGTCCATGCCAGCTTCCAGGCAGTGTTCCCGGTCTCCCTTCATCGCATGGGCCGTCAGGGCGATGATTGGGAGGTGCTCTCCAGTTTGCTTTTCCTCGTGTCTGATGGCCGCAGTCACCTCGAATCCATTCATTTCAGGCATCTGCACATCCATCAGCACGAGGTCGAAACGTTCCCGTTGTAACTTCTTAAGTGCTTCAACTCCATTGCCGGCGACCTCTACCGTATGACCTTGTTTTTCCAACAGCCTTACAGCCAGCTTTTGGTTCACAAGATTGTCTTCCGCCAACAGAACGCGCATGGGTCGTGGAGTCGGGACCTTTAACCTGGTGGGACTTTCGCGCAAGGAATGACGAGTCAGCACAGGAGGCCGTTGTCCTGCGTCAGAGGACGGTCTGCTCCGCACAGCCCGGATGGCTTCCAGGAGATCTGCCGGCTGGACCGGCTTGGTCAAGTAAGCTGCAATGTCCAGCTCACGGCAGCGAGCGGCATCACCGCGCTGCCCGCAGGAGGAAAACATCATGATCGTAAGGCCAGCCAATTCCGCCCTTTGCTTGATCTGGCTGGCCAGATCAAATGCGTTCATCTCCGGCATCTGGGCGTCGAGCAGCAGTAAGTGAAATGGCTCCTGCCTTTCCCTGCGCTCCTCGAGCGCCACCAGCGCGGCTGAACCACTCTCGACCACCGTAGGTTTCATCTGCCACTCGACTAGAAACTCCGCCAAGATACGCCGATCGGTGGCATTATCATCCGCGACGAGCACGCGCAAGCCGGAGACGTCTACTAACTCCCGGACTAAGGCAGGCATTGGCTGAGCAGGAAATTGCGCTGTGAAGTGAAAAGTGCTTCCTTGACCAACCTCGCTTTCGACCCAGATGCGCCCTCCCATCATACCCACCAGTTGCGAAGAGATCGCGAGGCCTAATCCGGTACCACCGTACTTGCGGGTTGTTGAGCCGTCGGCCTGAGTGAAGGCGGCAAAGATCGTTTGCCGCTTGTCCACGGGAATGCCGATCCCTGTGTCCCGAACAGAAAAATGC
>QHZP01000047.1 GCA_003224715.1 Acidobacteriota bacterium | reverse complement strand
GGAGGCCGACAATCTTCAAACTATCCAGGCCGCTCGCTTTGATGGATTTTCTTCCATACCTCGGGTCATTGCCCACGAGGATTGCTTCGATAATCGCCTCTTAATAGAGACCGCCCTGGCAGGTCAAGCAATGAGTCCTGCCCTGATCCGTCAGCAACCCGCAGCCATCATTGAAGCCGTGCTGGTTTGGCTGATTAACCTTCAACGAGCCACGACTCAACACCGTGAAGATGCCGCGGGTTGGTTGGAACGTCTGGCCTGGCATCCTTTGGAACTCTTCGAGAAAGCGTTTCCTCTATCTGGCGAGGATAGGTCTTTGATTGCTCAGACGTGCGAGTTGACATGCGTACTGCGCGATTTTGATTTGCCTTTGGTTTTCGAACATGGCCATCTGACTTCCCCCAACATTCTGATCGCAGAAACAGGCACCCTCGGAGTCGTGAGCTGGGCGTCGGCCACTCCTAAAGGTCTTCCAGCGCTGGACCTCTTCTGCTTTCTAACTTGCGTTGCCTTTGCCCTGCGACGCGCACAAAAGCTAGTCCATTGCCTGGCAGCATTTCATGAGGCTTTCTTTGCACCCACCGCCTGGGCTCGGCCCTATGTGGTTCGTTATGCAAGAAGTCTGCGATTATCCGGCGAGGTTGTCAAGGCGTTGTTCCTGTTATGTTGGGGCCGTTATGTGGCCAACCTCATCAATGGCCATCCACAAAGGACGTTGGAGCAGGGCACCATGGAGCGGTTAAGGGTGAATCGCTACTATGCCCTGTGGGATCATGCGATCCGTCACGCTAAGGATCTCAAGTTTGGATAGATCGTGATGTGGACCGAAACGAGAATTTTGTTTTCGTTTTGGGGACGGACTGAGAGCCCGAAGCGCCAGCGAGGGACAGCCGCCCAATCACCCTCGCTGGCGCTTCGGGCTCCCTGTCAGGGGTGGGGGCAGAGCTATCAAGGGCGCAGCCCTTGGCTAATGAGATAAGGGTCTCGACATGTCTTCCATCGCAATCATAGGGCCGGACGGTGCCGGCAAAACAACGATCACGCACATGCTTCAGGCATCCTCCTCGCTTCCGCTGAAATATCTGTACATGGGCATTAATATCGAAGCCAGCAACTTCGCCTTGCCAACTTCACGTCTGATCGAATATCTGAAACGGTACCGGCAGAAACCCTCCCTCTCACGGCCGCCTGATGAGCCGTCGGAGAAAAGCCATGAGAACAAAGGATTCGCGGGCAAACTCTGGGCCGCCGCACGTCTCGCCAATCACCTGGCTGACGAATGGTACCGCCAAATGCTGGCCTGGAGCTACCAGGTCCTCGGTTACGTGACCCTTTACGACCGGCACTTCCTCTTCGACTTTTCCCTCGACAATAGAGATGACCCAACCCTGCCTCTCTCAAAACGCTTGCATCGCTGGTGCCTGACTCACTTCTATCCCCGCCCCGGCCTGGTCATCTATCTGGACGCGCCGGCCGAGGTGCTCTTTGCCCGCAAAGGAGAGAAGACGCTGCAGGACTTAGAACATCGGCGCGAAGCCTTTATTCGGCTGGGGAAGCAGGTGGCCAATTTTGTTCAGATCGATGCCACCCAGCCCCTCGAGACGGTTTATGCCGAAGTGAACAAACATATCATCCGGTTTTGTGAGAAGCACCGGGGAAAAAACGCACCCGGAACCGACGAAGCATCACTCAGAGCCATCAGTGGCCTCACCTCTGGCTCCTCTCCCCCGATTGGGGGCAAGAGGAAAGAAAAAATAAACTGACTCCCTCGCCTACTGGGCAAGGGTGGCGGCACCGACGGAGGTCACAGAGGCCAGGAGAGGAACAATAAGTTGCGAATACAGTCTCAAATATCTTAGCGGGAAGGGGTATACTAAATGAAACTTGTTCGCCACCAAATAACCATACTGGACCGCCAGCTCGATGCCATTCGACAGTTTGAGCCGGACGTCAACGGCTTCATTCGAGCAGCCATTGATGAAAGATTGATGAGGATGCAGACTGCTCAGAAGCTGGCTGAGCCGCAGGTCTTCCCTAGACCTAAACGTAAAGCCAAGGCCACAAGTCAATCTATCCTGAAGCCTTCATAAAGTTACCCAGGCCAAGTCTTCACAAGAGTCATCCATGCCGCACGGCCGTACCACCAAGAATGAAAATCATTCCCCCTTCGAAAGGGGGTGCAGGGGGATGTCCTGTGGCGAACATGGCACTGGAAAGCCGAAAGACACCCCACTACGCCCCCCCGAAGGTGTGAAAGAATTGAGTTGTAATGTAGATTTGAGCTGCCCCCTCACCCCTGTCCCCACCCCTGTCCCCTCTCCCCCGATGGGGGCGAGGGGAAAGAAATAAATGAGTTAACTCCCTCTCCCCGACTCGGGGAGAGGGTGGCCGAAGGCCGGGTGAGGGGGTGCATTGGAATTTCTTCACACCTTCCCTTGATAGGGGGGATTTTCAGAAGAGAGTTTGCCGCTGTTCGGCCTTTTTTGTCACGGTTATTGAAATGGATCAGAACCAGTCGCCTGCCAGCAGGCGCTGGAAGAAAAATTCTTAGTCAAAGGAGTCACGCTAATGCACATAACGGTTGTGGGCACCGGCTATGTAGGTTTAGTTTCGGGAGTGGGCTTTGCGGATTTTGGTCTCAATGTGACCTGTATCGATTGTGATGAACAAAAAATTAATGACCTGCTCCAGGGCAAGCTTCCCATTTACGAGATAGGTTTGGAGGAAATCTTTCGGCGCAACGTTAGAAACAACCGGCTGAATTTTTCCACCGACTTGAAGTCGGCCGTGGAGCGCTCTTTAGTGATCTTTATTGCGGTGGGCACGCCGGAAGGTCCCAATGGAGAACCCGACTTGTCACAAGTGGAAATGGTCGCCCGTTCTCTGGCTGAGGCCATGGATGATTACAAGGTGATCGTGACCAAGAGCACGGTGCCCGTGGGTACCGGCAGGTGGCTGCGGAAACTCATTGAAGAGACTCAGAAGAAGAAGGTCAAGTTTGATGTTGTCTCCAACCCGGAATTCTTGCGGGAAGGCTCTGCCATGGAGGATTTCATGCGACCCAATCGGATTGTCATCGGTACGGAGAGTGAACATGCGGCCGCCATCGTGAAAGACATCTATCGCCCTCTCTATCTCATCGAGACACCCTTCGTGGTCACCAATCTCGAAACGGCCGAGCTGATCAAATATGCGGCTAATGCCTTTTTAGCAACCAAGATTTCTTTCGTCAACGAAGTGGCCAACTTGTGTGAACGGGTAGGGGGCGACATTCATCATGTGGCCCAGGCCATGGGGCTGGACAAGCGGATTGGTCCCAAATTCCTGCACGCCGGCCCTGGGTTTGGAGGATCCTGTTTTCCTAAAGATACGCTGGCCCTGGCCAAGATGGGCAAGAAGTTTGGAAGTCGAATGAGAATTGTGGAAGCCGTGGTTGACGTCAACAGGTCGCAGCGGGAGCTTCTAGTGCAGAAAATCGAAACCGCCCTGGAAGGGTTGTCAAAAAGGCGCATTGGGATCTGGGGTTTGTCCTTCAAACCCAACACGGATGATATTCGTGAATCTCCTGCCATTTCAATCTGCAAGAAAATGATCGAACGACAGGCCTTGATTCAAGCTTATGACCCTATTTCCATTCCGAATGCTAAAAGGGTGTTGAACGGAGATTGCGCCTCTTATTGCCAGGATGCCTACGAAGCCGCTACCAACGCTGATGCCTTATTGATTGCGACTGAATGGAATGAGTTTCGTAATATCGATTTGGTGAAAATCAAGTCGCTGATGAAGAGCCCGATCATTTTTGATTCGAGGAACATCTTCGAACCCGAAAAGATGGAGAGCTTGGGATTCAAATATTACGGAACGGGGCGATAATGATATTCAAGGGTTTTAAAACGGCCAAAAATAAATTCAAAATTCTAATCAGCCTGCTTGCCTTGGGGCTAGGGCTGTTAGGATCATTCTGGTATCCTCGATCCAATCATGAGATTCGCGCTCAATCCGCCAGTGTCCGGTTTGCTGTCATCGGTGATTATGGTTGGGCTGGCCAGCCTGAAGCCGACGTTGCCAAACTTGTCAAAAGCTGGAACCCGGCTTTTATCATCACCACGGGCGACAATAACTATGAAAGTGGGTCAGCTTCGACGATCGATCGGAACATTGGTCAGTACTACCACAGCTTTATTTTCCCCTACGTGGGCAAATACGGAGCAGGCGCATCCGATAATCGATTTTTTCCGACGCTGGGTAACCATGATTGGTATACCTCTGGTGCTAAGCCCTACCTGGATTACTTCGTTTTGCCCGGTAACGAACGCTATTATGACTTCACCTGGGGCCCCATCCAGTTCTTTGCTATCGACAGTGACACCCAAGAACCGGACGGAACTTCCAGTTCCTCTATTCAAGCCACATGGCTGGCAGGCTTTCTATCCGCCTCCAACGCAATCTGGAAGCTGGTCTACATGCACCATCCTCCCTACTCTTCAGGACAAGTCGGGAGCACCTCCAGAATGCAGTGGCCCTACCGGGCATGGGGCGCAACTGCTGTCTTGGCAGGCCATGACCATGTCTATGAGCGCATTGTCAAAAACGGCTTTCCGTACTTCGTGAACGGTTTGGGCGGAGAGGAAAGATTCCCGTTCAGGAGCACGCCCGTGTCAGGCAGCCAGAAGCGTTACAACGGCGACTACGGTGCCATGCTGGTCGACGCTAGTTATACGTCTATCACCTTCAAATTCATTAATCGCAATGGATCCGTCATCGACACGTACACGATCAATGTCACGTCAATAGCGGGTAGGGCTCCACCGAGAAGGCCGGTTACCTCACCGCCGGCCAGGCATGCCGCTGTTTCCGGGACAATCCCGGCCTCGGCCCACGCCACTGATAACGTGGGAGTGGTGGGGGCGCAATTCAAGCGACTGAATGGAATGAGTTAGGTAATATCGATTTGGTCAAGATCAAGTCCCTGATCAGGGGCCTGATCAATTTTGATTTGAGAGGAACATCTTCGAAACCGAAAAGATGGAGAGCTTGGGATTCAAATATTACGGACAGGAAGACAAAAGCGACTCGGAGGCTTTGAAATGCTCAGGAATAAATTCAAAAAGCCCCTCTGCCTGCTCATCTGGGGGCTCGGACTGTCAGGATTATTCTGGTACCCCACTCGATCCAATCGCGAGATTTGCGCCCATTCTGGAAGTGTCCGGTTTGCGGTCATCGGTGATTTTGGTTTTGCCGGCCAGCCTGAAGCGGATGTTGCCAATCTTGTCAAAAGCTGGGCTCCCAGCTTCATCGTAACCACGGGCGACAATAACTATGAAATTGGCTCCCTGTCGGCGATTGACCACAATATCGGCCAGTATTATCATAGCTTCATTTTCCCCTATATGGGCAAGTACGGAGCTGGCGCTTCGGTCAATCGGTTTTTTCCGGCCTTGGGCAACCACGACTGGTATACCCCCGGCGCCCAGGCATACCTCGATTACTTCCTCTTGCCCGGTAAGAAGCGCTATTATGATTTCACCTGGGGCCCCGTACAGTTCTTCGTCCTCGACAGTGACGGCCACGAACCGGACGGAAATACCGCCACCTCAATTCAGGCCTTGTGGCTCCAGGGCGTGCTGGGTATGTCCACGGCACGCTGGAAGTTGGTCACCATGCACCATCCCCCTTATTCTTCAGGGGGAGAGCATGGATCAAGGCCCTGGATGCAGTGGCCATTCCAGGCATGGGGTGCGACTGCTGCCTTGGCGGGCCACGATCATATCTACGAGCGCATTATCAAGAATGGCTTCCCGTACTTCGTCAACGGTTTGGGCGGAAAGAGCCTATATGGATTTGGAACACTGGTGTCGGGCAGTCAGGTTCGCTACAGCAGCGACTTTGGTGCCATGCTGGTGGATGCCAGCAATAGCTCCATCACGTTCAAATTCATTACTCGGAAGGGTGCCGTCATCGACAGCTACACGATCAGCGCAGCCCCGACGTCCGACGGAACCCCACCGACGGTGTCGATTGTCTCGCCGGTCAATGGAGCCACTGCCTCCGGGATAATCACTGTGTCAGCCAATGCCATGGACAACATAGGAGTGGTGGGTGTACAATTCAAGCTGGATGGAGCTGACCTCGGCATGGAGGAGCACCTTGTGCCCTATAGCGTGAGCTGGAATACAGCCACCACGACCAGCGGCCCGCACTTTCTTACGGCGGTGGCTCGTGATGCGGCCGGTAACAAAGCAACTTCTTCGCCCGTCAGGCTGATTATTATTAGCAGCTCGCGTGGTTGGCAGTGATGAGGATCGGAACGTAGGGTTCCGTCAAAGTCCCTGACCCTCCCTGACGGTCGGGCTACTGAACAGGTCCCGGCTCAACTCAGTAGCCCGCGCGTCAGCAAGGGCTGTGCCTCAACCCAATCACTTACGGGACTTTGACGGAACCCTACATTGGACCTTAAGACAATTCCCTTTTGCAAAACGGCAGTTGTATCGAATTAATGGGCTATAGTTCAGATGCTACCTCTTTTTTGATGAGAGCCATTGGCGCAAGGCCCTTGAGAGTATCCGTTATTTACCGTAAATCGTTTGTAAGAGCGGCATTGTTCTTGCTTACGTTCAATTCCGCAGAGCTGCTTGCTCAAAATGGTACCGAAGAGCCATCCTATTGGCCCTACGGCACCATCAGCGGTCCGCAGAGTTGTCTTAAGACGTTTGAGCCCCCGTATATCGGGAATGGAGCTCCTCTGATCTTGGCAAAGGCCATGGCCTATGACATCACGGGCAACACCCAGTTTGCCGCCTCTGTGCGTGAAAGAATTCTGGACCTAACCGATACGTCAGGCTATGGGGGAGAAGACTATTCGGGAGGCAACCAGTGTATTTTGAATCTCGCCCGCTACATCCCGAGCTGGATCATTGCCGCCGAACTGATCGAGGATTACCCCGGTTGGAGTTCGGCTGATAAGCAAAGCTTTCAAAAATGGCTGGCGAACGAGATCTACAAGAAAGTGGATTGGGCTTCAGACAACCGCAGTAATAACTGGGGCAGTGCCAGTTCGGCAACTGCCGCTCTGATAGCCGACTATCTGGAAGGCTCTGGCATCCCCCTTATTGATCGGAAAGGCAAGCAATCGACACCCGCCCAGGCCTTCGCCGAAGCCAAACAGCGGCAACTGGACCGGATGAACGGCAATCCCTATATGGATAATACCAACTGTCATCAAGCGGTAGGCATTCGGGCGGATGGCGGCATCCCTGAAGAACTGGCCCGGGGCTCGACCGGCTGCAGTGGTCAGTGGATTCAAGATCTTGATGATTCCTGGATTTACACGATGGCTCACCTGCAAGGGACTGTGGCTCATGCAGAATTGTTGCTTCGGCGTGGCGATCCCTCCATCTACACCAACATGACCCTCACGGGCGCCGGCTCACTCCTAAAGGCCATTTTATTCCTGCTCCACAATCCCAATGATCCCAGCAAGTCGGTCCCCTGGAAACTGAGTAACGACCGATCCACTCTGGAGCTGGCTTATCGGTTCTACCAGGATCCCTACATCACACAGCAGTTGGGACAGTCTGTCGCTCATCCTTCACCTCCGACCAGCGCCATTTTTGTTCCTTCTGTTATTGAGACCAGTAACTTTCGCACTAATTTGGGCATGAGCAACTTAGGCGCCGGCGAAGCCAATGTGACGGTTGAGTTGGTTGATCCACAAGGAACTATATTGGCCTCCAAACAATACACGGTGCCCGCCAACGGATTGAGACAGATAAATCATGTGATTCTGGATCTATTCGGGGATTCTCCGCCGACCAGCCAGCTAGGATACCTGATTCTCGAATCTGACCAGGCCATCAGCGCCTTTGCCGTGTCGATCGACAACGTGACTCAAGATTCTTCTTTCATGCAGGGAACAAGAGGTACTGCGACGCATTTGCTCTTGCCCACATCAACATCAACTGGCTCATTCAAAACAACTCTGACGGTCATTAACGATAGCAGCGGCGCCAACCAGATCGAGCTTAAGCTCCGAGATAAGAACGGAACGATCCAGGCGAGCAAATCGATAACCCTTGCTCCTTACGGCTTCTTCCATAGTAAGAACATACATGGATTCTTAGGCGTTTCTCAAACCTTTGGGCCAATCGAAATCACGTCGGTTAATGCAACACCCTCCATTATCGCTGTGGCACGCGTTTATTCTGAAATCACGACCAATGACGGAGTGGGGACTACCGGCTCGTCCTTCACCGCCTGTCCCTATCCGAACTAAGAAACATCATTTTCCTCATGCTCATGCTTACTCTTGCTCATGCTCTGAATCAATCGTCGCTGACGCGACGCGGTAAACCGGCCCCTTACCGTGTCCTGGCCTTGAAAGGCCAGGCTAAAAATCAGCCTGCCGCTACGCGGCAGACGCCGACGGCGATTCCAGAAACGTGACGCCATGCATAATCCTAGAAACAGCAGTAAAAGCCCACCGCAGAGGCGCGGAGAGCTTCTTGTTAAAACAGCCAACAGTCAGGACTGCCGGGCGGTTGGTTTTCGGCTTTCGAACCCAGTGTAGCCATACTTCTTTTCACCGTCTTGGTGAGAGAGAAAAATGGGAGGACGTTACGTTTTGTCCTCGCTTCTCTCTGCGTCTCCGCGTCTCCGCGGTTGTTTGAACTGCCGGTTTTAGGATGATCTGGGTACTACTTAGACTCCTTGGAGTATGTTATGCTTCGAGTCCTCACGTACCATCGAGTGGCGGAACTGAAGGATGGATTGGCGCTGAATCCCTTTCTGAGTAGCGCTGCACCGGAGACCTTCGCTCGACAGATGCGCTACCTGGCAGAGTATTACCATGTCATCGCCATGAAAGATGTTCTCAGGGCAGTCGAGACAGGGACTCGCCTATCCAGCCGCTCCGTTTTGCTGACCTTTGACGATGCTTACCAGGATTTCGGGGAAATTGCCTGGCCCATCCTGAAGCGATATCGCCTGCCCGCAACCCTCTTTGTTCCGACGGCCTATCCAGGACAGCCTCATCTCTCTTTCTGGTGGGACCGGCTTTACCGAGCGGTAGACTGCACCTCACTTAGGGAATTACGCGACACCCCATTAGGCGCCCTGCGGCTGGACACAGCGGCCCGGCGCCACAGGAGCCTGCGCAAAATGCAAGACTATGTAAAACGGTTTCCTCATGGTGAGGCAATGGCAATCGTCGATGAAATCTGTGCCAGGCTGGGAGAGAAATCGACGAATCAAGAGAGCGTTTTGAATTGGGACCAGTTGCGGCAGTTAGCCAAAGGGGGGGTGACGCTCGGAGCCCATACTCGAACGCATCCCATAATGACTCAGCTTACCCCAGTACAAATCCGGGAAGAGATTGTCGGTTCCCAGCAGGACTTGAAGCGCGAGGTCGGAAACGTGTTGCCCATCTTCAGCTATCCCAGCGGCAGTCATGATGACGTGGTCGTCAGCATCTTGAAAAAGGAAGGGTTTGTCCTGGCCTTCACCACGCTAGACGGACAGAACGATTTAAGTTCCGCCGATCTCTTGCGTCTTCGACGAACCAACATTTCCCGCCGGACCTCGCTTCCAATCTTTCGCCTGCGTCTTTTGCGTTGGGTCGCCTACCTGGACATGTGGCGCCACCGCAATGAGCGATCCGTGGGTCAGCACAGTCCTGTCAAAGGAACTTTGTGATGATCCCCGGGCCCGTCAAAGTCCCTGACCCTCCCTCACGGTCGGGCTACTGAACAGGTCCAGGCTCAACTCAGTAGCCCGCGCGTCAGCAAGGGCTCTGCCTCAACCCAACACTTACGGGGCTTTGACGGACCGTGGTGATGATCCCGGGGCCCCGTGAGCCATTAAAAAGTGGATGCCGCATTGGGGGACAAGCTATGAAAAAATTGCCAGGGCGGGCCCCTTGGCGAGCCATCGCCCCACCAAGCCCCATCGGCAGGAGCCTCGCCCTCCCGGCTTTCGATGTTCACAGCCAGGGCACCGGGGGCGTAGCGAGCGACCCCCACTCTGCGTTGTTCATCTGCCATACCGGGGTTTTTTTTCGACTTTCCTAGGGATTCCCTAGTTCCCTTTTCGGCTTTCGGGAGTTAGTCTGACAGCTTATGAAAATTGGTTCCGGTCAAGGTGGGTCGTTCCGGACGGAAAGACCCACTCCGAAGGTTGACGCCTGCCCCTCCTGAACGGGGATTTTCAAGATGAGGAAGAGGCGGCCTCCGACAGGCGAGCAAAAGTTTGTCGCTTACATTCCCTGTTTCCTGTTAAACCCGCACTGGTCGGCGCGCGGAGCGCGCCTCCCACATTCCTGACTTAACACTTGCGAAGTGACGGGTCTCTTTTCAATTTTCTTACAGCTTCGAGCTTAGCGAAACTCAGACATGTCGGCTCCATCCGTTCTTACACAGAACTTACAG
>QHZP01000621.1 GCA_003224715.1 Acidobacteriota bacterium | reverse complement strand
CCAGAGACGGGCTTGTTTTATGTGATTGCCAAGGAAGAGTGTCAGAACTATGCGAGCTCATCCCGGGGCTACGAAAAAGGCAAGGGCTTTGAGGGAACTGGGGCGCAAAATATTCCCGGAGAGCCGGGCGAAAAAATTCTGCGCGCCATTGAGATGCAGACAGGCAGGATTCGCTGGGAGTATCCGATGATTGGCGATGCTGATTCCTGGGCGGGCACGCTCTCGACTGCTGGAGGACTAGTCTTCTGCGGTGACGATAGCGGCTACTTGGTGGCGGTGGATGCCAAGACGGGCAAGCCGCTCTGGCACTTCAACACCGGGGCTCGCCGTTTGAGCGCCAGCCCCATGACTTATGCGGTTGAGGGCCGGCAATACGTGACCCTGGCAGCAGGAGGGAATATCGTGACGTTCGGACTGATGAAGTGAGCGTTAGCCCATCATGACGATGGTTTCCTTAAGGAGTCCCATGGATTGGGGGGGGAAACAACGGTACTATGGGAGGCCAAAGGATTTTAAGATCCTAGACTCCCAGACCCGACGGTCAGGGGTCATCGTCTACGTTCAAATCAACCATTTGAAAAAGCCAATGGCCTTTTGGGTTGAACGCAAGACGCAGGCCCTGGGCTTTTCTCCCATTTCTGAATACTAACTCATAGAGAACAGTTCCAGGTTGAACCTTACTGGACGAGCTAACGCTAGTGACTGACACAAAAATGAAGTCGCAGCCACTCACGTAACGATTCCTCTACCTGAGAAGCGTCGTTTTGAGAGTTTTCCTAGAGTCTTCACAATCAACAGCTGATGCACTGTAACTTGCTTCAGCTTTGCTCGACTAACCGTATTTGGTTAGTCAACCCGAAATGGTTGAAAACGGACCGTTTCGAAATGCGCCAGTGATAGCCGTGCAGGCCACGCTTTTTTGTGGATGGGTGGGCCTTTTTGTCGCTTCCAGGCGAGAAATGACCACGGCGGCTATCATGCCTTGATGTGTCAACAGGCAAACGTGACGTTGGCTCCGTTGAGAAAGCGTTTCCCAGGCTAATCGTCTTTGGACACTTGATCATTTGGATAATGGAGGTGCCGTGGAAGTGCATAGTAACCTGCACGGTGTCGTATACGACCGACAATATGGAGATTGTTGGTCACTCGAACACTAATCCTTCTGTAAGTTTCTTCCTGCGCTTTATTCTGTGGAGTGTAACCCAGGATGTATTGGTTTCGTGCGGCCACTGAAATCCTCTGGTAGGTTTCTGCGAAGGCCCTGCTTTTCCATGGGTAGAAAACCTCTCCTCCGGTTGGCCCTGCGTATTTCTTTATCGGGTCAACCTTCCTGAAAAGGAATGAATTCCCTTGACCGATGCCGTAGACAACAATTCCCTTCTCTAATAAAAACTTCTTTGTCTCAGGCTGGTCATGTCTCTCACTGAACGAGACGACGCCATTAGACACCACAAAGATCACTTTCCTTCGATTCCTGGCTCTTCTTTGCAAATCATAGGCTGCTGTCATGATGGCATTGTCGAGGTCGGAGTCATTTACTACCGGCATCAACTTGGAAAGGCCGGGCAATACGACGGGCACGAAGTCAACCTTACTGATCGTTTTTACGAGCTTGTCCTTCTCAAAGGTAAAATCTTGAAGTTTCTTTGCTACGGCAAGGAATTCGTAGAATGCCATCTCGTCAAAGCCACTAAAGGCTTCAACTAAAGCCCGCATGTTTTGTCTGAAGCTTTCCTGGGCACGATCATCAATGGTTCTATCAAGCAAGAACGCTATGGAGAGAGGAGAGGGCTCAACCGAGAAATAAGTAAGGTTCTGAACTATCCCATCTTCAGAAACTTCAAAATCATTCTTTTGCAAACTGTGGATCAGTTTCCCACCTTTGTCTTCCACTGTAACTGGAACGAGAACCAAGTCAACAGGGACCTCTAGATCAACGCTCTGATCCTCCCGAACATCTACACCTTGCGCCAAACCCACCCCAACCATAAAGCCAAGTATGATTGCAAGGAGCTTAAAACAGATCTTGATCATTGGCTTCCGTCGGCCCAAGTTCTTAGGCCTTCTCATGCTATCCTCCCCAGGGAGGAGTCCAACAACAAGGCGATTTGGCCGTGATTTGTGAGCGCTTTCTGCTTCTGTTAGTTAAGCAAGTTCATCATTTTCTCGCTTCTTTAACAAGATCTCGTAAACTTTCGTCAGGCCGAGTTCAGCGCAGCTTCGGAAATGAGACGTATTTTTTGCATTTTCATTCCTGTTGTTCTGAACTTGGCACCTACACCTGAAACTTCTTTGCGTTCTTCGCGTCCTTGGCGGTTTGATTTTTGGTTCCGGCTGCCGACGTCTGTCTCAGTGGCTTGTTCGATTTCGTTCAGGTGATGATTTCTTTAATCACGTTTCCATTCACATCAGTTAGCCGGAAGTCTCGGCCGCTGTAGCGGTAGGTGAGCCGGGTGTGGTCCAGGCCCAGCAGATGGAGTACGGTGGCGTGCACATCGTTGGGATTGACGGGTTTTTCGATGGCCTTAAAACCAAAATCATCCGTGGCCCCGTAAGTCAGTCCGCCCTTGATGCCGCCGCCGGCTAACAGCATGCTAAAGCCGTGGTTATTATGGTCTCGGCCATTTTGCACGTTCACCAAGCCACTCACTTCGACGGCCGGGGTTCTCCCAAATTCTCCGCCAATCATGACGACGGTTTCCTTAAAAAGGCCGGTGGATTTCAGATCATCCAGCAGCGCCGCAATCGGGCGATCCGCTTGAAATGCCAGCTTGCGGTGAATCAAGATGTCGTCGTGATTGTCCCACGGTTGCGCGCTCCACCAGACGCCGCGCCAATAGGCACCCTCGCGCGAAATCACCCTCTCCGTAACGGGCTCGCGTGGCTTCACTCTCCTTGCGGAGGTCGAAAGCTTCCATGGCCTCGGTTTGCATACGGTAGGCAATCTCCATGGACTGGATGCCCGATTCAAGCTGCGGATCAGGGCCTTCCTTTTCCAAATACAAGCGGTTTAAAGCGCCGAGAAGGTCAAGCTGGCGCCGCTGTTCGGTAAGACCAAACTGCGGGCTGCGCAGGTGCTGAATCATCTTCTCCGGGTCACTCTCATTGTTGGGGATGTAGGTCCCCTGATGCACCGAAGGCAGGAAGCTGGAGCTCCACAACTGCGGACCCACCACCGGCAAGCCCGGACAAAGCACCACGAACCCCGTGCCCAGACCATAAGTCAGCCAGGACCCCATGGACGGGTGGCCGGGAAGCGGGACCCCACAATTCAACCGGAATAGAGAGGGTTCGTGATTGGGACGGTTGGTGTACATGGAACGAATAACGCAGATGTCGTCGATCCGTTCACCCAGCAGCGGGAAAATCTCGCTGACCTCGATGCTACTCTGGCCGCATTTGTTGAATTGAAATGGCGAGCGCAGCAGGTTCCCGGTCTTGCGTTCGGTCTTCAGGTTCCCGCTCGGCGCCGGCTGCCCGTGATACTTGGCAAGCATTGGCTTAGGATCAAAGGTGTCGACCTGAGATGGGCCTCCATTCAGGAAGAGGTAGATGACTTGCTTCGCCCGGGCCGGAAAATGAGTGGGCTTAAGCGCCACGGGACCCGGCAGTGCAACAGGCGGGTTGGCCCGACCGACTAGTTGAGCCAAGGCTACCATACCGAACCCGCTACCCATGATCCGTAATGCATCGCGACGATTCATGAGAGAGACCTCCCAGACTAAAACGTGATAATTGAAACGTGGTTCGTGAAACGTGAGGCGTGAAACGTGACCAAGCGGTGTTTCACGTATCACGCCTCAGGTTTCACGAACCACGTTTCAATTTACCATAATGAACTCGCTCGAACTTAACAAGACCTGCGCATATTGCTGCCAGGCCTTTTGGCCATTGCCCAGAAATTTCAGTCCGAGTTGCAGTTCCGTTTGGCTGGGCTCCCGATCAAATAGGAGACGATAGGCTGTGCGGATCCTTGACTCATCAGAGGCTTCCCGATCGGCCTTCAAACGGTTGGCCAGAAGCTCCGCCTGTTGCAACACGAACCGGCTGTTGAGGAAGAACAGCCGCTGCAGTGGCGTGTCCGTATCGACTCTTCGTTCACTGGTACTGTTGGGATTGGCGAAATCAAACAGAGCCAGCGTGCCGTCGAGCTTGCGGCGACTGACAAAACCATAAACCGTGCGACGGTTATTCTTTTCCTCGGTCAAACGGACTGGCTCTCCACCCGCAGTGCGATCCAGATTCCCGGAGACACAGAGAATGGAGTCACGCAGGGCCTCGACATCGAGCCTTTTGCGATTAGCGCGCCAGAACAAGTGATTGTCGGGGTCGACAGCAAAATTTTTCTCCGAGTATTCGGTGCTCAAGGCGTAGGTGGCCGAAAGCATGATCTCTCGATGCATCGCCTTGATGGACCATCTGCTTTCTAGAAACCGACTGGCCAAATAGTCCAGCAGCTCCGGATGACTCGGACGTTCACCCAGTTGACCGAAGTTGCTGGCCGTTCGCACGATGCCGGTCCCAAAATGGTGCTGCCAGATGCGATTGACCATGACCCGGGCTGTGAGAGGATTCTTCGGACTGGCAATGGCTCCGGCCAATTCCAATCGGCCGCTTCCCTTGGTAAATGGAAGCGGTTCCCCTTCGCACAAGATGGCTAGAAAACGCCGCGGAG
>QHZP01000620.1 GCA_003224715.1 Acidobacteriota bacterium | reverse complement strand
AAATTACCTCCGACCAAAATGACGCAGACGTCATTGTAGTCAACACCTGCGGTTTTATCGACAAGGCCAAGCAAGAGAGTATAGATACCATTTTGGAAATGGCGGAGCTTAAGACTTCCGGCCGGTGTTCGAAGTTAGTGGTGACAGGCTGCCTGGTGGAGCGATATCGGGCGGAGATTCAGAAGGAAATTCCGGAAGTGGATGCAGTGCTCGGAACCAATGAAATTGAGGCCATCATTAGTATTTGCGAAAACCAGGCCCCACCGAAAATCGAAAATCGTTATTACCTCTATGACGAGAAGGTTCCCAGGCTCTTAACCACGCCGCCTTATACTGCCTATATAAAAATTGCCGAGGGCTGTGATCGACCCTGCTCCTTCTGCATTATTCCGAAAATGCGGGGCCCGCACCGAAGCCGGCCCATAGCTTCAATACTCAATGAAGCCCGATTCCTGGCCGGGATCGGTGTCAAAGAAATCGTGCTCATCTCGCAGGAGACCACCCGGTACGGGTCTGACCTGGGCATGACCCACGGGCTTTCCCAATTGCTGCGTCACCTGGTTAAGATTGAAGGGCTGCACTGGATTCGTTTTCTCTATTGTTTTCCCTCTCAAATTGATGAAGAGCTTTTGATCACTATGCGGGAAGAAGAAAAGGTCTGTCGCTACCTGGATATGCCCCTTCAGCATGTCAGCGCACGAATCTTGAAATCGATGAAGCGTGGAGGCAACCCAGAGAGTTTGAGGCGACTCCTGGGGCACATCCGTGAGCGCGTCCCCGGCGTGACTTTGAGGACTTCAATGATGGTGGGATATCCCGGAGAGACGGAAACGGAATTTTCGGAGCTGTGTCACTTTGTTGAGGCAGCGGAATTTGATCGACTGGGAACCTTCACGTACTCAGATGAGGAAGGCACCGCCAGCTATCTATTAAGCAACAAGAATGCCTGCAAAGCTATTAATCAACGAAGGTCCCGCCTTATGAAGTTGCAAGCCAAAATTTCAAAGAGGAAAAATCGAGAGTGCTTAGGTAAGAGATACCCTTTGCTGGTTGAAGGGCAATCTGAGGAAACTGAGCTGCTGTGGCAAGGACGATTAGAGTCTCAAGCACCCAGAATAGACGGTGTCGTCTTAATCAATGATGTTGAGGGCAAGCTTCCTCAGGCCGGAGATTTTCGCTCAGTTGAAATCACTCAGGTCCTGGACTATGATCTGGTAGGAAAATTGGTTTAAGTCAGCAATAGAGACGCCAGATTCCCGGTCTCTCTCTCGTCGTCACCTGCCTCTATTTTCAAAGCCTTGCTCCCCATGAAATGTCCTATTTGCAAAAAGAGTGTTGAATGGGAGGGAAACGCTTATCGCCCCTTTTGCAGTCAACGATGCCAAATGGTTGATCTGGGGAATTGGGCTTCAGGAAAATATGGGTTGCCGATTGAGAAAGCCACCCCCTCCGAAGAGGATGAAGAAAAGACAGACAAAGAATAAATGGAGAGAACGACCGCGGAAGATCGAGTAACTTTCACAGACAAAGTGGCTCTCATCATTGCAACCGGACTGGGGGTAGGTTACTTTCCATGGGCGCCTGGAACTGTGGGTTCTTTTTTGGGAATTATTTTCATCTTGCTGCTCTCGAGACTCAAGTTGATCGGCGGCTCGCGACTCCTCGTCCACTTTTTATTTGTTGCTATGATTACTGGGATAGGGATATGGGCTGCCTCTCGGGCAGAAATTATTTTCCAAAGGAAAGACCCTCCCCAGGTCGTAGTAGACGAGATCGTTGGACAACTCTTGACATTTGGCTTAATTTTTAGAAATCCCCGTTTCGTTCTTCTCTTAATGGGCTTCTTGTTCTTTCGCCTCTTTGATATTATCAAGCCCTTCCCGATTAGGAGACTCGAGAGAGCGCCCCTTGGATTTGGTATTGTTCTGGATGACCTTGCAGCAGGGTTCTATGCTTCACTGATTATATTTGTGGCGCATTGGTATTGGCCAGCCTGGGCCTAATGTAAACTCATTTCGCGCTAAGAGAGAATCTACCTGAACTTATGATACGAATTCTGGACGTTGTACCTCCCTCAACCGTACCCGGCGGAGAAATCTACATTCGTTGGTCTGGCGAGCCCCAGAGGTCTTTTGTTCGCCCCGAGGTCCTGTTCAGGCATATGCGTGCCTTCAAGTGCCGGAGGAAGCCTTGAGTGGTGACCTGTGGATTTCTGTCAACGGGAAGGAGAGCAATAAGGTTTCCTGCGAGGTCGCTACGGTTTTAAGCTCCAATCTGCACCCCGTGGCCAACCCCGCCTTGGATCCTGAGGGATGCCTGTATGCAACCTTGAGTGGCCGTAGAGGGGAAAAAGTGGCTCACTCTATCTTCAAAATCGAGCCTTCAGGATCGGTCCAGCCCTTCGTTGCAGATTTGATGAATCCAACGGGCATTGCCTTCAACAGCCTGGGCGAAATGTTGGTTTCCAGCCGGCACGACGGCAGTATCTATAAGATTTCCTCCAATGGTGAAAAATCCGTATATGCCAAGGGTATGGGTATTGCCACGGGGATCGCTTTTGATCGGGACAATAATCTCTATGTCGGGGATCGTACCGGAACCATCTTTAAAATCGACAGAAAACGCGAAATTTTTGTTTTTGCTACTTTGGAGCCCAGCGTTTCAGCCTACCATCTGGCTTTTGACGATGAGCAAAGCCTTTATGTCACCGGCCCTACCACCTCAAGTTACGATCACATCTATAAGATCGCTTCCAATGGCAATGTTTCTACGTATTTTACCGGGCTGGGAAGACCCCAGGGGATGGCCTTTGATGCTGAAGGGAACCTGTTTGTCGCTACTTCCTTGGGAGGGAGGCGAGGAGTTGTTCGTGTCAATCGCAAACGGGAGGCAAGCATTGTTGTGGCCGGCAACAATTTAGTTGGTTTAGCCTTTGGTTTCCACCGGGACCTGTATCTCGCCAGCGCTAATTCAATTTTTAAACTCAATTTCGGCGTGGTTGGAAGACCTCTTCCTTAAAGGCAGTGATGAGTGACAAGTGATGAGGGGTGGTTGGTAAATTTGCATCAATTGCGCCCTTGCACTCTGACTCCTTCCGTACAGGAATCAGCACTGATCGCTTGCCCCTGATCTCATGATAAAGAACGCTGAAATCATCGCCGTCGGATCGGAACTACTGACACCCAGCCGCGTTGATACCAATTCTCTCTACCTCACCGAACTGCTCAACTCGATTGGCATCGAGGTTGAGCTAAAGACCATTGTGGGAGACAGCGAAAACCGCCTCGAACAGGTACTGAGGGAGGCCATCAAACGGTCCGAACTTGTCATTGCCACCGGGGGACTGGGTCCCACCGAGGACGACATTACTAAAAAGGTGGTGGCCCGCGTCATCAAAAAACAAATGGTGCTTGAGGAACGGATCCTGGAGCGTATTCAATTCCGTTTTCGCAGTCGAGGCCTGGAAATGCCGGCTAACAATGCCAGACAGGCCTTGGTTCCTGTAGGAGCCAGGATTCTGGAGAACCCGGTGGGAACTGCTCCTGGGCTCTGGATCGAACATGAAGGATGCCACATTCTTTTGTTACCGGGGCCGCCTCGGGAATTGAAGGTCATTTTTGAAGCGTCGTGTATGCCTCGGCTGACCGAGTTTTCTGGCGGGATTCGTCTGGCCACCCAGGTTTTTAAGGTAACGGGAATGACTGAATCCAGGCTGGATGAAATAATTGCTCCCATTTATACCCGCTACAAGAATCCGACCACCACGATTTTGGCGGCAGCCGGTGAGATACACGTTCACTTGATAGCCAAAGGCAAATCTGAGGAGGACGCGAAAAGAATCTTGACCGATCTGGCGGATAAAATTGAATATGAACTGGGCGACTTTGTTTTTTCCCGAGGGGAGGAAAGTCTTGAGCAAATTGTTGGCTATTATCTCCTGATGCGTCAGATGACCCTAGCGGTGGCGGAGAGTTGCACCGGGGGTCTCATTTCCCAGCGGATCACCAGTGTGCCGGGTAGTTCCAGCTATTTTCTCTGTGGCGTCACCTGTTATAGCAACGCCTCTAAGATCGATCTGGCCGGCATTCCACCTCTGCTGATCGAGATGAATGGAGCGGTCAGCCCAGAAGTTGCAAAAGGTCTGGCTGAAGGGATTCGTTTGAAAACAGGGGCCACCATTGGCGTGGGGGTCACCGGAATTGCCGGTCCTGCCGGTGGCAGCGTGAACAAGCCTGTAGGCTTGGTTCATATCGCCTTGGCTCTCGACAACACCGTCGAACATCAAGAACACCGATTTGGCGGTGACCGCGAGCGTATTCGTCTCTGGGCTTCTCAAGCGGCTCTGGATATGGTTCGGCGAAAACTGATCTGAGCTATCCCAGGGGATTTGCCCCGGGGCGGCGCCACGGAGCATGAAAATATTCCCCATGACTCAACAATGGACCGGAATCCTCTGGGTAATGGTGGCCTACCTTCTGGGCGCGATCCCCTTTGGCTACCTGCTAGTCCGATTGAAAGAGGGCAAGGATATTCGCGCCGTGGGCAGTGGCAATATTGGAGCTACCAACGTCCTCCGAGCGACAGGTCGATCTACCGCTTTGGTCACCTTGGCACTGGACACGGCTAAAGGTTATTTAGCGGTTTTAGTGACGGGGTACTTCACTCATCAAGATAGACAATTCATAGCACTGGCTGCTGGTGCCGCCCTGGCGGGACACGTCTTTCCTGTCTATCTAAAATTCAAAGGTGGGAAAGGCGTTGCTACGGGTATGGGTATATTCCTTTACCTGGCAACGCTTCCGCTTCTCGGGTCTATGGCCCTGTTCCTGGTCGTCGTCGCCATCTGGCGTTTTGTTTCGCTGGGATCGATTCTGGGAACGGCGGCTTTCCCCATACTTTATTTTCTGATCGATTACCGCCGAGAACCGTCTTTTTGGACTTTGCTCGCCATTGTCTTCTGCTCATCCCTGGTCATTTTCAGGCATAAGGACAATATCAAACGTCTGGCGGCAGGAACGGAAAACAA
>QHZP01000619.1 GCA_003224715.1 Acidobacteriota bacterium | reverse complement strand
TTCCTACGCGCTGCGTCGAAGTAGCCAAGGGCCCTTGATATCCCGGTACATCGTCCTCAGTTAGTGTTCATACTTGCCTTCGAACTCCAAAAGCAGACCGCGACGACGAGAAGGACGACGATTCCACAAACGACAAGCCCGAAGAAGTTGATTCGGATTGGGCGGGAGGTTGGTGTGCCTAAATTTTGACATTGTAAATTCCGGCTATGATTCCTATAATCAACTTCAGATTTTTCCGGAAGATTTCTTCGAACAATGAACAGTTTACAACTTTATTGGCGGGTCCCGAAGACGGGAGATCAGCCCAGATGATTTCTAGGGTTACTTGGTGGCGAAGAAGTTCAGACTTTGGTCAAATTTGTTAAGCTGCCGTCCCCTCACCCCCAGCCGCCTTTCCCAATGGGGGGGTGGCCGGAGGCCGGGTGAGGGGTCAGTGGCCGATAGAACGGCTCTTCTGGGCGGTCTGAGGTTGCTCGCTACGTTGATATGCTTGAATCTTAAGGAGGAACTTGTCAGATGATGCATAGTGCCGCAGTTTCCGATACGGGCCGAAAACGCCGGACCAATCAGGATTGCTACTTGCTCAATTCTGAATGCCAACTATATCAGGTCGCTGATGGGATGGGAGGGCATGCAGCTGGAGCCGAAGCGGCCAAACTAACCGTGACTAACATCGAGGATTTCATCAAACTAGTTGATCTCTCCCCGGAAGTTAGCTGGCCCTTCGGTTACAACGTCCAGATCTCCTTTGAACAAAATGCTCTTCGTACGGCTTTGCTTTTGGCCAACTTGAAAGTTTGCCAGGCTGCAGAGGAAATAGAACACTACGCTGGTATGGGCTCAACGGTCGTGGCAGTCTGGATTCGAAGCAATAGGGCGTTTTGGACTCATGTGGGTGATAGTCGCCTTTATTTCCTGCGGGGAGGAGAACTCCGACAGCTTACCGAAGACCATACTCTCGTTCAAGAGCAATTTAAGAGAGGTATTATCAGTTCAGAAGAGGTGAAGACTCACAGCTTGCGCCATGTCGTTACACGGGCCGTCGGTAGTCGTGACCGTTTCGAAGTGGAGGTTCAGGAACTCTCCTTGAAACCCGGCGATCTCTTTCTCCTTTGCTGTGACGGACTCAGTGACAAGGTCGAACATGAGGAGCTCAAAAGCATTTTACTGGACGGACAGGACCTTCAGGCGACCTGCCAATCGCTGATTGACGCCGCCAATAGAGCCGGCGGCGACGATAATATAACTGCAGTCTTGCTTCATTACGACATCTGAGCATGCCTCGAGAAAAGATCGGAAGATACCAGATCGAGCGCACCATCGGCCGGGGAGCGATGGGTGAGGTGTACTTGGCTTTTGACCCCGTTCTTGAGCGCCAGGCGGCCATCAAGGTGATGACCACCAGTGGTGAGGTCGATGACGAACTGCGCACCCGTTTTTTTCGGGAAGCCCGGTCGGCCGCCCGACTGAAGCATCCGAATATCATCGGCGTTTACGATATGGGCGAGGACCGCAAACGACCGTTCATAGCCATGGAGTTCGTGGACGGCCAAGATCTGAGATCGCTGATCGAAAAGAAAGTATTCATCCCCTTCGAGCGCAAGCTGGATGTGGTGATCCAGATTTGCCGGGCTTTGCATTACGCCCATCGGAATGGGGTGATTCATCGCGACGTCAAGCCGGGCAACATTTCCATCACCCAGGAAGGGCAAGTCAAGATCTTAGACTTTGGTCTGGCCCGGCTGGATTCTTCGGAAATCACCCGCACGGGGATGATGATGGGGACCCCTTACTACATGTCGCCCGAGCAGGTACGCGGCTCGCGAGACCTTGATGGCCGCAGCGATCTGTTTAGCGTGGCGGTAGTTCTGTATGAGCTAATCACCAATTCCAAGCCTTTTGAAGCAGACACGCCGACGGGCGTCATCTTTAAGATTGTTTCCGACCCGCATACTCCGGTAAATCAGATTTTGCCAGGCTGTTCGGATGAACTGGTACAAATCATTGACCGTGCCCTCGCCAAAGACCGCGAGGCTCGCTTTGCCAATGGTGAGGAAATGGCGGAAGCGCTGAAGGTCTTCCAGCACTTGTTGCCTTTGAAACTCCAGTATCCGCGCCGTCAGATGGAAGGGTTGCAAGCCCAATTAAAGAAACTACAAAACGACAACGCTGATTTGATTACGGCGGACCTGCTGGATGCCTCGCTATTTGAGCTCGAAGAGACAGTCGCAGACCCTACGGCTACCCTGCTTAGCAGGGATGTGTCCCTGGCCCAAGAGAATGATTATGGTTGTCTCCTACTGCAACATGCCCAGCTGCAACAACGGTTGGAGTCCAGCGCCCGCAAGGTCATGGAAGTCCGGCCGCTCCTCGAATTATTTGATCGAAGTCGCCATCAGATCGAGAACGTTGAGATTGAGGCTTGCTTTGCGACCCTGGGGGAGATTTTACGGGTTCAGCCTACAAACGCTGTAGCCTTGGAAATGCAGAAAGAGTGTCAGCGCTGGTTAGAGGAGAGACGCCAAGCGCAGGAAAGGCAATTACGGCTCCATTCAGTGCTGACTCGGGCCCGTGAGGCACTCGACCTCGGAAACCCGGCTCAATGCCTTCAGGCTGCTTCCGGAGCCCTCCAGATCGAGCCTGGGAATGCTCAGGCGTTGGAACTCCAGCGTTTGGCTGCGGAGGCGCTCAAGCGACAAGGTCGGACGGAGGAACTACTCCAAGCGGCGCGAGTTCACTCACAGGGGCAAGAGTACGAGGCCTGTATCGAAGCAACC
>QHZP01000618.1 GCA_003224715.1 Acidobacteriota bacterium | reverse complement strand
CGACTGTCTGGGTATCTCCCGGGACTTTGGGACCTTAGAAAAGGGAAAGCGAGCGGACTTGATTTTGCTCGATGCCGATCCGCTGGAAGACATCTTGAACACCCGCAAAATCAGCCAGGTCTGGATCGGCGGACGGGAAGTAAATTAGAGGAGTCGTCCATACCGCAGGGCGGCACCATTGAGCATGAAAACTATTCCCCTCCGTTGGAAGGGTGCAGGAGTGGGTTGTCCCCAACCGGAGGGACCCACCCCTGAAGGCTGAAGCCTTCTTTCCCCTCCCAGGAGGGGATTTTCATGGGGAGCCGCTGGGCAGCTTCGAAATAGCAGCCACGTGATGATCCGTTTCTGTGTCCCCTTTTAACTCAAAAAATGTAACTGCACAATAGGAAATCCAACCTGTGTCTTGATGAGAGCCAAAGTCCTGCTCTACGCATGCGTTTTCTCGACAATAGGCTTAATCTGTGGGGCGACGGATATTTTTCTCCAATTGAAACTCTCCCAGGAACAGAGCAAGGAAGTAAAGGAACAGCAAAAACTCCTGGAGCATCCCAATTGGTTGGCCCCCTTCGTTCCCACTCCACTCAAGGTCGTTGAGGCGATATTGAAGTTAGCGAACCTCCGAGAAAACGATTTGCTTTATGACCTGGGCTCTGGAGATGGACGGATTCTCCTCATGGCGGCGCAGAAGTTTCATGCCAGGGCGGTGGGCATCGAATTTGACAAAAGCCTCTGTCAAAAAGCCGCCTTAGCCATCCAGCAACTTCGGTTGGAGAAGAGAGTCAGGTTGATCCAGGGAGATATCTTCAACCAGGATCTGAGCCCGGCCACTGTGGTCACAGCCTACTTACTCCCGAAGTCGCTTGAAAAAATAGCTCCTATGCTGGAAGGACAATTAAGCAAAAGGACTCGAGTGGTCACGGTGGATGGTCAAATCCAGGGATGGACCTGGGTTCGCCAGAAACAGGTCAAAGATAAAGCCAGAGCCGCTCCTTATCATCTTTACTTGTATCAGGTAGGCTTTTTCCGATGAGGGTTTGAAAGTCAACTATTATACCGTTATGTGGATCGAAACGAGAATTTTTTTCTCGTTTTGGGGACGGAGTAAGAGCCCGAAGCGCCAGCGAGGGAGAGCCGCGCGATGACCCTCGCTGGCGCTTCGGGCTCCCTGTCAGGGGTGGTGGTAGGGATGTCAAGGACGGCAGCCCTTGTCTAGTTTGTAAAGAGGGACGTAAAAATAACCCCTTAGAAGTCTGCAGCCATGCTCTTCTTTGTAACCGGTGCGAACGGGTCTGGTAAAACGTCGTGCCTGCCCGCACTGTCCCGCCTGCTGCCCGACTTCGTGATCCACGATTTCGGCGAAGTGGGGGTCCCGGAGAACCCGGATTCCCTATGGCGTCAGGAGACGACTGAGCTTTGGATACGGACGTATATCGAGAAATATCAACCTCAAGGTGGGCGTGCGGTCATTTGCGGGGAAGCTGTATTCGGTGAGATCCACGCATCTCCTTCTATTGACCAGGTGGACGCGTGGTACGCGTGTCTACTTGATTGTGATGACGTCACGCGAGTCGATCGGCTCCGCCAAAGAGGGACGCACGGTCTGGACATGCATATGCTTTGTTGGGCGGCATGGATGCGCGTTCATGCCGTTGATCCTGGCTGGTGTCCCGAGGTAATAAAAACAAATAGTCACGCGTGGATGAGATGGGATCGCCTGGCAAACTGTAAACGGGGCGATGCGATTTGGGACGAGCCAATAATCAACACCACGAACCTGGCCATAGAAGAGGTTGCATCGGCAATAGAAGGATGGATAAAGGGACGGCTAACGAATCGTTAAGCCGGGTCAGGGTTTTCGTGCTCGGATCCCTCCGCACTCTAGAGGCGAGGTGTGAACCTACACCTAGGGCTTCGCTGGCCCAACGAATTTGGCTGACACATTCCCTTCCTTTCCCTCACTGGTGCGGATTCGGATCCAATTTCCAGAACGGCTCACGATCGTGACCTTCTCATCGCATTTTAGGCTCTTCGGGCCAGTGGAAGAAGAAGACACGGGTACCTCGCGCACCGAGTCGGGACAGGAAATACGGGCTGCGGATTCAGCAGTGCTTCGAGTCTCATCTTTGGACCCTTTTTCCGAAGGGGGCGATTTGTCAGCAGAGTCGCTGGGCGGAAGTTCTATCTCAAGCCTTTCAAAGAACTCATTCAGATACTCTCCTCTCTCTTCAACACGGCGCTCGTATTCCCGATATTTCTCGGTCGTCAAATGAGGCGGAACACTGTCCATGCTAGTTCTCCACTGAACGTAGAGTTCCTTTAACGCTGCAATGGCGCTTGGGTTCTCCTTCAAGTATTCTTTTGCCAGTTCAAAAAGTGTCTTTGCTTTCTCAAGATTAGTGTTTCTATTATCGAGAGCCTTGGAAAGGGAGTTGGTCTTCTTGCCCCTCCCCAACTCAGCGTCCAGCAGCGCTATTTTGAATTCCAGGCGCCCAGAAACGTACGATTGTTTTGCGTGAAGAATGAATTGCCTGGCTGGATCAGGCGCATCGGTCTGGGATGCGAGAACAAAAACTTTAAGTCCGAATAGTGGCCACAAGAGCCAAGTGAGTTTTTTCATTGGGACGTTCCTTCCTAAACCAGACCAATCTTGAAACCTTGGACTTTGGACATCTTGGGAAGCAGATTTAGGTTGGTGCCCTCACCCGGCCCTGTAGGCCACCCTCTCCCAGAGGGAGAGGGGGAGAAGGGCGCGGGCAGGGGTCTAAAGGTTCCTTTCCTTAAGATGATTTTTGATGTACTCAATAATTGCTCCAGTAGAGGTTCCGGGAGGAAAAATCTCCGAGACGCCAATTTGTTG
>QHZP01000635.1 GCA_003224715.1 Acidobacteriota bacterium | reverse complement strand
GCGAGCCGAGTATGGCAACAGCGATTTTGATATTCGGCACAATTTTGTGGTGGCTTTCTCCTACCTCTTGCCGATGCCATCCGTCAGCACTCATCAGGCAGTAATGAAATTTCTGGAAGGATGGTCCATCCAAGGAATTTTCAGTTCACAAACCGGTCCCCCCTTTACACCTGTCCTCGGACAAGATATCGCCGGCAACGGTGACCAGTTTGCCGCCAACAACCAGCGGCCCAATCTAGTGCCCGACCAACCGCTATATGTTTCTTCGGAATTCCCTCCTTTCCACATCGCCAACCTGAAGGCATTTGCTGTCCCGGCGCCCGGCTCGTATGGAAACGCGGGCCGCAACATTCTTCGTTCGCGCGGTTTCCAGCAACTTGATTTCGGCCTCCTGAAAAATACCAAGGTCAACGAAAAATTTTCGGTCCAATATCGGGCCGAGTTCTTCAATCTGCTGAACCGTCCCAACTTCTCGACACCGGCCTCCTCCGGAAACCACCTGTTGACCAGCGGCAACGATTTTGGATTGTCCAAACAGATGGCCAATGAATCGAGCGGCGGATTTCTCGGTCCGCTTTTCAATAGCGGCGGCCCCCGCAGCATTCAATTTGTTTTGAAGTTGGTGTTTTGATCTGGTTCCACCAGGGGGCGATCAAGTTCAAACTTCTATCAAGTTTGTTGACCTGCCGTCCCCGCACCTCAGGATGTCCCGCATCTCTTTGGCGGACACAGGGAGTGTTGGAACGCCGCACGCTTTGCCCTGTAAGGGCTACAGAAAATAGCCCAGGGCCCAGGGAGCCTGGCGACCGCCGCCCGTCCTCCCTAGTTTCCCTCTTCCCCGCGCCTAATTACCTCGGGCTGAAACCGGGCCCTGGCGCGGGGGAGAGGGCCAGGGAGTGGGGGCCACCAGAATCTGGCCACAGGCGCCCCCTATCCAGCCGAAGATGCAGAAGATGTGGGTAAAGATCATCCTAATGGGAGAGGGGTGAACGCTTGATAAGTGTTCACCACTAGCTAGGCCGGGTGAGGGGTCTGGTAGGAAAGGATCCCAAGGCCTGCCAAAGGGACATCCCTCCTGAACCTGTAAAAAAATTAAAAACTGGCGGAGATCGGGAGGGCGAGGCTCCCGCCGAGCCTCCTCAGCCAAGGACTTGCCGGGGCGATGGCTCGCCAGGAGCCTCTTCCCACTTCGCTAGCATCTTTTGAGGGAGCCCCCCCCATGTCGCCCGGTGACACCACGAAGAAATGAAAATTATTCCCCCTTCTGAAGGGGCTGCAGGGGGATGTCCTGTGGTGAGCGTAGCGCTGGAAACCGGAAGGACACCCCCTACGCCCGCCTTTGATAGTGATAGGAGAGCCAAGGGAATTTCTCATGCGACGTTTTTGTTGGCTTTCATTAACGCTGATGACTGTTCTCTCGGCCCTGCTGGTTTGCATTCCTGCCTTCCTGATTCGCCCTTTTGTTGCTCAAACCCAACGCGGCTTGGCGCTCTCCTACCAGATGCGTTCCCTGAGCCCAACCTGGACGCTGGCGTTCCTGGTCATTGGAATCCTGCTGACGCTTCAGCTCTGGTATTCCTCGCTGCCACGGCTTCGCAAATCCCTGATCGGGCTGTTTCTCTTGATCCTGGCCGCTTCTGCCGTGATGGCACGGCAGAATCATTTTGAGTGGATGTTCCATCCGTTGCTGCAACCCGGATATGTAAGCATTTCAAAAGCCACCCATGTCAAGGATGCTGACATGGTCTTAGGCATTCGCCTGGGCGGGGATTCCAGAGCCTATCCAATCAGCTTGATGGCTTATCATCATCTGGTCAACGACGTGGTGGCTGGGCAGCCGCTCGTGGTCACGTATTGAACGCTCTGCCACACCGGTCTGGTGTGGAAATCAGAGGTGGACGGACAGAGGTTGCATTTTCACCTGGCCGGAATTAATAACCAAAATTTTATTATGCAAGATGAAGAGACGAGAACCTGGTGGCAACAGGTCACAGGAGAAGCCTTCCTGGGACCTCTGAAAGGCAAACGCCTGGAGCCGTTGATTTCGGATGAAGTCAGCTTTGCCACCTGGAAGAGGGAAAACTCCGCCAGCCTGGTGTTACAGGGTATTGAAAAGTACGAGTCCGAATACGCTCCACCGGATTGGGACATCAAGATTTTGAAGAAACCTACGGTCACTCCAATAGACGCCCGCGATCCCCTCAAACCCAGGGACCTGGTGATTGGCGTGGCTCTGGGCAAACTGTCAAAGGCTTATCCCCTCGAGGAGCTCAAGCGGCAAAACCCCGTGGTTGATACGCTTGGGTCTGCGCCGCTACTATTGATCATCGATCCCGATGGGAGGTCGGTTCGAGGTTTCAGTCGAAACCTCGAGGGACAGACGCTTGATCTTATTCTCAAACCTGATTCAAATCCACTGATCCTGGTCGACACCGAGACCGGAAGTGAATGGGATTTTTCCGGAAAGGCCATCAGCGGGCCAATGGCCGGAAAAACACTGGCTCGCATTCAAACTCTCAAGGATTTTTGGTTCGATTGGAAACTTTACAATCCCGCTACCAGTGTCTTCTCGGCTGGGCAACTGCCGGCAGCACAATCAGAAAAACATTAGATGATAAGAAGGCCCGCCCACCCGCTCGACTTGTAAGGTCGACTCATGACCTCAAACTCTTTTCCACCTAAGAACAATCTGTCAAGGAGTGTTCGGAAAAAAAAGAAAAAAGTGGGAGGCGCGCTCCGCGCGGCGACTTTGATCTGACCCCATTGATTGACTGCTTCCTCCATTGATTCCGGGGAGGCTTAAAGGGACTGATTTGATAACGCAAAGGCCGCTTTAAGACTTCCATTTGTGTCCTTTTCCGAGCTTCAGGTAAGCAGATCAACCCCTTCGCTTCGTCCGACCCCACGACCCCATCTTCCCAATGGGAAAGGGTGTCCAGTCGGACATTTTTCATAAAGAGAGAAACATGTTGTCATCCGGATCAGAGGTTACGGTGAGCTTTAGCGTTGGCTTGACAAGCATGGCTTTGGTCTTGATCAGTTGCAAGGACTCATTTATGTGGGCAGGCACTATTTTCAGTTTTCCTCGGCGGAGCACTTCCTGATACTCGGCAAGGATCTCAGGGGAAATGAACAACCGGGCGGGATCAGTTAACGCCACGATGAGCACCGATCGCTCAAAGCCGTCTGGATTAAGGTGGGCAGACACGATGATGTTGGTATCCAAGACCAGCTTAACGGGAAGCATTCTTCAGTCGTTTCTCCCGCCGATACGCTTTGATCTCAGCATCAATCTGGCGCATGGTCAGCTTATTGGTGCCCTTGCGTTTTGATTCCTCGCCAATGATCTTGAGGATCTCGGGTTCTGGGGCAGCCATTTTGATAAAATCACGAATACCAATAAGTACTGCCTGTGGCATACCTTTATCCTCGATCACAAAGCGAGCCTGCTGCTTTGCAGCCCGGCGCAGGATCTGGTCAAACTGGCTGCGAGCCGTAGTGGTAGAGATGACTTTGGACATAGATTTCTTAGTGTTAATGGGTAGTTCCCTCCTTTCAGTTGGGTATTGAGCAACTTAATAGTTGCTCACTGGCAGTCTAGGGGAAGGTGGCGAACGTGTCAAATAGGCTCGTGACGAGGCTTTGAGGGGGAAAGAGACTTAGGAGTAGTTAGGGGATGGGAGGCGAGTTGTGTGAAATGGAACTTGGTTGTTAAGGAGGGCGGGCTAGGGTCACATCTCTGCATTCAGATTTAAGGGCTGACCCTAATTTCCTCTCCCACTGTGCTTATTGAACTCCGCCGCGGAATTATGCGATCTAATTTCTATCCGCTTGTTTGGATCCGTAACATCGTCGGGACCGGGGTTGCCAGCTGCCTCGGCAAGCATAGAGTAGTAGAGTAGGGTCGCGGAGTAGTAGAGTAGGGTCGCATCTCTGCATTCTTTTCCGCAGGGGCCAGTAGGGTCGGACCAAGCTAGGGCGTTGAAGAAGCCAGGGTAAGGT
>QHZP01000634.1 GCA_003224715.1 Acidobacteriota bacterium | reverse complement strand
GGACAAACTTCTGCACACGCATACCAACGTGCACATCGGTGACATAAACGTCGCCATTCTTGGCGATGGCCACGGCGTGAGCCCAATAGAACTGACCGTCGTAACTGCCAAAGGACCCAAACTTCTCCAAGATCTTACCCTGTAGATCGAGCTTTAGCACTTGCCCGCGATCAGGCGGCTTTGGATTCATGTCTCCCCCATCAACCACGTAGAGGTAACCGTCTGCAGCCACCCTCAGCCCCCAAGGACGTCCCAGTTCGGTGCTTTTCCACTCATGGAGAAATTTCCCATTTCCATCGAAGACCTGGATTCGGGAATTGGTGCGATCAGCCACATAGACGCGCCCCTGGGAGTCGAGCGCGATGCCATGAGGCAAATCAAATTCACCCGGTTGGCCGCCCTTTCGCCCCCAGTCAAAAAGAAATCTTCCCTCGTCGGAAACATAGAACTCCGCGCTGGGAGCAACCGCGACATCAGTCGGTTGGTTGAAATGATTTCCATCCAACCCCGGAACGTCTCTGGCTCCCACGGTCATCAAAAGGGATCCGTCATGGCTAAATTTGAAAACCTGATGATGTCCGATATCTGTCACCCATATATTATCTTGATCGTCCACCTTCAGGCCATGGGCTCTGACAAACATGCCATCTCCCCAGGAGGCGACGATTTTTCCTGTGTCGCCGTCAAAACATAAAATGGGCCTGTCCCCGCGATGAAACACAAACACATGGTTGTGAGAGTCGACATCCACGCCCGATACCTGTCCCAAGGCAAATCCCTCCGGAAGCTGGGGCCAGCCATGGACAACGTGGTAAGACCCTGTGCGATCGGCCAAATAAGACCATGACATAAATAAACAGCCAAGGCAGGCGAGAGAGAAGATCATCCGCCTTCGGAATAGCATAGTCTCCTCCTTCATCAGCATTAAGATCAGGGCACCTTTCGATGAAGATCAGCGCAAGCACCCTCGATGAGGAACCTCTTTTGGCCAGTTTCCCGCGCGAAAATAATGCCGCGAAAATCCGCTCTGGGATGACTTACATGGGTGGGTGCTCCGCCGCACGCCGACGACATTGCACTCACCGGAGCGGGACTTCTCACCCGTTTCGCAACAGAAACTAGCTAAGGTAATCTCGGTATGCTACTTGCAATTGCAGCGGGCCGTCAATGACAAATTTGACATTGCAATAATGGCTAGTAAGATAAACAGGTTTATTTTGGATCAGCCTGGCGAGTCGGTTAGTCTTAGAGTTAACCCTTGTAGGCCACTTCAATCATTGGTTCGGGTCCCGACGACATTCCAACTTCGAGTGTCAACAGCAGAACGTTAACCCAATCTGCCATGCTGTTCCTTTAGTGATATCATGGGTGGCAGAGAGCTTTCCATAAGGCGGAGGAAGAACAGCATGGCTACCCCCCAATATCGTATAGAAAAAGATTCTATGGGAGAAGTCCGCGTGCCGGCCAACGCCCTTTACATGGCTCAGACACAGCGGGCAGTGGAGAACTTTCCCATCAGTGGCATCCGGTTTGGTCGGTCGTTTATCCGGGCCCTCGGTTTGATTAAATCGGCGGCGGCGGCGGTCAATGAAGAACTGGGCTTGCTTGATAGAAGTATCGCTGAATCCATTCGGCGCGCGGCGACCGAAGTGGTCGAAGGAAGACATGATGACCAATTTCCCATCGACATTTTCCAGACCGGTTCAGGCACCTCAACCAATATGAATGCCAACGAGGTGATTGCCACCCGGGCACGTCAATTGGCCAAGGATATCAAAATACACCCCAACGACCATGTGAACATGTGCCAGTCGTCTAATGATGTGATCCCTGCGGTTATACACGTGGCTGCCATGTTAGAGACCCAGGAGCAACTTTTGCCCTCACTGCATCACCTCAACCAAATCCTGGTCAAGAGGGCGCACGAAACGGATGATGTCGTGAAAACGGGCCGTACCCATTTGATGGATGCCATGCCGATTCGCCTGAGCCAGCAGATTGGTGGCTGGGCGTCGCAAATCGTCCATGGTATCGATCGCGTTTCCGCAACTCTGCCTCGCCTGGGTGAACTGGCACTGGGTGGCACTGCGGTAGGAACGGGCATCAACGCTCATCCTGAATTTGGCGCCCGCATCGCTGCCAGGCTTTCCCAGATGACCGGGGCCAGCTTCGTTGAAGCGCCCGACCACTTTGAAGCCCAAGCCGCGCAGGATGGCGCCGTCGAACTCAGCGGCCAACTCAAAACCGTCGCCGTCTCGCTGCTGAAGATTTCCAACGACTTGCGTTGGATGAACTCAGGACCCCAGGCCGGTTTGGCTGAGATTGTGCTGCCGGCCCTTCAGCCGGGTAGCTCCATCATGCCAGGAAAGATCAATCCTGTGATTCCAGAGGCCGCCATGATGGCGGCGGTTCAGGTTATTGGCAATGACACCGCTATCACGGTGGCCGCCGGCCATGGCAACTTCGAACTGCTTGTGATGCTGCCCGTGATTGCCCACAACTTGCTCCAAAGCATCGAAATTCTGGCCAACGCCAGCCGCGTCCTGGCGGACAAGGCGGTGGCGGGGTTTACAGTCAACCGCGAGACCATTGCCGCGCTGGTTGAGAAAAACCCGATTATGGTGACGGCCCTTAATCCCGTCATTGGATACGAACTGGGCGCCAAAATTGCCAAGCAGGCTTATGCCGAAGGACGTCGCGTCAAGGAAGTTGCTGCCGAAAACTCCGGGCTCGCGCCCAAAGAACTCGACCGTTTGCTTGATCCTCGCGAATTGACAAAAGGAGGCATCAAAGGCGGTTCGGCGGGCGGCTGATTGTGCGTGATAGTCGCACCGGACTTCACGATATGCGGGATACGAAAGGTCAGGGCCATGGGCTAAGAGGTATTCAAGGCGTAGTGATCTAAGCCGGTTACGGACGACCAAACGAGAACTCCAAGATCACCGAAAACGCGCGGCCATCGTGGCTGCCGCTAACCAGCTTTATCGCTTCGCCTCGTAGTATTCCCCTACCGTGTTCCCCTCCATTGTATTGTTTTG
>QHZP01000629.1 GCA_003224715.1 Acidobacteriota bacterium | reverse complement strand
TGAGGAAGGTCTCCGGTCGAACCTTCCCGGGCCAGGAAGTAACGCACCGATCCGTTGGTTTCAGCGATGCGAACGGATTTCCGTCTGGCGACAGCATTCGAAATGGTCTTGGGACTTTCGCTGCTTCTCACAGCGGCTGCCTCCGATAAGGCGCTCATAGAATCTCTCCTTTTTAAAGCCGTGGTTCGGGGTTAGTGGTTCGTGGTGCGTGATTTGTGATCAGTGGTCCGTAGTCGGTTGTGGGCAGCGATTAACGACAACTGACGACTGACCACTGACAACGGACCACAACAGACTACTAACCACGAACCACTTATCACTAACCCCCGCTTTCCTCACTTCGAGAACAGGCTTTCCTGCAATGGGCTGCTATTGCGATCCCCCACGATTTGCTGCTCCCAGTATTCGGCCACTAACAGACCGCTGGGGTTGTACTCGGAACGTCTCGTGACTGCCAGCCGCAGCTTGTGGCGGCTAACCATGCGGTCGGTGCTTTCCACTCCATCTCTAGTCTGGTGCACTTCCCTGACTCCGAAGGCCATGAGGGTATAGGGAGCACCCTTGATCGGTTCCATATCCCGAAGCTTGAAAGTAGAAACCATATTTCCGTCCTTGATCTTCTGCACAATCTCTGCCTCGCGAAGCTTGTTGAGAGTGTATGTCTTCAGGTTGGCCGTCATCAGGTTCAAAGCCTCAGCGAAATTCCGGTCTACCACCGCAGGACTGTAGTTCAGGTAGGAGCTGAGAAATCGTCGTGCCAGCGCCCTGGCTTCTAGCTCGGTGGGCTCGGTCTCCGCTGCAGCCGCCACGTGAAATGACATTTTGGATAAACCTTCTTGTCCTTCAGGGCGGGGATTGATGGCGCTGGCTTCACCACTGGAGTCGATGCGCACTACGGTAGGCGGCTGCAGCCGGACATAGATGGCAAATCCAAGTGACGTGATGGCTATCAAACCGAAGATGGCCGCCAACAGCATGGCTCGGTTCGCATAGGCTCGAAGCAGGCCGTCATATTCGTAGTACTTGGTATAACCGACCTTTTCGGGCAACGCTTCTGTCGGGCCGGATTGTTTCATGGCAGATATCCTTTCAATTACGGTCTGAACCTCTTGGCAATCGCTCCCACGCTTCTGCCGACGGCATATCCAGTTCCGTTGGCGATGTTGAATCCCGGGTAACGGCCGCGTGTAACCTGATTTGGCGTCTGTGCCGCTCCGCTAGTCGGACTGCCAGGACTCGTACTCGCGTTGTAACCGCCGGCCACTCCCGAAGCTGTCGCAGGGACCGTCCTGGCAGCGGTATAAGCGGTGGCAATCAGGGTCAGCATGGTCGCGCCTACGACTCCCTTAACGATCCGGCTGGCGATAAAGGGGATTAAAGCAATGGCCAGAGCATAAATGACACTCACCAGACCAATCAGGGTATTGGCCCCCAGCCCAAAAAACTGTCCCAGGAAGCTCTGGTCTGCCATCAGATTGGAGACCTGGTTGACATTAATGACCGCCATGAGACTTCCCAGGATTGTGTAGATCACCCCCCAACCATTGAAGATCATCAGATTAATCAAATAAGTTCTCGCCATTTGACCTACCCCGATCACTGGATAGAGAGCGAGTACCAGAGGCCCCACGGCGTAGAGGATCGACCCATACAGGGCATAAAAGAAAGCGAACAGGGTGTAGGTGATGGGGTAAATGACATAACCCGCAATCATCAATAAAAGATTCAGCAACGCAGCCAGGGTTGTGGTTAGCAATTGCCAGGTGATTGGAGAGCCGTTGTCAGTCCAGTAGGCCGAAAGCTGGCTGAACCAGCTCCTAAAAGCATCTCCGGCACCGGCGCTAGCATCGATGAAGTGGGCCAACTGATTGAACATTTCATTGACGGACCGGAAAGCAGTGGGGTAGGCGGCCAGTCCGAGTCCCATTGCCAGGTATTTCAAGCACGTAATCCCCAGCAAACGGGTATCTCCTCCCCGGCCAAAAGCCTGATAGACTCCGAAGAGGAAACACACGAGGAGTATTGAATAAGAAACATTAAGGATGGTGGGAAGCATGGCCGTGCTGTCGATGCCGTTCAACGCCTTCTCAAGTATGGTTTCGTAAAAGAACATGGCCCTCTCACTTTCTACTTTTCTTTGAGCATCTGGTGAACGTCCTGCCGCTTATCTCTAGTGGTCGCTACTCCAAATTTCATCTCCGCTCCTTCACTGGCCAGTTGCGCCGAGCGCACCCGCATCAGCTCTGACAGCGCCCATTGGGTGTAGGCATTGGAGCGTACCAGCCACGCCGTCGCTTGTGCCTCGATCATCGGGGCTGTGCCAGCCGTCGCCTTACTCAGTTCTCCAGCGATGGTGTCGGCAGCCTGCAGTTGCACTTCGACCATGGCATCGATCTGGATAGCCCGCTTCATGGCGCCCATGGCAATGGCGTCATTCATGTCAATAAGATTGCGCATTTCGAGCGGGGCATCTTCCGGTGGCGGCAATGTCTGATAGACAGCCGCATAGTCGGTTGTGACCTGGTTGACCAGTTTGGGGGTTCTGGACAGGAGTGTTTTCTCAAGTTGTACCGGCTGTACCAGCGTCGCGCTGTTAATGGTCATATGGATGTAGTCCTTGAGGGTCGAAACCATCCCGCTGACCATGCCGGCCAATTGCTTGGCCTTGCTAATAGCCTCAAGCGGCCAGATGACCTCACGTTGATATTTATTGATTTTGTCCTGGATCTTCTGAATGTCGGCCAGAGGAACACCGACCGCCGTTTTCAAAAGGTCAGCGATGGTAGAAAGCCCGGCACTCAGTATAGGGCAGCAAGGATCAGGGAGAAGCTGGCTATGTGTCCGATGGGGTACCATTACCAACACAAGGAAGAGAAAAAGCGATGCCCAGATCTGGTGCTGCTTGGCCCAACTGATGCAGTCTTTAAGAAGCTTTTTCATGATTCCTCCACGTTTACTTCTGGTTCAACAAGTTACTGATGTGGCCGCGCATCTGGCTCACTAAGATGACGTCGCGCTTCAACAGCGCATTGTGGTGGGCCAGCAGGGCCGCCTCCTGACGAAGCTGTGCGGCGATCATTTTCTGAATCATGGCCTGGGTCTCGAGACTGGCCAAAGTTCCAGCAGCCGAAAGGAAAGGAGCTGCTCCGGGCGCAGACTCGGGATCTTTAATTTTGTCTTCGATCTCGTTGGCGGTGCCGAGTGACAAGTTGAACGTGGCCTCGTGGATTCCAAAGCCCTTCATGCTATTCAATGCCAAGGCGTCATCCAGGTCGATCAGATTTCGGTCCAGTGGGCTGGCATCAGCAATGGCTGGGAGGCTCCCATAAACGTTGCGGTAGGCTTGCGACAACTGGCTGAAATCCAGGCTGCCATTGCGTACCAGAGCTTCCAGGGGTTGAGTGGTCGGCAGTGTCGAGCTCATGATGGGGAACTTCAGCACCTGGTTGATGAGGGATTGAAAATAGCCAGACATCCAGACCACAAATCCCCTTGCAGCCTCGATCGCTTTCTTTGGAAAGAGAACAATCTGGTAATAGTCGTTGAACCATTGAGTGAGATCCGTTATCTGGTTGAGCACCTTCCCGAGATCGTTTTTGATGATCTCGTACACAGTCTTCAAAAGATTGACTAGCCCAACCAAGAAGGGCTGGGCCTTGACGGGCCGCGGGAAGACCAGCGAGACTACCACGATTATGACCAGGCAGACTGCCACGACTTTGCGCACTTCTATGCCATGTAGGATGATCATTGGAATGTTTTTCATCATGAAACTCCGATCGATTGTCGATTTGCAATTGTCGATTGACGATTGCTTGTCTTCCGATTTTGCGAATCCGCATTCCGAAATCCACAATCCGCAATCGATGTCACTTCTCCAGACAGTTCTTCCGGCAACAAAGGAAGGTCCGCCAACCCTTGAGGGAACTTGGAGGCCAGTTCCTGATAGAGTTCGCGCAATGGTCGGCCAGCCTTCTTGCTCAGAAACCAGTCGCGGTAATAACGCTCTCGGGGGAAGGTGGTGCATACCCAGTAATCCATTGGTGTAGGCACGAGTCTTAAGACCTGGGTGGTCTCGGCCTTCTCGTTTTGGGTGCGTTGAATTGCTTGATTTGTTCCAGGCAAACTTCGTTCAGATGAAGGTGATTAACCAGTGCCGACATGTCACCTGGCTGCTGGCCGATCAGCTTGGTCGTGACATTTTTGAAGATTCCGGGGCCATGCGGACGGGGAGCCATGGGAGTTCCGACGAAGTCCTCCGGCGTCTGAGAAATCCCCCAGACCGAAGCCTGCCGCTTGCGAGCAGTCCTGAAAAGCTCCACAACCTGGGTGGCCAGAATTCTGGAATCCAACAACGCCCAGGCTTCGTCTAACACGACAATGCTGGGCTGTCCTGTCTTTCCTGACGACCGCTCAGACATGGCATTGGCAATCAGCAAGCTCATGGCAGTTTCAAGCCTGGGATCGTCGCTCAATCCCTCGATGTTGAAGTACAGCCAATTGTTGTCGAGCCGCGCCGTTGTGTGGCCATCAAATAATCGGGCATAGACCCCGGTGTCGCCGATCCAGGTGCGCAGCTTGATAGCAGCCAGGTGCGCTTCGTCCATGCTGCGTTCCAGCTTGTCAGTCCAGGTGGAGAGTGTCTGAGCCAGATCGGCAAAGGTCGGGATGGGGTTGGAAAGGCGAGAAGATCTCCGTTTGTACGTGCTGTAAATAGCCTCGCTAATGATGTTGTCCAACAGCTCGGAATCCGAATTCGGGTTGTCTCCGATCATGTAATGGGTGAGATTCCTTAGAAAGGCCACCTTTTCCTTGCCGGGCCGGGTTTCTCCCGGCTCCAGGTCCCATGCATTGATGGTTTC
>QHZP01000628.1 GCA_003224715.1 Acidobacteriota bacterium | reverse complement strand
GTCAAAGTCACGCAGCCAGTTTCCTCCGCTCATCAAGTCGAGCCCCAAGCCGACGTAATCAGCTCCCACAAGCCGGACTACATAATCGATCTGATCTGCCCAGTCTTCCACAGTCGGAAGTGGGGCGCCTGCCTCGATTGCCTCCCGTTGGATTTCTCGCCAAGGTCGACCATAGCCCCAGGTCAGGATCCACCAGTCGCGCATTTCGGCATCCAGTTTGGCGATATAGTCGCCGTAGTCAACGTCAGGCGGGCGGAAGGTCACGGACTTGGTCACGGGCCGTGACGGCGGGTAAAACCAATGGGCGCGACTCCAGTCGTTAGCCTTTTGGCTGATGATCCAGCCGGCAGAATGCAGTCCGATCAACCCACCTTTGGCTGCCAATGCTTTAAGTGTTTCGTCACTCAAATTCCCCACGAAGTTAGCAAAATGTGACAGCCCGTTGTGGCTGGTAACAACAGGTGCGCGGCTGGCTTGAATGCTCTGCAGCTTTGCGGCGGCCGAGGCATGGGAAATATCGATAATAATACCCAGACGATTCATCTCCTGAATAACCGTTCGGCCATGATCCGAAATGCCCTTCCACTTCTGCTCCCCTGGTGCATACGCATCGGCAATTGCATTGGACGTATCGTGGTTAGTGAGCTGCACCAAGCGCACATCCAGGCGATAGAACAACCGGAGCACGTCCAGATCACCCTCCGTGTCGAACCCGCCCTCCAGGGCCAGAACCACAGCCATTTTGCCGCTGCTTGCAATCCTCCGCACGTCGGCAGAAGACAGGGCCAACTCCATCTTGTCACGGTTCGCATCCAGCACGCGATAGAAGGTCTCAATCAGACGGCAAGCCTGTTTGACCGTGTAGTTATACCCGGCGTATCGGTCATCAATATAGAGGTGCTCAATGACTACATCGAGCCCACCCTGTTTCGCGCGGGCATAATCAAAGGTTCCCGTTGGCTGAACTTTCCATGGGTCGATACCTTGATTGAAAACCGAGTTAGTGATGTGAACATGACCGTCCACCACGATGGCTTCTCGGTGCAGGGTAGAGGCCGATAGCTTTTTATTTTCAGCTTTTGTTTGGCCGTAGGATGCAAATGAAATGACCAAGACGAGCATCATGGCGACAATCAGTCGTTCCATATCAGTCTCCCTAAATTTCGCGACCAACTCGGCTAGCTTAGCTATCTCTCAAAGTGTTCCGTACGGAGTGGCGTCAGATCCATCTGCGGTTTCTTCCGCGTTACCAATTCCAATAGCGGTGGCTTCATGCACTGTGAGTCGGCCAGCGGCGGCCGAGGCGTGCTCCAATATATCGGCGCTCTTAAGACCGTATTGCCAGTCTTGTCAGTATAGGTGGCTCGTAGCCAAGGGACCTTGAAACCTTCTGAGCGCTCTTGTGGGTCTCTTGGATCAGGAATTTCGTATTCTCCTTCAGCGCAAGAACTGTTCCAGCAATTCCCAAGGCTCCCACGACGTTCGCATGGTAATCAAAAATGGGACCAGCAACACCCCAAAGACTATTTCCGGATTCTTCGTTGTCTATTGCGTAACCTTGTATGCGAATTCGCTTAAGCTCCCTGCTAAGGGATCGGTATGATGTGATAGTGTGCTCGGTCGCGGCCGGGAGTCCTGTTGCGTCGGCAAACTCTTTCGTCCTCTCTTCAGGGAAAAATGCCAACATCGCCTTGCCTGTGGCAGCCTGGTGAAAATACCGCCGTTGGCCTACGTGGGCTTGGACCTGGATGTCTCCTCTACCTTGGATTATGCGAACGTATATCAATTCGTATTTATCGGGAATCGCCAAGCTTATCGTGTGATCAGTAAGCTTTGCGAGTCTTTCCAATTCAGGAAATGCCGTATCACACAATGCAACCTGGCGGATTAGTTTGTTTCCCTCTGTAAAAAGCTTCATCGTCAGAGAAAAAGTCCCTTTCTCGGCGCGTTCCAAATAGCCGCATTCCCGCAAAGTATAAAGAAGCACATTAGCCGTACTGACCGGAAGGTTACAGAGCCGCGCCACCTCGCTGATTGTATAACCACGGTTGTGCGAGGACATCATCATTTCCAAGATTATGAAAGCCTTCTTTACGGCCGGCACTGTGTACACTCCAGACCGCGTCTTCCTTGCCTCCCCTTTCTGCTTCACTCTTTCTCCCATAGTACAAGACCAAGTGCGCAGGATCTCAGTAATGCAGCGCCCACACCTTGCTACACAATGCCCGAGCATTACAACTGCCCCATAGAGACAGCGGCTGCAGGAAATAACTCTAGAACAACCCTCTATCTTCGACGGATTATCTGGCCATTGCGTTCTCCTGTCAATTGGCCATCTTTCAGCGTGACAGTGCCGTTCACCACAACGTGTATCATGCCTTCAGCTATCTGGTTCGGCTCAAAAATTGTCCCGCGCTCTCTAAACCGGGCCATGTCAAAGATGGCCACATCAGCCCACGCTCCCTTCCGAAGGACTCCTCGATCCTTGATCTTGAACCCCTCGGTCGGTAAAGAAGTGAGCCGGCGAATGGCTTCTTCTGGGGTCAAAGTTTTTTTCTCGCGCACGAAATGGCGAAGAAACCAGGCGGCCCAGGTATAGGCTCCATGGAAACACCTGTCACATAGAGGTCCATCGGTAGCCAGCGCCGTAGCGTCGGAGCCGACCATGCAGCTCGGATGTTCGAAGGGAAGGCGTAGATCCGATGCCTCATAAATCAATTCAATAACCATGACTTCATGTACGTTATCGATTTCGGCGAGAAGAATGTCGTATATTGCATCCAGTGGTTCAACGGCTTTGGCCGCACTGATTTCCGCTACGCTTCGTCCAGAAAGCTCTGGTGCCGCCTTACACTGAAAGAGAATGATCTTGTCCCAACGTCC
>QHZP01000627.1 GCA_003224715.1 Acidobacteriota bacterium | reverse complement strand
CTGCCCGCAACCCTTTACAAGAAATGAATTCGACTGGCATTAGCAAGGCCTAACAATTGAAACTGGTACGTAGCTCATGACGTAGTGACGGTTCTATCTTCGAAATAATTATGGCGGAGCCCTCGAGGGGAATATGGACTTCCGCGATTTCCTTGATTATTGAGTGACTTCAACAACGACTTCGGTACTTCTAAGTGACTCTTCGATACCATTGAAGGCAGTGATTACAAAAATAAATTTTCCTGCAGACTCGAAATCAAGGTTAAGCTCATGCTGGGTCTGCGGCACAGATTTGATCAATCTGTATATTGAACGCTGCCTCTCCACTGCATATACCCTGAATTCAAGGTATGTATTGGTTCCCTCATCATAATTCCAGCTTATCGTGGCCGACTCCCCAATACGCTTTTTGACCGACGGAGTGGTATCAATCGCTTCCATAAAAGCACCATTGAGATCAACGGTATTTTTGACTTGTGATACAGCACTGACTGGCTGTCCATTGACGGAAAAGATTTCGACGGGACCATATTTGTTTTTGATTTCCAGTTCTCCTAAGACATCTCTCAAGAAAAGCTGGCCTCTGGCGGGAATCCTAAATGTTTTTGGAGTCCCAAGGGTAGATCCTGCGAAATCCTTGGGCCTCAGGGATACAATGGCCGCCACGCTACCCTGATTCACAATGACCACATCAGACAAGAATGGAGGCAAACCAGAGGCTGAGGGTATCAACAGCTGGCCACTTCCCTCCGACACGGCCTTGGGAAAACTTGGATCGCCACTTTGATTCTGGATAACCGAAGCAAAACCCAATAAAGGTAACTCGGAAACGATGGCAAGTGATCCCAGGAACTCCCGATGTTTGATGGAAGCAAATACCGAGCTTAGGGAGAGTTGATTCTGACCGTTGGGAGGAATCGACGTCGACGTAGTTTCGACAACACTCCCACTAGAGTCAATTAGTGAAAGTTCAGCCACTAGCCAGTCACTGTTCGGATTGCTTAAGATTACATTCGTTCGAGTTTCATTAGATTGGGAAACAAACGGAATGAGATACCCTGGTGCTTTCCCTTCCCGGTAAGATGCCGCCAGAAATCCATGTGTTCGATTTAGCAAGTGGCTCACCCGAGAAACCCCTAATATGGGATCCCCTCCCTTAGAGCTTATTTCCAATGGACCATAAACCTCAGTAATCCCCATCTCATTATGAAGGTCAGGAAGAATAATTTGGCCGCGTGGCATAATTTGCTTCGTTAAGACAGTCAACAAGTCTCCGCTGTTCCCCCTCAATTTCAATTCGACTTGAGCAATTTTGTCCGCTAAGTTGACCACGGCAAGCCCAGAGCGGTATGGATACTTGGAAGTCGTTGAAGAAATCCAGAGCTGGCTGGCACCCTCGGAACGAGATTGAATGAAAGCGGGATCATTTGAGATGTTGTCGATTTGCGCAGCAAAGGCTCGAACCTGTTTGGTCGATTCGAGAACTAGATAACCTTCGAAGGGCGTGTCGGTGACAGGGCCCACCATGAAGGTGACCAGTCTGTTGATTTGACGATATCCCAAAGCCGGGATTGTTACGACACGCTCTGATAATGAGGTTCCAGAATTGTCATAAAGCTTGAGTCGAACCTGAGCGGCATCGGACGTTAGATTGTTTATACCTAGATTAGTCCGGAAATCTTTGCTTTCAATTATAAAGGGCAGGATTTCGGAAGCATTTAAAGATCTTGTCCAACATAGGCAGGCCAAACATAAAAGCACAAGGATGAGAATCCGGTGAGACAAATCTTGGTCCCCAAAGCATCCCAAGAAACTGAGCATGGCAAATTATTCTAGGATTTCAGTGCTGCGTAAGGAAAAGTCGATGATAGGCCCCAGCGCGTGAGTATCCATTCCACTAATTTCGAATCCCTTCAACTAAAAATCGACAAATCAATCGTCGAGGTCTCAGTTCCCTTTCCATTAACTGGAATACTCATGACAACAAGCTGTAAATATATTCCCCTTTTTCAAGACGGCCAGTGCGTTGGCCAACCGGAGTTTCCTCGTAGGCACTATCATCAAGAAAAGACGACCCTTATTCGTGAGCATTTTGGAATTTTTTTGGGTCAGTGGAATCTAAATTGCCACCTACATTACTCTCCTGTCTGCCGGAGCGGTTTAAACCAGCACAAATGTTCTCACAACATCGGTATCCTTAATTCTCGAATCTACCTTTTCTCTGGGTCAAGAAATGAGTTCAGATTTACGTTCGAAAAGACGCCTGATAAGAAATTGCTGTGTATTGACATTTATTTTTGTGGTGGCCATGATCATTTTGCCACTAACCGCAGGTGACGAAAAAGAAGGGACCATCTTACACATAGGACTTAACTTCACGAACAATACTGGAGAACAGTTTTTCATGATCCCGAAGACAACACCATCTTTTTCAGAGCCTGAAATATTAATCCTCTTCGGTTCTGCTTTGATTGGAATGGCTGGTTTTGCCCGAAGAGGGCTCTTGAGAAAATAATCCGCGGACTCCCCCATTCTCCCGTTACGCCAACCCCGTGCTGATGAGGCGCTTATCGAGCCCGGAAGCTTGGCCCTTAGCTTCGGCTAGCTGCCCGTTCTCTTTGGCTGACTTCACCACGTAGCTTCACCTAAAATAAAAGAAGAGCGGCAGTTGCGGCCAACCATTTCATTTCTCACAAACTTTCTAATGTCTTTCTCGCCTCGTCTGCCCCAGGAAATTGAGGGTTCAACCTGATTGCATTGTTCAGAAAATTCCTTGCTCTTTCCGTTTCTCCGTTTTTGTAGTAACACATCCCCAAATGAAATTGG
>QHZP01000046.1 GCA_003224715.1 Acidobacteriota bacterium | reverse complement strand
GTCACATTCTCTTTCTGGGCCTCGAAATAGATGGGGGGATCATGCAAGACACTTTTGTTCTTGTTAAGGTGTTTGACGAATTCTGAGATTCCACCTGAATACTGGAATTCGTGTTTCTTATCTGTCCTTTCATCGGTAATCGTAATGACGACCCCTTTGTTCAGAAAGGATAATTCCCGCAAACGCTGAGATAAGGTATCGAAGTTAAATTCGGTGGTATCGAAAATACTGGCATCCGGTTTGAAAGTGATCTTAGTTCCACGACGGTCGGTGTGACCCGTCTCTTGAAGCCGTTCGAGTGGTTTTCCTCTTCGATAGGATTGCTGGTACACCTTGGAGTCTCTCCATATTTCCAACTCGAGTTCTTCACTAAGCGCATTGACGCAGGAAACACCTTGACGCAGGAAACACCCACGCCATGGAGACGGCCGGACACTTTATAGCTATTATTATCGAACTTTCCGCCAGCGTTTAGTTTCGTCATGACGACTTCAGCGGCTGACCTTCTTTCTCCTTTATGAAAATCCACTGGAATACCTCTTCCGTTGTCCACAACGGTCAGAGAATTGTCGATGTGAATGGTAACATCCACCCGGTTGCAGTGACCCGCCAAGGCTTCGTCAATGGAGTTATCCACCACTTCGTAAACCAAATGGTGTAAACCCAGTTCTCCCGTTGACCCGATGTACATGGCAGGGCGTTTACGGACGGCCTCCAATCCTTCAAGAACTTTAATGCTGGAGGCATCGTAGGCTACTTCTTTCTCGGGGCTTTCGCCATTAGTTTCGTCATCAACGACGATGACCTTGGAATCGGCCTTCCCTTTTCCTTTTATGTTGACTTCACTCATTCAAAATCACCCTTATTTTACGAAATTGCCAGAAAGGCAATTTCATTTTGATTTGCTTGAACTCTGTCTTGGTCGGAGTAAACCAAAATACCTCTCTCCATCCGTGCTGCTCGTTCTGTTGCTCCGCTTCTTGCTCATCTTCTTACTGGCCAATCAGTACGAGCACGAGGGCAGACCGATGTTTTCTCAAAAATCAGCCGGAAAAGCATTCGTAAGCGTATGAAATCAAGTACTCAACTGCCTAACCCAGGCATCGCTCCAAGCGTACTTTCCGACGCTCACAGCAGAATTCGTCACGGGCGGTCCACTCATGGATCGCCGGCTGCGAATTCCTTCTTCACGACTTTCATTCAGATTCTTGAATAAATTGGTATCAACCAGAGCGGCCTTTGCTGAAATTTCGTTACAGGCAAAGTGACCGGTTTCAATGGTCTGCGGGGCAGAGAAATGATCCTGGACCGCCAATTTTTCTTTTAGCTTGTCAAACGTAGTTACTCCGAAACTTTATAGTTCTTGCCCCGGATTTGTGGCTTGAAGGTTTCATGTCAGAATTAATATCATCGCTGTTATTATACACTGAATCTACCCCCTTCAACAGCGAATTTTTCTGCCTTAAGACCAGCGAAAGCAAAAACATACATCAACCGAGCCCGTTGCAGGCGGCACGGGCCTAGGGACCATCGTTTTCTTGTTCTACCCGTTGCTTCCGCAGACTGAAGTATGCGGTGGTGAGGATTCTGTGGTGGCTTAATGTAATCGAGATTAGCCGACTTAGCAGAGGTAATGTCTTTATTAATAATCACTTTCACACTCGCATCGGCATAACGATATAACGATAGTGATAGTCCTCCTCGGTGGCTGGTCTCAATTGTCCAGCGCTTTGTTCATCTTTGAAGTCAAAACTGACCGAACTGTCTTGTGTGACAGAGAGAAAGTCCAATAAGTATTGACAGTTGAATCCGATCTGGAGCGGGTCTGCAGTATAATCAGTTTCGAGAGTTTCCTTGGCTTCACCTAAGTCCGTATTACTAGAACTTATCTCGAGCTTATTATTGTCTAGGAGAATTCTAATGGCACGTGATTTATCGTCCGCCAATAAGGACACTCTCTTAACTGCCGATCCAATTTCTTCCCGGTTGAGAATTATGGTCTTACTATTCTCTTTAGGGAGGACGGCATCATAGTTCGGGAACTGCCCGGTCAGCATTCGCGAAATCATCAACCGATTCTTAAGACGGAAAAAGAGATGGGTAGCATCCTTTCCAAAACTGATCAGATCCCCTTCTTCAGCTTCTGCCAGTAGCCTTTGTAATTCCGCCAACGCCTTCTTGGGAATCAAAACTCGTACTTCGGTATTAAGATTCTCGAAATTGGCTTGTTTTTCGATATGTGCCAAACGATGCCCATCAGTTGAAACCATCGTAACGCTCAACGGTTTGACCAATAGCAAAGCTCCGTTTAGGGTATAACGTGATTCTTCGCTAGCGATAGCAAAGATAGTTTTGTTAATTAGATTCAGCAGTACTAGAGCAGGAATATCTACCAAGTTTTCTTTTAGTTCTGGCAGAGCAGGAAAATTATCACTAGGCAAACCGACAATCTTAAAAGAGGCTGAACCACAGGTGATCTGAACCCAGTCATTCTCCAGTCTTTTTATCTTAATGTCCGCATCGGGTAGGGAACGGATAATATCGAGAAAGCTTTTGGCCGGAGTCGTGATACACCCTTCCTTCTTGACCTTCGCCCGACAGTTAGTTTTGATCCCAAGTTCCAAGTCGGTAGCTGCCAAATGAACGTTTTCCCCCCTGGCATCCATTAGGAGATTGGCCAAAATAGGAATCGTTGTTTTCTTCTCCACAACACCTTGGGTCAAACTTATTTCTCTCAAAATTTCAAATTTCTTAACTATAAATTCCATAATTAACTAATCCTATTCAGAAAAAACTAGACTTAAAATTTAGTAGTAGGAGTAATAGGCACTGAAAAGTTAAAAACCGAATAAGTTAATTTTTACCAATGGATCAGCTTGTGAATAAAATAAACTAAATTTTGAATTTAGCGCCCATAAAAAGTGAATAATTCAGCAGATCGATTTATCCACACCGGATCCACAGTCGTTAAGCCCACGTTCGGTGGAAAAAGCTGCTCCTCTCTATTGAAATGAATCCAAAAACATGTTGATAAGGCTGTTGAAATCCTTATTAGACTTCCTCGCCTGCTCCACCTTCTTGATTGAATGAAGTACAGTGGTGTGATGTTTCCCTCCAAATTCCCTTCCTATTTCTGGTAAAGACGCGCCAGTTAGCTGCCGGCACAGATACATTCCCAATTGGCGAGGCTGCGCAATAATCTTGGCGTTGTTCTTGGATTTCAGTTCGGAAACTTTTAGGTTAAAGTATTCAGCCACAGTCCGCTGAATCTGCTCAATACTGATATGTTTTTCCTGAGATTTGAGGATATGTTTCAGTACTTCTTGAGCCATTCCTAAAGAAACTTTCTCTCCCTGCAAAGAACTAAACGCCATAAGCCTAACCAGCGACCCCTCCAGTTCGCGAATATTCGACTTTATTTTACTGGCGACATAGAAAGCGACATTGTCGGGAATTTCGAAGTTTTCACTTTCTGCTTTTTTCTTCAGAATAGCCACCTTTGTCTCAAGATCAGGAGGTTGAATGTCAGCAATGAGACCTGATTCAAAACGTGATTGTAATCGTTCTTCAATTGAGGGAATTTCTTTGGGAAGGGAATCACTGGACAGAACTATTTGTTTTTGAGCATCATAAAGAGCATTAAAGGTGTGAAAGAACTCCTCCTGAGTGGCTTCTTTCCCAGAAATAAACTGAATATCGTCAATTAAAAGCACGTCGACGCTCCGATACTTTTCACGAAGCGCCAAGGTCTTGTCGTAGCGAATTGCATTTATAACTTCATTGGTAAACTTTTCTGAGGATACATAGCTGAGCTGAACACGCCTGTCTCTTTCCTTAATCTTGTGTCCGACGGCTTGCATCAAATGAGTTTTTCCCAGGCCGACCCCACCGTAAATAAACAACGGGTTGTAGGCTTTGGAAGGAGATTCCGCTACAGCTAATGCGGCTGCGTGAGCAAATTGATTGCAGGAGGCGACAACAAAGCGATCAAATGTATATTTTGGGTTGAGAAGAAATTCGACAGAATCGAAATTAAGGGTAGTCTGATAGGGTGTGGCTGACTGGGGAACCTCTTTTTTGGGTTGTGAGTTTCCTTCTACATGAAAACAGATTTTGATACTACCCAGGTTGGCATGTTCGATGGCTTCGTGAAGCAAGTTGGAGTAGTGCCGACTCAACCAGTCTTCAAAAACCTGGTTGGGAACCTTGACGAATAAATTATTGTTCTCGTCCAGGCTTTGGAACTGAGTTGGCTTGAACCATGTGATGAAATTTTGCCTATTTATTTTGCTTTCGACAAACTTTAGAATCTGCTGCCAGGCATCTATACGATATTGTTAAGATCTCCACCAGGGAGGAGAAATGTTCAGTGAGGGTGGGCCTGCAGTGCTTTTTCAGAAGCCTTTTGGGTAAAAATCAAAAATAATATTTTCTTTCTTGATACGTCTGTCTCAAAAAGATAGATTCGAAATATAGCACAGCGGATGAGACTATTCAAATAAATTGACAGTCAAAAAATCTATGTGGTATAAGAATAGGTTCTCTTTTGGTGCCACAATCTTAAGGAGATTACCAAGCATTCTTTCTAACACTTTTTAACGACCAAAAGAGAATCGGAGCCTTTTGACTCATGCAGCCTACATTTCGTCCAAACAAGCGCAAGCGTGCTAAAATCCATGGGTTCCGCATGCGGATGAGCACCAGAGCAGGTAGACTGGTATTAAAACGTCGACGTGCCAAAGGTCGTAAGCGGCTTATTCCCTGAGACTAACTCCTTGGACAATGGCTTTCCCAAGTGTTCACGCCTTTTAAAATCAGCGGACTATAGTCGGGTTTATAAGCATGGAAGCAAAAAGGTTGGCCGGTACTTACGAATCTTTTGTTTCCCGAATGGCTTAAGGTCGGCTCGTTTTGGAGTATCGGTAGGACGCCGAATGGGGAATGCGGTTAAGAGGAATCGATTGAAGCGCTGGATGCGTGAAGCAATACGAAGGAACAAAGGGGCCATCAAAAGTGGGCTTGATATCGTCATTGATCCCAGACTGGGAGTTGTGATTGACAATTCAAGATGTCTGGAAAATGAATTACAAATGTTGTTGAGTTCGCTGAACTCTGCGAAAGAAATTGGAATTTTTGAAGAAAGCCATCCTGATCTCAATTAACGTCTACAAGCGATTTCTTTCCCCGTTTTTGCCTCCCGCCTGTAGGTTTTCGCCAACCTGCTCCCAGTATTCGTATGAAGCAATTTGTAAATATGGCGTCTTACGCGGGACGATTCTTACACTCAGGCGCCTGATAAAGTGCCACCCTTTTCACGCAGGAGGACACGACCCGCTGGTGTAGCTCAGTTCGTGGAATCTAACGTATGGAAAGACGCCTACTCATAGCCTTTGCTCTCTCCTTTCTGGTCATTATGTTGTCTCGACCTCTGTGGGAGCCAGCCAGATCCCCCCATGTCCCGTCTTCATCCCAAGGCGTCCCCGCCAAGAAATCCATTGAACCCGGAAAGACGGTGACTTCGCCAAGTCAAGAGCCTGCTACTGAAGCAGTGGCCGAGCCCAAATCAGCGGACATAGACAGATTGATAGAAGTGGAAACTGATCTCTATAAGCTGACACTTTCTAACCGGGAGGCGGTAGTTAGAAGCTGGGTCCTTAAGAGGTATACCGACAGCGACGGCAAGCCTCTCGACTTGATTAATCAAAGGAAAGCGGACATGTTTGGCTACCCACTAGGCCTGAAGATTGATAAAGAAGAAGAGGCCGCGCAGACTTTGAGAAAAGCGCTCTTTTTCAGCGCCTCGCCCCCTCGGCTGGACCTTGCTTTTTCGGCGGCACGTTCCCAGAGTGTAAGCTTTGAGTTTTCGGAGCGGAACTTGCACGTCAAAAAGACTCTTACCTTTCATCAGGGTTCCTACACTGTAGATATTAATTGCGCAGTTTGGTTAAATGCAAGGCCCAGTCATTTCTATTTGCTCTGGAGATCAGGCTTTGGAGATTCAACAGTGGACGAAAGAATGGCGGTTCGCCGAGCCCTCTATCGTAGCGAGAGTAAAATCACTCGCCTCAAGGCCAATGATGTCCAAGCAGAGCAAGAGATTTCCGATTCTTTTGGTTTTGTGGCGCTGGAGGACCAGTATTTCGCAGCCGTCTTCCTACCCGCTGCAGGTGGACCGATCACTCGTATCCAGATCTCGCGCGATGAATACGTGCCAGAAAATGCAAAGAAGGAAGAACTATTGAAAGCCGGCGTTTTCGGCAATGCTCCTGACCAAGGGCAATTCAAGCTCTTCGTGGGACCGAAAGATACGGAAGTTCTTCAGCAGGCGGGCCATGATCTGACCGAGTTGATCGATTACGGTTGGTTTGCCGTGGTTTGTAAGCCCTTGTTCTTTGTGCTCAAAGGCATTTACAGATATTGCAACAATTACGGTCTGGCCATCATTCTGCTTACCATTCTAATCAATTTGGCCCTCTTCCCGTTGCGTTATAAGTCCATCGTGTCGGCTCAGAAGATGCAGAAGCTGCAGCCGCAGATGAAGCTGATACAGGAAAAATATAAGAAGCTGAAGGCTACCGATCCCAAGAAACAGCAGATGAACTCCGAGGTCATGGCTCTCTACAAGCAACACGGGGTAAACCCACTAGGAGGGTGCTTGCCCCTCCTGCTTCAAATGCCGTTTTTCGTTGCGTTCTATAACTTACTTTCCGTTTCGATAGAGCTGCGTCACGCCCCGTTTGTTTTTTGGATAAAGGACCTCTCGGCAGCCGACAAAACATTTGTGTTGCCCATTCTCATGACGATTTCTATGATTATCATGCAGAAAATGACGCCGACGCCTTCTGCAGATCCTGTTCAGGCCAAAATGATGCTGGCGATGCCATTGGTCTTTGGTTTTATGTTAGCATTTACCTCGAGCGGATTGGTTCTCTATTGGCTGACGAGCAATTCGGTTGGGGTTGTTCAACAATATTTGATGAACAAATATCGGCCCTCCCTGGCCAATCCGTCGGTAAAACACGGAAAGAAAAAAGTGAGCCAGAAATCATTTCCTTAAACCTTAAGCCAGGCGTCAATCAGGCATGACATTAGAAGAATTTTTGAAGGGTTTCGTCGAGTTTACCCGTCTCAATCTGTCTTTTGAAATAGACCAGAAAGAAGAAGAGATCCAGGTGAATTTGATGGGGCACGATGACTCGGTTATATTGGCACGGAATGCGGAACTCCTTCATTCCTTGGAATATTTATCCAACAAAATGTTTGAGAGACAGGGAAGGAAAATCATCTTCGATTGTAATGGATACCGGGGGATTCGCACGGAAGAACTTCGTCTGATGGCCCTCGCTGCAGCGGAAAAGGTGAAGCAGTTAGGCAAGCCCTACAAGTTAAACCCGATGCCGGCTGAGGAGAGACGGATTGTGCACCTGTCGGTGGCTGAGGACAGCCAGATTCGAACTGAGAGCGAAGGGTTTGGTGAAAATCGAAGGGTAGTCATATACCCCAAACTGGATGGCATCGCTCCTTGACGAAACGATCGCGGCAATCGCCACGCCGCTGGGCAAGAGCGGCATTGGGGTGATCCGTGTCAGCGGAAAGGCCTCTCTCCGGATTACCGCATCGATTCTATCCCGAAAAGAGGACCTAGAGGATCGGGTTCCCATCCTGTGAAGCCTATTTGAACCCAAGACTGGGCAAAAGCTTGATCAAGCCATGGTGACTTATTTCAAGTCGCCCCGCTCTTACACCGGAGAAGATGTTGTCGAGATCAGCTGCCATGGAAGCCCGGTAATTTTAAAGGAGGTGATGCGCCTCCTCCTTCAATCAGGCGCTCGATTGGCCACTCCTGGAGAATTCACATTTCGCGCTTTTTTGCAGGGACGAATTGATTTGGTTCAGGCCGAGGCCGTTCGTGATCTGATTGAAGCGAAAACGGTTTTTCAGGCCAAGGTGGCTCATCAACAGGCAGCCGGCTCCCTCTCTCGTCGACTCAAGCCCGTCAAGAATCAGCTGATTCAACTGATTTCCCTCTTGGAGGCCGGAATTGATTTTGCCGAAGATGATGTTCCGGTGATGGCTTGGGAGGAAATTGAAGGACGCCTGTCGCCGGTCAATCAGGAGCTTAATTACCTTTATTCTAGTTTTTCTTACGGTAAAATTGTAACTGCTGGTCTTACGCTTGCCATTATTGGCCGGCCCAATGTAGGGAAATCCAGCCTGTTTAATGCCGTTCTGCGGGAAGAGCGGGCCATCGTCACCGAGGTTCCGGGAACCACGCGCGATCTCATAACCGAGTCGACGGAGATTCAGGGCATTGCGGTCCGTCTGGTAGATACCGCTGGGATCCGAGATGTCAGCGACAAGGTGGAGCGCAGAGGCATTGACAAATCCTACGAGGCGCTCGCTGACGCAGATCGTATCCTGCTCCTGTTGGATGGTTCTGAAGAGTTAGCGGTGGAAGATCATCATCTGCTATCTCAACTTAGAGATCGGGAGTACTACCTGGTAATTAATAAAGTTGACTTACCCCAGCGAATCATCCTGGATGGTATCACCGGTACGGCCAAAGCGATTTGTGCGGTCTCGGCCAAGACTGGCCAAGGTGTTGAACTTCTCAAAGACACCCTGTTCAGGGAATTCAGTCAAGAGAAGGCTTTGGAAAGGGAAGGGGCCTTGGTGACGAATATTCGGCACGAGAGACTCATCGGGGAAGCATGGCAAGCGACCTCCAGGGTAAAGGAATCGCTGCAGGAGCAGATGCCGCACGAAATTCTTTTGCTGGATTTGTATGGGGCATTAAAGGCGCTGAATGCCTTAACGGGAGAAACAACGGTGGAGGACATCTTGGAGAACATTTTCTCCACTTTCTGTATTGGCAAATCGCTTTCAGTGAATGCGAACGTGACAGTCCCTTGTACTAGTTATGACGAAGAGTACGATGCGGTAGTGATCGGCGGGGGGCATGCTGGTTGCGAAGCCGCCGTGGCTTCTGCCAGGATGGGCCTGAGGGCTGCCCTCTACACCATGAACCTGGATCTGATTGCCCAGATGTCCTGTAATCCGGCCATTGGAGGGATTGCTAAAGGGCACTTGGTTCGTGAAATCGATGCCTTGGGGGGAGTTATGGGGGAAGTCATCGACCGAACCGGCATACAATTTCGTCTCCTCAACAGCAGCCGAGGCCCGGCGGTCTGGTCGCCCCGCGCCCAGGCTGACAAGCAGGCCTACCGTGTGGAAATGCGGCGCGTTCTGGAGCGGCAAGCTGGACTGAGAATCAAGCAGGCGGAGGTAGTCGCCATTTTAAGGGAAAATGGCCGAGTGCTCGGCATTGGGTTGCGGGACGGACGTAAGGTGAGAGCCGAGGCAGTCATCATGACCACTGGAACGTTTCTCAATGGGCTTATTCATGTCGGCGAGAATCGTTACCCCGCCGGTCGGAGTGGAGAATCGCCCTCCATCCCGCTGGCCGAGTCTATCAAGGCCATTGGCTTCACCTGGGGTCGACTGAAAACCGGGACACCACCCCGATTGGATGGGCGAACCATCGATTTTAGTCGCCTGCAAGAACAGAAGGGTGATGATCAACCCACGCCCTTCTCCTTTCGCACAAAGGAGATTCTTCAGCCCCAAGTCTCCTGTTTCATTACCTATACAGACGAAAAGGTTCATAAAATCATTCGAGATAACATGGCTCGCTCTCCGCTCTACAGCGGACAGATTCAAGGGATTGGCCCTCGCTACTGCCCTTCCTTTGAGGACAAGGTGATCAAGTTCCCTGATAAGCCCCGCCATCAGCTGTTCTTGGAGCCAGAAGGGTTGAACACGAATGAGATTTATGTCAACGGCCTTTCCACCAGCATGCCGGTGGATGTTCAACTGGCTTTGGTTCGTTCTATCGAGGGCCTGCAGAGGGCAGAGGTCATTCGTCCGGGCTATGCCATCGAATACGACTATGTGGAGCCCACCGAGCTCTATCCGACCCTGGAGACCAAAAGAGTCCGCGGACTCTTCCACGCAGGTCAAATCAACGGGACGACCGGTTACGAGGAAGCCGCCTGTCAGGGACTGGTTGCCGGGATCAATGCGGCTTTGAAAGTGAAAGGCCAGGAATCTCTGATCCTGGGGCGCAACCAGGCATACATCGGAATTCTAATCGATGATCTTATCACCAAGGGGGCCCACGAACCCTATCGCATGTTCACCTCGCGGGCGGAGTTTCGCTTGCACTTGCGAATTGACAATGCCGATGAAAGACTTACTCCGATTGGCCATCAGATCGGTTTGATTTCCGGGGAACACTTTTGCCAATACGGCGCCAAGCAGGAACGATTGGCCGCGTTGAAAGATCATTTGCAGAGGATCAAGGTTCCTGTGGAATCCGGCAAGCTGGCGGCCGCCCAAGCGTTGAAACGAACGGAAGTTCGGATTGAAGATTTTTTGGAATCCGTGCCGCTGGCGTTGCGTCAAAGCCTCAGTCGGGAAGAGATCAAGAGTGTCGAGACCGCCATCAAATATGAAGGTTACTTGCGCCAGCAAGTTTCCGAGATCGAAAAGATGAAGAAGGCCGAATCCAGGACCATCCCGGCCCAATTCGAATATCAGAACATTCCGGGGCTCTCCCGCGAAATAGTTGAAAAGCTCTCCCGCATTCGCCCCTCCACGCTGGGTCAAGCCGGCCGAATTCCCGGGGTCACGCCAGCGGCCCTTTCGATTATCCATATTTATCTGGAAGTCGAATCCCAGAAAAGAGCCAAGACGGCTTAAATCCGCCCATGGGTTTCGAATCCACACTGCCTGCGCCCCTAGTAGAACAAACGATGCGGTCCTGCGGGTTAGAAACATCCCCTCTCTTAGTCCAAGCAGTCATCCATTACGTTGAAATGCTGCAGAAATGGAACCTCAAGATCAACCTGACCGGCCTAAGTTTTGGGCGGCCCGCCAGCTGACGGCCGGGGACACGCCGGTGCTGGACGTCGGTTCCGGCGCAGGCTTTCCGGGCCTGGCGCTGAAGCTTTATCGACCCGAGCTAACGGTCTATCTCCTGGAACCTCGCAAGAAGAGAGCGGCCTTTCTGTCCGCGATCCGAAGCGAACTCGGGTTGCGCCAGGTCACTATTCTAAATAAGACCCTGGAAGACTGTCGGCCTGAGGACTTTCCCGTCCGCCCGGCCGTAGTAACCCTGCGGGCCCTGGGCGAAATCGAACGGCTGACCCGGTTGGGCCTGCCCTTCCTGTCAGAGCACGGCCGCATCGTTCTCTTCTTGACCTCGCACCAGGTCGAGCCAATAGTGGTCCGATTGCCCGAGATCGATTGGAGCGAACCTGTACCCATCCCCTGGACTCGGGAGAAAGCGTTATTGATGGGCCGAAGGAT
>QHZP01000626.1:13094-14679 GCA_003224715.1 Acidobacteriota bacterium | reverse complement strand
TGCAGCAGGTCCGGATTCACCGGCACCTTAACCTCCCCGCCGAATTTTGTTCCCAACAAAAAATTGGTAATCTTGAATGGCGGCCCCAGGGCCGGCTGAAACGCGTTGAGGGACGGCATATCGTAATAAATGCCAAAACCACCCCGTAGTACGGTCCGGGCGTCCCGGGTCAATTGATAGGCAAAGCCCAGACGGGGAGCAAAGTTATTGTGGTCGCCATTGTGGAGGGCACTCCCCGGGATACCCAGCGTGGCTGTGGCAATATCCGGCAGGCCGGCAATGGGGCTAAAACGGTGGTGTGCCTCGCTGGGAACTGTGTCGAGCTCGTAACGCAGCCCCAGGTTGAGCTTCAGCCGCGGAGAGACTTTCAAATCGTCCTGGCCATAGAAGGCAAAATTACTGAAGCGGACTCCAAAACCGGTCAAGGCAACCTGGTTAAAGAAGAAGCTGGGATCGTTGTCAAGTAAGTCCTGGACGGTATCAAAGAAATAAACCCCGCTGGATAATGGCTTGAGGTTGATGTTGCCTTGAACGCGCCTCACCCAGACACCAAAGCGGAGATCATGCTTTCCCTGCGCGATGGAAAGGTTATCGGTAAAGGTGAACAAGTTGTTATTCTGAATAAACAGCGGGTTGTGGGCCACAGCAAAAGGCAAGCTGAAAATAAGAATGCCCGGGGAGAGGGCATTTCCTTCTGAGTCCAATTGAACCGGTCTGGCTCCTCCGAAGGAATCCAAGGCGCCCAACTGATGATTGGCGCTGCGAACCAGACCCAATTTCGCCTCATTATTGATAAAGGCATTTAACCGCCGTACGTGGGACAGCGAGATGGTCTGCAAGCGAGAACGGTTGTTGGTGAGGAAGTTCAAATAGAACGAGCGAATGACACCGAGTGAATCGCTGAAAGAATAGCGGCCGAAGATATCATCGTTTTCTGTAAGTCGATGGTCCAGGCGGAGGCTGAAATCAGTTTCGCCAACCAGGTTGCTGCTGGCGGCAAAATAAGGGGCCGTGCCATCCGAATTGTCTGGGCCAGTCGGCAAAGGATATAAGTCAATCAGCGGTTTGATGACGGAGTTGGCCTCGGCGCGAGCCGCGGCGGCTGGGACTCTTGAATTCGAGCTTACGCCCAAACGCTGCCTCAGTCCCTCGAACGATCCAAAATAGAAGGTTCGATCTTTCTGGACGGGACCACCAAAGGTCCCACCAAAGAAATTGTTGCGCGAGGGAGTTTTTTTCGCTCCCTGGGTGTTAAAGAAAAAATTGTTGGCGTCCAGCGCGCTATTGCGAAGAAATTCGAAGCCGCTACCATGAGTTTGATTGACGCCACTTCGCGAATTCACATTCACAGTCGCGCCCGAGAAGCTGCCAAACTCAGCAGCAGCGAGCTGAGTTTGAACTTTGAACTCCGAGACCGCGTCTACCGAGATCAGCGCGACACTGCTACCCGACTGGCCCACCGCAGTGTCATTTCCGGGCGAAAGACTAATACGGCCACGAGAGCTGCCGCCCGCATTGACATTGATGCCGTCAATCAGGATGTTGTTGGAGAGGTCTCGCTGGCCATTGGCGTTGAAAGGCCCGG
>QHZP01000626.1:8858-13077 GCA_003224715.1 Acidobacteriota bacterium | reverse complement strand
TCGGCACGACTCCTGGAGCCAACTTGGCGAGCTGCAGGAAATCGCGCCCGTTGAGGGGCAAGTCCTTAATGAGTTTCTCGCCGATGACAACACCTTGTTCGGAAGTCTCAGTTTCGACCAGCCGAGCAGCGGCTCCAACTTGCACATCTTGCGCGAGGGTGGCCAGGGACAGCTTGAAATCTACACGCTGGGTAGCATTCACGGTCAACCGGATCCCTCCAGACTTGGCGGAGGAAAAGTCTGGGGCGCTCGCGTCGACTTCATAGAGGCCTGGCGGAAGCGCTTCGAGAGAGTAATCTCCCCGGCCATTGCTTTTGGCCTCCCATCCCAGTCCAGTCTCGGAGTTAGTGGCGCGAATGGAAGCTCCGGGTATGACCGCTTCAGAAGGATCTCGAACCGTTCCAACCAGACGAGCACGCTGGGCCAAAATGGGCTGAGAAATGCACAAAAGGCCGGCCAGAACCAGAGCCTTGGGGAAGAACTCAACCAAGCGAACAAGTAGTTTCATAACGTTTCCTAATACTTCTTGGATTTGTGAGCTACTCGCCAGGCTCCAAATCAGACTTAGTAGTGAGCTCGTCAGTGAGTAGAGATTGATGTGTTCGACAACGTCCCCCTCACCCGGCGTGAGGTCAGCCTCTTCCCCGCGCTGAGAGCGGCTTTCGGTTCATCACGAGCAGGATCGAAGGGGAGAGGGGGAACCATCTGGGTCGAGGACCCAGGGCCGCGGTCGCCGGGGTGACCGCTGTCACATGCTGCCTGGTCCTAGGCCATTCTCTTTTGGCCCTGCAGGGCCGGGAACCTCGCGGCGGTGCGACATTTCGGCAGCCCTGTGTCCAGTAAGCAGAGATATCGGACACAATCAGCCTACATGGGGGAGGTGATCGTTACGGATAAGTCGGCGCTCTGGACACCGGGGGTGTTCCTCACAACGGGCCGCCTGAAGGGCGGCAATAGGCTAGCCCAGGGCAAAGCGTCAGCGGCGCCCTGGGTCACCGTCCTCGCCAAACCCTCGTGAGGCACGGTGGAGCGGAGGTGGCGCCGATCGCCACACCATCGACGTCACCTCCGCTCCACCGTTCATAACCAATATCCTTCTGACCCAGGGCGCCGCTTCGGGACTGCGATCCCTCCGCTCGGCTCGGGGCTAAACTATTGCGGCGTTTCAGGCCTTTGACACCCAATGCCCCCTGTGTCCAGCAACAAACATATGGGACATGATCAGTGGAGGAAAGGCGACAGAGGATACTTGGGGACATTCGAATGTCGACATACTTCCGCACTCATTATCAAAAAGCCGCGCAGTACCGATTCATCGTGCTCTTGTTTGATCGTCCATGTATTCTCTATTCAATTCAAAGCTTGCACCGAGTACAAGCCAGAGCATGATATTGAATAGAAACTCAGCCTGGCGGGCATTTCAATGGTCATCCACCCATTCTTGGCCAGGCTCTGCAGTGATTTATATCCTAGCAGAGAAGTAGTCTGGGTAAGGAACCATGAAGTCGAACCGTAGATAAGAAGAGTTGAATGGTCTCTACGAGGTTCCAATTGAGGGCTGAGAGGGAAGCTCCAACAAAACGGTTGTGCCTCGCTGAAATTTGCTTTCTACTTTCCAGGCAAAATTGGACTGATAGTGAATGTTGAGACGATCAATCAGGTTTTTAAGCCCATAGCCGCGCTCCAGGATATTTTCCAGCTCGTTTTCGGACATTCCCACGCCGTTGTCTGAAACTTGAATGGTCAAGAGGCTGTCCAGTTGACGCACTTCGATCCGAATGGTGGTGGTTCCGATTTTCGGGGCCGCTCCATGTTTGACGGCATTCTCAACCAGAGGTTGCAAAGTAAAGCAGGGGATTTCAGCGCATTGAACTGCGATATGCTGCTCCACTTGCAAGCGGTCGCCGAAGCGTGCCTTCTCTATTTCCAGATAGTCTTCAATGAAATTCAGCTCCTCCTGGAGGCTGATGACTTCCCGCTCTGAAACCTGCAGAGTCTGGCGAAAGATATTCGACAGCTTTAAAGTCAACCGCTGAGCTTCGGCGGGGTGTTCATCGATGAGAACACTGACGGTATTCAAGGCATTAAACAAGAAATGGGGATTAATCTGGGAAATGAGAGCATCCAGGCGAGACCGTGTCGCCAGAGTGCGGAGCTTTTCCTCATTAGACTCTTTCTGCCTCAACTCCTCGTGATATTTGGCAGTCTGGGCGCGCGATTCTTCTAAAGACCGCGTCAGGCTTTCAAACGAAGAAGCCAGGACGTCGACCTCATAATTTGGAGTTGGGTGCTGGAATCTCTGTTTCAAATCGCCGGTCCGAGTGATGCCATCCATAAAATTCACAAATCTCATCAAAGGCTTGGTGGTGGACTGGCTCAAGCCCAGACCCAGGATGGTCGCCAGGAGGATGGAAAGCAGCCCAATCAGGATTATGGTCTTCTTGATTCCACCCATAATGCCCAGCATGGCACGATCAATGGAATTCAACACGACAAAATTCCCGCTGGAAACCTCCCCAGGCTCGATTTTCAGTGCTAGGAAGGTCTCACCTCTTAGAACCATTTCTGATTGGGAGGCGGAAAGATCCCGCTTTTTCGGAGTTGAGCCGGCTCTCAAGTAATTAAGCAGCGACTCATTCTGAGAGGCGTTCAGGGTTGACGCGATAATGCCGCCATCAGCCACAAAGACGATGTCGCTATCGGTATTGGCCTTGATGGATTGCACCAAGCCCGGACTGATTTCGAAGCCGGTGCTGAGCGTTCCGACTACGATGTCCTGCAACAGGATGGGCACCGAGACCAGGCGGTAAACCTTTTCGGAGAAGCGCCAAATGCTGGCAGCTTGTTCAAAATCTATCGGGCTGGTTGAGGAGATTGAAGTCGGCTGGAGGAGCGACCGGGACTCCCTGGATCGCTAACACCTGGCCGGTATTGCTAGTGATGATCAGGAGGTCAGCCGACAGGATGGAAAAGAGTTTATAGGCTTCGTTTTCGACAGTACGCTTGAGTTGCTGAAGGATCGGGCTGCCGCTGGCACGTTCCGTCTGAAAGGTTTCGATGGCGGCTTTCAGAGTCGAGTTTTCGGAAGCAATAATCGAATAGGCCACCAGCTCGCCCAGCCGGTCCTTTTGAATTTGCTCCAGAGTATGCTGAGAGCGCTCCAGATCATGCACCAGACGACCCCTGACCTGATCTCTGACCACTTGATTAATCAGGAAAAAAGAACCCGTAACGACTCCCATGACAAGCAGAGTTGTGAACAAGATGATTTTGGTTCGCAGTTTCAACAATCTCATAAGATCATCTCCACCTGAACACCAGCGCCCGGAGCGATGGTTACGGACTTTTTCTGAGGTTTCAGTCGCTCATGCCAGGCCACCAGATCATAGGTGCCCGGAGGAACGTCCCTCAGCCGAAAACTTCCGGCACTGTTGGCAACGGAGAAATAAGGGTGGTCAAATACCAGGATGACGGCGCTCATGTGGGAATGGATGTGGCAGAAAACCTTTATGATGCCGGGCCGCTTGAATGTGACTGATCGAACTTGGTATTTGGGATAACGGCCCAGATCAAAGCTCCGGGCACTGGAAAGGGAAAAGACATTGTGGAAGAAAGGGTCACCATTTGGGAAATCGACAGTTGTTCCCACCCTGATGGGAAGCACATGAGGTATGAAGGTTTCGTTGACTTGTTGGATCGTTGGATTCTCTTGGGGTAACCCCTCGTTGCTTGCCGCTTCCAAGTTTTGAGAACGTCCTTCCAGGTATAGCACCACATTCTGCAACTCACTGACTGGCACCGGAGGTTTGTTAATCAGCGGAGATTTTCCGCGGCGCGAATAAAGATTGAAAGCAATGCTTCTCGGCTGAATCTTATTTTCGATTCGAACGGTCCCTCGGATGGTTCCCAAGGCTGAAGGGTTTGAAGCAGAATCGGAGCCCTTGGCCTGAAACTGTGAGAAATTAGTGTCGCCGCTCGAAATGGGCCGCTCACTGACAGTCGCGGTACTGATTGCAGAGAAGCCCGACCGTATGGGAGCCGGCGAACTTGTAAGGTCAAATCTGAGACACAGTGCTAAGGGACACACTCCCATGCCTAAAGTCCCAAGCAGGATCAGGCTGGGGAGCGTGCCGCGACGCTCAGCGGGCCACACGATTCGCCGCGGTTTCTTAAGGTTCATCGTATTCTTAGCAGATTGCGCACGTCAAAGGTGTAAACC
>QHZP01000626.1:5967-8819 GCA_003224715.1 Acidobacteriota bacterium | reverse complement strand
GGTCCGATTGTGCTGGTAGGAGAATTTCGACAAGAGTTTTTCAGTGAAACGAAATCCCAACCCAACTTCCAGGCTGTCAACGTTGTAGTCAAAGCGCGGGCGAGACGCATCGCTGAAGCCGCTCCGGAACCGGTCAAAGTAAATTTGATTCCAGCGCACGGCCGTAAACACGCGCGGAGTCCAGGTTTGCTTGAGTTCGAGGAAGTATCCGGTGGCTCCCAAACGTTGCGGTATATAGGGAACTGCAAAGTTGTTAAAGAGGAGTTCGCCATAAATCTCGAGATGATCGACGGCATACTGCAGGTCAAATCCGAGGGCCCTTTGCTTAAACTGGTCGATGGAGCTCCCGGCCGGTAACCAGCGACCGACAGAGGGAACCAGGTAAGGTCCCTCCGTGTAAGAGGTGCCCAGATGCAGGCCTGGAAGACATGTGAAACCCGCTGCGGCGACCCATTGAGCCCGCTGGCCCGGAGTTCCAAGATTAATGGGATTGGCCAGCGAGCTGTTCACCAGGGCCACGCGGTAATCAAGTTTGCCTGGATTGCCAAAGGCCATGATGCCGGTGGGATAAGAAAAATTGGTCAAGGGAAGCCAGGCGTTGCCGTCTCCCCAGACGTAAGAACCAGTGCTCTGGCCTTGGCCTCGATAGCTCAATAGCTCAGCCGGATTTCTGGGAATTCCTTTAGCGCTTATGGGAGTTCGGTGAGTGTAAATGAGTGGAGACCCAATGAGCGGATTTTCGTTCGGATAGTTTCGCGTTAGAAAATGGCCAAAAGGGGTTCCGAATTTGCCGATTTGGACGTTCAGATCCCAGGCCAGCCGGGGCGAATAGCGCAGGTAGCCCTGCACCACCGAGTTCGTCCGGGTCCGCTGTAATCTGGGGAAGGTCCCGCCTAAGCCCTCGCTGTGATTGACCCTCCCTTCATAAAAAACAAACAGATTCTCCTTAAGACGAAGAGATCCCAGCAAGACGAAGCCGCCATTTAAATTGGTTTGGGAACTGGAGGGGCCGTAGGGGATGGAGGAACTTTGGTTGGTCAGTGTCCCATCACTGATGCCCAGCAGTCCCAGGCGGTCTTCGCCCAGGACGACACTGGAGACACAAAGCACGGAGAAAATCAGTTGCAATAGTCTGCCTGGAATCATGGCGGGACATTGGTAGAATCCAAGATTTGACTGAGATTTTGACACACTCCCGAGTAATAGGCAAGACGAGGGACAGCGGGGGGTGTGTGACAAATTTGCGGGTTATTTCCTGAAATGCCGGCCAGTGCCGGTTGAAGTGAAGGGAGCCTCGTAGAGGCGGCATCTTTGTAGAACGACACCTGCCCTCCTAACGCTCCAAGCCCCAGGCGGGGCGTCATGACGCTCCTACGGAGTTCTGTCCATTTTTTTTGGGCCTCTGAACTATAAAGATTTCGCCTCTACGAGGCTCATTGGTTCTGTCATTTACCCCCAAATTTGTCGCGCACCCGACAGCGGTATGGCCGGCTCAAGGTATTGTCCCCGGAAAATCCCCTCTAGCAAGGGAAGGTGTGAAGAAATCAGACACCGAAAGGATTGGAGTCGCCCCCTCACCCCTGGACTCTCTCCCCGTTTGGGGCGAGGGGAAAGTAAACATTTTAATTTAACTCCCCGCCCCGGTTCGGGCGGTGCCCGGAGCGACGCCGGTCGCGGAGGCTCAGTGAGGGGGTCATTCGAATTTTTTCACGCCTTCAGGGGAGGAGAGCGAACGGTGCCTCTCGGGCCTTAAACCGCTTCGGACTGAGAAGTAAAGTGGAATCCCTTCACCTTGAGTGGAGGAAATAAGACGGGATTGTCACCCTGTGCCTCAGAGCTACCCACACGTTCGGGAGCGCCGACCAGGTCAACGTTTCCAGAAGCAAGCAATTGTAGGAGACTCTGGTTGAAACGAAAGTTGCGTACCGGGTGAATCACGTTACCATTCTCGATGTACCACACCCCATCACGCGTCAGCCCGGTGAAAAGCGCAGTGCGCGGATCGACAGACCGAATATACCAGAAGCGACCGACGAGCAAGCCTTTTTTGGTGTCTTGAATCATTTCCTCCAGGCCAACCGGGGTTACGGAGCTTTCCATAATGCTGTTGGCGGGTCCCGGCGTTGCTTCCTTCTGTTTCTGTTTAGCCCAAAAACGCGAGTAGATCAGGTTTTCCAGGATTCCGTTTCGTACCAGATAAAGCTTCTGAGCGGGAAGCCCATCCTGTGCCGCTTGAGAGCCTGGCAGCTCAGGATGCCAGGGGTCGCTGTAGAGGTTAATCCGGTCATCGAATATTCTTTCACCGAGTTTAGTTTTCCCACCGGGCGACGAAAAAGGACTACGCCCCTCGTCGGCCGCCCGCGCGTCGAAGGAAAAGGCAAAGGACCCCAGCAGGTCCGCAACCGCCTGAGGTTCCAGGACAACGGTGTACAGGCCAGCTTCAAGTGGTCGCGGGTTGCGGGAGCGGACGGCTTTTTGGATGGACTCGCGGGCAATGCGCGCCGTATCGAGCTTAGCGACATCGAAATGGTTGCGCAGGAAGTAGCCGGAGCCAGCGGCTGCGGGAGCGCGGGCTGTGACCGAGAGACTCACCAGGCTGGAACGGCTGAAGTAGAAATTTCCATTCTTAGTGGCATGTGCCCCGGCCGTCCCGCGGGCCTGGTGGAAACCGGCACAGAGGACCTTTTCCTTCTCGCCCAAAGCAATTACCTGATCAATCGCTTTAGCTCGAGAAGCCAAAGAAATGTTGGCCGTGGCTTCCACGTAGCCTTGGACAGGCCTGTACTGCTGGCGGGACAGGGTAGGCAAGTACTCTGGGTCTACTGGTGATAGGTGTGCGAACTCCTCGCTTT
>QHZP01000626.1:1317-5961 GCA_003224715.1 Acidobacteriota bacterium | reverse complement strand
CTTAACGAGAAAGCGAAGTGAAGCATCGTCAATCTGGTTAGACGAGGCCGAGCCCTTCTTCTTATTAACCCAAACGGTCAGGCGGAGCCCGAGGTCTTCTCGCCGGCCGCTGGTGGTAATGGCATTGGCGGCAAACCGGCATTGAGAGTAGCTCTCAGATTCAACGCTAACTTCCGCGTCATCGGCCTTCACAAGGCTGAGTATCTTGGCGGAAAGCGTTTTGGCTTCGTTTTCACTAAGTAGCATCGGTCCTGGAAACGGCACCAAAAGCCACCGCAGAGACGCGGCGACGCAGAGAGTTTTTCCTCTGAGGACGGCCAGGAGTCATGAATTCAAAGAAACTGGATTCCTTCGTTTGAATATCGGTGACCCTATTTTCATTTACCCGCAGCGTCAAGACGATAACATTAAGATGATCTCAGAGTCTCTCCCTGATTCTCTCTGCGTCTCCGCGTCTCTGTGGTTATTGGGCGGTGCTTTGAGGTTCATGGCCGTGTCTTACGACCGCTGAGTGGCAGTATTGAGTACGTTAATTTGGCGAAACCGGGCAACCGGACAGCCGTGGCTGACAGCATTGGATTGTATGGGTTCGCCCTTGCCGTCGTTCAAGGCTCCATGAAGTTCATAGGTTGCCTGCCCACCCACTCCGTCGCAGGCACTCCAGAAGTCGGGTGTACGCGACTGGTAGGCAACATCCCGCAACATGGAGCGCTTCTTACCGTTTTCGATCTCCCAAAACGTTTCTCCTCCGAACTGGAAATTGTAGCGCTGCTGATCAATCGAAAAGCTGCCGGTTCCGTAAATGAGGATGCCATTTTTCACATCAGAGATGAGATCGTCGATGGAGACCGGTTCCTTTGCCGGCTCAAGGGAGACGTTAGGCATCCTGGGGAAGGGAACACTGCCCCAACTATCAGCGTGGCAGCAGCCATAAGAGGACTTGTGACCGATCAGCCCGGCTAGCTCGCGGGTGGTCTGCCAATCCACAAATATGCCTTCTTTGATCAGGTACCAGCGTTGAGCGGGCACCCCGTCGTCGTCATATCCAACGGTAGCCAGTCCTTGCGGTTGAGTGCGGTCGCCAAAAAAATTTACAATCTTCGATCCAAACTTAAAGTGGCCTGTTTGGTCAGGTGTCAGGAAACTAGTGCCCGCAAAGTCTGCTTCCCAGCCAAGGGCACGGTCCAGCTCGGTCGAATGACCCACACTTTCGTGGATGGTGAGCATGAGGTGTGTCGGATGAAGCACCAGATCATATCTGCCGGGTTCTACCGGCTTAGCTTTTAGTTTCTCGACGGCCTCGTGAGCGGCTTCCTCGGCCTCGTTCGTCCAGGGATAGGTCTCGACATATTCGTAACCAAGCTGCTGGGGCCCGCCCAACGAACCCCGTTGCTGAAAATCGCCTCTGGCGGAGTCAACCGCCGTCACATTGAACTCGGGAGCACTGCGAATGAGGTATTGCTCGATGCGGGAACCGTCACTGGATGCAAAGAACTTCTGCTCATTGACGAATAGGACCGAGGAGTCCACAAAGCTCACCCCTTTGACTTGCATGGCGGTTTCGTTGATTTTCAAGAGGAACTGGATCTTGTCGTCAAGCTTGACTTCGAATGGATCCTTTTGAAATGAACTCTTCCAACTCGCGACCACCTTGGCCGGCGGCACAAGGGCGACAGGCTTCCTTTGCGAGACCCAGTTAGCACGCGCAATGTCCATAGCTTGCCGAGTGACTCGCCGGACTTCGTCATCGCTTACGGTATGGCTTGCCGCGAAGCCCCAGGTGCCTTTCCAAAGCACACGTACTCCAAAACCGAAGCTCTGAGTACGCGCCACCTGTTGCACCTGTTTCTCACGTGTGGCGACAGATTCGAACCGGTAACGATTAATACGGATGTCAGCGTAGGTTGCGCCGAGCCTCCTGGCTGTGGAAATCACAATACCGGCCAACTTGTCCTTGTTCACACGTGTTGCTTCGGCCGCTTCCTTTTCAAAGACCCAGGATGGGAGCGTAACGGTCCCCAAAGCCAGGCCTGTGGTGCTTAAAAACTCGCGTCGAGAGGAAAACACTCTTTGCCTCACGGTAAGATAGGCAGTGGAATTCTATCTTTCGGACGTTTGAGTGTCAACGCGACAATCGCGCCGATCAGGGTCCCGTCAAAGGTCCCTGGCCCTCCCTCACGGTCGGGCTACTGAACAGGCCCAGGCTCAACTCAGTAGCCCCGCGCGTCAGCAAGGGCCGTGCCTCAACCCAATCACGTACCGGACTTTGACAGGACCCTGCTTGCCGATAAAGGTCTAACTGGCCAAGGGCTGGCGCCCCTGATATCTCTGCCCCATCTCCGACAGGGAGCCCGACGCGCCAGCGAGGGTCAGTTGCGATGGCCCTCGCTGGCGCTTCGGGCTAGCACACGTCCGCAAAGCGTCGTTGTACCGTCCATAACGGCGCACCTATTGCCGCCGCTGTTTTTCCTATTCGGAACGGGTTGGAACAATTAGAATGCAGGCCGTGCAACTGATTCGCCCGCGCTTGGCGTACCCTCTCCCTCAAGGACGGGAGTTTTTGCTCGTCTCGGCATCGGGGGCCTGCGTCAAAGCCGCAGGCCACCAAAGCGCTGTCCAGCCAGCGCACTGCTATGTGAATGTCAAGGTCTTTTTCAAGAGTCAACCGAAATTTTTCAGGGACCCTGGGACGTTTGCTTTTGTTTTTCTTTTCTCATTTATATAAACCTAGCGGCAGAGGCTGTGGGAACTGTGGGAAACTCGGAGCGCTCTAGGCGGAGAGTTTTCCAAGCCCTGTGGGAACGGTGGAAAAATCGCTGTTTATTTTTCCACCGTTTCCACAGGGCGGCAGTTTCCACAGCCTGGGCCCCCAGTGGCCTGGCGGAGCCGCTGGAGGCTTTTTCCGTGGCTTGACCGCAAGAGAGACTGACTGCTATGCGTGGCACGGTACCCAGACCGTCACACTGGATTGAGATACGGCCCTCTCTAAGGGCAAGAACAGAGGCCCCGGGTTCTCTGTCTCCAGAAGCGAATCTTCCAGGAGCTTTACTCCTGTTCGTTCTGTGCGCTGTCGAGGCGTCCCCTGGGGCCGACTGTCTCCTCTGGCGTCACAGGAGCTGAAGGCATGGGCGGCCGCAACTGGAACGGCCGTTGTTGTTTCAAAACCGAGTAAATCCGGGTGGTCAGCTTGCGCGCTACCGCCACGATGGCTTTGCGGGCCGCCACCTGGCGGGGATGGCGTTGATAAATCCGCCGGTAGAATTCTCGCAGCTCCGGATCTTGGCGAATGGCCGTCCAGGCAGCTTGGACCAGCTTGTTGCGCAGCCGGCTATCTCCGCTGCGGGTGATGGCTCCGCGTTGAATGTCGTCGCCGGTGGAGTGCTCGCTGCAAACCAGGCCCAGAAACGCGGCAATCTGGCGGACATTCCTCAACAGGCGCCAATCGCCCAGCCGCGCCACCAGGTGGCTGGCGGTAATCCAACCCAAGCCGGGCACCGTCAGCAGCCAGCCGATCGACTGTTTCAGCTCCGGATCCTGTTGGCAGAACCGGCGCATCTGCTTTTGAGCGGCGGCGGCTTGGAGCTGGTGAAACTGGAGGCTGGCGATCAGGCTGTCCAGCTTAAAGCGGACCGAGCTATTGCAGGGCAAGGTCCCTACTTCGCGCAGCACCCGGGCCGACCACTGACCGCTCCGGCTTTTGGGAGCCTCGGGAAAGGGGATGCCTTCATACAATAGCAGCGCCTTGATCCGCAGCTTGGCCGCCGTCATCTGGCGCACATGACTGTCGCGCAATTGCACTAAGTGCCGCAACTGGCGGTAGACCCCGGAGGGAACGTGAATGCTTTTCAATTGCGCCCCGCGCAGCCCTTCGGAGAGTTTGCGACTGTCGAGCCGGTTGGTTTTCACGCGTTTCCCTGGAGCGGTCGGAACCATCGAGGGAGCCACCACCAGACAGCGATGGCCCGCCGCCGTCAGATCGTCGTAGAGACCGAAGCCGGTCGGCCCCACTTCGTAAGCCAAGGCGATTTTGCGGCCCCCAAAATGTTTGCCCAAATAGTTGAGCAAGTGATCGGAACTATAAGGCATTTGCAACGACTTTAACAGACTCTCATGATCGGTAAAGGTTACGGCGATCCGGCTCTTGTCCACATCGAGGCCGGCAAAGATCTCAAACTGACGCGGAATAATGCCCTGCTGAATGGCTTCCACCACGGTGCACGCTCCTGGAGGATTTGAGTTGACTGCTTTCTAATACCAAGAGTATAAAACCAAGGCCAGACATTCAGCATACAAGTCTCCAAATAGCCGTTCTGTCGCTTCAGCCCTAAATCCTACCCCAATTGGTGGGCTACATCCATTCCTCTGTGCCGCTGCGCCTCAGTGCCAACAAAACTCCAATACCCAAGAGGAGCCAGACGCCGACTAACATCGGTGCGAACATCACCGGGGACGGAGGTAACGGCACGATAGACTTGTAGCCAACCCAGATCAGGGCCACGGTCGAGAGTAAGGGAAAGACCAGATGGAGTAATGGATTGAATTCACTTCGCTGCTCGGTTCTGTAGAAACGGTAGACGCCCAGATTCCCGGCACTGTAAACAAAAACCAGACCTAAAGTCACGGCCACGCCCATAAGATAGAACT
>QHZP01000626.1:0-1300 GCA_003224715.1 Acidobacteriota bacterium | reverse complement strand
ACAGCGTGAGGAACGTTTGAAACCAGATCGCGTTGGCTGGTGTCTTGTAGCGAGGATGGACCTTTGCCAGTCCTCTGGGCAATGAACCGGACCGGACCATGGCAAAGAATACCCGTGTAGCGGCGTTGGTCGAGGCGATGGAGACGGCCAGGATCGAGTTGATCACGGCGATGAAGAGCAGGATCCAGCCGCTCCCCCACAGGTTCTTGCCGAGGCGAAAGGTTGGGTTCTCGGCCGATTTGATAAAACTGTCGAGATTGCTGGTACCCCAGCCGATCAACAGCGCCCAGGAGCAGAACAGGTAGAAAGCTCCCATCAGCAGGAGCGAGCCGATGATACCCCGAGGCAAGTTCCGCCGCGGAGACTCACTTTCCTCGGCCAAAGGGGCGACGGATTCAAAACCAGTGAATGCAAAAATCGAGAATATAACCCCCAAATACAATCCATTCACACTGGGCGCTCTGGCCGGGTTATAGGAAGAAAAATTGATCCCTCCTTTGCCGGGATGACGCAGACCAGTGAAAGCCAGCGCCAGCACGATGGCAATCTCGGCAACACCGAGCAGAACCATGGTCCGCGCGGAGATCTCGATCCCAAAGTAGACCAGAACGGTGATGAGAGCGGTCCCGAGCAGGAAGAACCCCCACCATGGGAACGTCACACCAAATTCCGCCTTCATGGTTCCTTCAAAGAAGAAGCCCATGAAGGCCAGATTAATGGCGGCCGAAGTGGGGTCGTAGAGGAAATAGAGCCAGGCCGTAAGGAATCCAGCCTTCGGATGGACTGTGCGGCTGACATAAGTGTAGTAGCCACCCGCCGAGGCCAGGTGCTTGGCCAATTGTGTGAGAGCAACGCCCAGAGTCAGCACAATTCCAAAGGCAATCGCATAGGCTAACGGCGTAGTGACTCCCGCCAGCGAAGTGATCAGCTGGATGGTAAGAACAATGCCAACGGCCGGAGCGATATGCGTAATGCCCTGCATCAACACCGAGGGTAACTTTAAGGCGCCTGCCCTCAGCTCCGTCTCCTTTGTCCTCGGTGCATTATCCCCACGCGGTTTACATGGCATCATCGTTCGCGCTTTATAACACAGTTGATCATCACCAAAAAGTAAATTGCGGAAAGACGAAGCTGCACCAGTTGCCATGTTGACGCAGCCGTGTGATACCATGAAGGCTTTAGGCCTCGCGCTGGCTCACAGGGCAACCGCTCAAAGCCCTCGGCTTCTTTCCCACTTTTTTGAGGAGGATTTTCAAAGACCCACCCGTGCCGGCTTGGCGCCACAGAGCATGAAAATGCT
>QHZP01000045.1 GCA_003224715.1 Acidobacteriota bacterium | reverse complement strand
TCCTATCGATAGTCCTGCAGCACAAAAGCTTGATCTTAGAAAAGCTCTTCGTTTCATTCCGGTCTTCCTTTCTCCTGAAAATCCCCCCTATCAAGGGGGGAAAAGCGCCGCAGGCGCTGAGGGGTGTCTCTGTCGCAGCTAACCCCCGGGCACATCCTACAGAGACATCCCCCTCGCGTTCCCTCACGGAAACGCTGTCCCCCTTCGAAGGGGGAATATTTTCACCCTTTGTGGTGCCGACCCAGCCGGCATGGGCAACTTCTAGCGTCTTGGCGGTCATTCGAGTTTGCATCAAGGTCGAATCACTGTTCCGTTGCGCCTTCTCATCTTGCCCCAATAGTAGTCAAAGGTACGACCCGAAGGGAATGGGAACTTGGCGGCCAGCTTTTCGTCAATATCGACTCCAAATCCAGGAGACTCGTTCGCATAGAGGTAACCATTCTTCGTCTCAGGGCAGCCTGGGAAGACTTCTCTTGTTTCCTTGGGAAAGACATAGCCCTCATGGATTCCAAAATTATAACTGGCAAGTTCCAAGGCTAGTCCGGCAGCATGTCCGACTGGAGAGCAATCACCCGGACCGTGCCAAGCGGTCTTCACGCCAAAAAACTCTGCCATGGCAGCCACTTTGCGAGCCATGCTCAGACCGCCGATCTGGGAAAGATGAATGCGAATGTAGTCAATCAAGCGGTTAGCAATCAAAGGAACATACTCATGCTGGGTATTGAAGAGTTCACCCATTGCCAGCGGCGTACTGCATTGTTGCCGCAGCAATCGGAAGTGGTCATTTTCCTCGGGTGGCAGCGGGTCTTCCAAAAAAAAGAGCCGATACCTTTCCAATTCTTTGCACAAGCTAATCGCCTGATGGGGTGAGACACGCTCATGAACGTCATGCAGCAGTTCGACATCGTCGCCCAATTTGCTCCGCAAGTATTCAAACAGTCTCGGCACCAGACGCACATAAGCTGCCGGTTCCCAAATGTCCCTCGGGTTCGTGGGACCGATGACCTCCTCATCCTGTGAAGCACCCTCATCGCCTCCGGCTCCGTAAGCTGCCAGATCAGGAACCGCCACCTGGACCCGGATATGCCGATATCCTTTGTCCATGGCTTTTCTGGCGCTGTCCTCCACCTCTTTAAAGTCCCGACCGCTGGCGTGGAAATAAAGGTCAGCAGCAAAGCGGCATTTTCCACCCAACAACTGATAGACCGGCATGTTGGCCCGTTTCCCTTTGATGTCCCACAAGGCCATGTCTACACCGCTCATGGCATTGAATAATACCGGACCATTTCTCCAATAAGAACTCACGTAGGAAGATTGCCAGATGTCTTCGATCTCATCAGGATCACGCCCAGCCAGGAAAGGCTTCAGATACCGCTCTATCGCAGTCTGCACGGCATAGGCACGCTGAGTGAAGGTGGCGCAACCCAATCCATACAGCCCGGGCTCGTTGGTCAGGACTTTGACAATAACCAGCCGAATCTTATTGGGAGCAGTGAGGATGGTCTTTATATCCGTAATTTTGAGAGCCGGCAGGCCCCGCGTCGAGGCTGGCTTCTGTTGAGCCCAGAGCGAGGAGAGCGGACTTCGTTCCGAAAGCAGGTCAGCTCCGCCAGCCATGGCTCCGGCCGACATCCACAGCAAAACTTCTCGCCGATCCTTCATCGGTCTCCTTCATGAGTTCGGAAAGACAAAGACAGTCATCGTGAGATGAGCCAATGAAATAAAGCGGCCTTCCCGACACACTGGCGAGCTCTCGCTGAGAAGGGAGAATTCGATCGGAACCCGGACCACTTGCAGAACCCCGACTCATCCTACGCCAGTAGAGCCTGCTTGTCAATTGACGGAATGGACGCGGCGGCAGGTCGTACTACCTCGCTTCATCCAGCCGACTGGCCCGCTTGCAGAGGGGTTCCCAGCTTAGCCGATTCAATGGCCAAAAAAGCCACTGCGCACGATTTTAGGGCGTCTTCATAAGTAACCTCAGGAGTCCGCTGGTTGCGAATGCAGTCTACAAAATGATTGACTTCGGCAAAATAGGGATTGTGGCTATCATCGGTTTCGGGCAGGGAGATTCGTGATGTCACTTGTTTCTCCAGCTCAACCGTTGGCACCCACTCTAAGCTCTTGGAAGAAAGATTGTCATAACTCAACATTCCGCGGCTGCCGCATATTTCCACTGTCTGGTGAAAGCTTGCCACGGGATGGGCCCAACTACCTTCAAGATGTGCCAGCGCTCCCGATTCCATCTGGATGTTCAAGAGGGCGTAGTCCAATTTGCCTTGTTGGGTATAGGTAAGAGATCTGGCGTAAACTTGATTTATTGCTCCAAACGTCCAAAGAAGGAAGTCAATGTCATGAATCAACAAATCCAAAATCACACCACCACTCTTTTCGGGATGGCCAAACCAGGACGCCGACCCGGGGTAGCCAACGCACCGTGAAAGTCGAATGGTCCCGATCTGACCGACTGCTCCGGATTGAATCATTTCACGCAGCCTGCGATATTCCCAAAAGAAACGTAGCACCTGTCCGACCATCACTGTCATTGAATATCCCTTGAGAAGTCCACTGATCTCAGTAGCCATGGCTTTATTCAAGGCAAGCGGCTTCTCGCAGAAAACATGTTTTCTGGCTTGGATGGCCGTCCTAAGTGTCTCCAAGCGAGTATGGGTGGGCAAACACACGACCACTATATCAACCTCTCCGTCGCCATATATTCTGTCAACCTCGTTGACTGGCTCTGCCCTTACCTGCTGGGCTAGGCTTTGGGCGCGCGGCAGCGCTCGACTGTAAACATATTTGACCGTGAGGCCTGGCATCTTATGAAACGCTTTGGCCAAACAGTTCCCCATGTTGCCTGCTCCTAAGATGGCAGCGGTCAAGGGTTGCAGATTCATAGTGGATCGCGGAATGTCGAACGCAGATTTAGCGAACTCGGAAAGACCAGGGCTACTTGATGGCGACAACGTTAACAGTTCGGTCAAATTTGTGTCAACGACCAGGCTCCCCCTCACCCCCAGCCCCTCTCCCGTGGGGTCCCGTGGGGAGAGGGTGGCCGAAGGACGGGTGAGGGGTCAGTTGCCAACACAACCGCACTCCTTGGCGGTCTGAGGTTGCTCGCTACGGTGAGGTTTTGCAAGGACATCAAGAGCTCTCTCATGTTTTTATTGCACCGTTAATCTCAAATTTGAAATTTGAGACTCGAGATTCAAAGAACAGCAACTTTTCTCTCCGTGATTGACTTGTAGGCTGCTTCCACCACTTCCAGCGCTCTCAACCCGTCCAGGCCATTGGCAGAAATTGTTGTTTCATGGCTAATACTTTTGACAAAGTCTTCCAGCAGGCGATGATTCAAATCGCCATCACGAGCGATAACCACATGTTTCCCGGCATCTTCTGCGTAATAGTTCAAGGTCCAAGGAAAAAGTTCCAGGTTCAAGACGCCCTCAGTTCCAATTATCGCTAACGAAACGTCGCCCCAGATAGGAAAGGATTTTTTGGGCCGCGACCAACTGGCGTCCAGAGTCACAAACACCTCGTTGCTCATCTCTAAGGTGAGCAAGCCAACGTCTTCTACGGAAAGGTCGTAAAGTCGAGTAGCGGCATGCCCAAATAGCTGCGTAAACTCCGCCTCAAATAACCAGCGCAGCGCATCGACTACATGAACCGCGTGGTCCATGATCGCGCCTCCGCCAGCTAACTGAGGATCGACAAACCAGTCCCCCGGCATAGTGCTATGGTTGGTAGATTTCACCGCCAGCACTTTCCCCAGTTCACCCTTGTGGATGAGCTGTTTGGCTTGGTGTAAGGCAGGACTAAATCGGGCGGGAAAGCACATTCCAAGCAGAACATCGTGAGCTGTGCAAATCGCCAACATTTCTCGAGCATCAACAGCTTTGGTAGCCAGTGGCTTTTCGCACAAAATGGGAATTCCAGCCCGGGCACAGGCAATCACGGGTTCTTTATGTCTGGCGTTGGCTGAGCAAATGATCACACCATGGAGGGCAACTTCCTGCAACATCCTGCGATAATCCGAATAGACTGGCACGCCAGCCAATAGTCGGGCGTGGGGTTCCAAACGCGTGCTATCGGGTTCGGCTAAGGCAACGACCTCCACGCCTCGCATTCCTCTCAAGCACTCCAGATAATGCGGCGCGTGGACATGTTCAAAGCCGACAATAGACAGATTGATCATTCCCTAGATCTTTCACCAAACCACTCCAGAATGACTTTATCGCGGCTCTCCTTGTCCGGCGTCATCCGAATACGGAGATGCTGGCTGGCTCCGAGAAGCTGGTAACACTGGCTGGCCAAGTGTAATTCCTGCTTTACACTTGCTTCCGGTTGGGTCCGCTTCATTGGGTCCTGTGAGTTGATGAGTAATAACGGGCGAGGGGCCAGCCCGGCTGCCAGTTCGGGAAGGTCGAAGTGGCGCAGGACCTCTGGCAGAAAGAGATTCACGTGCACTGAGTAATTGCCCGCCTCGATGATTTGTCGATAGTTAAGCAACGTATCGACACTGGCTCCCCCGGCAACACGCTGGTCCAATGCCATCACAAACTACGTCATCAGCCCTCCTCCGCCTACCGCTAGCACATAGATCTTACTCGTTTCGACTTCAGGGCGCTGACTCAAGAGATCCACGGCACGCAGTGAGTCTTTGATCCGCATGGCCAGCATCGGTTTTCCCGTCAGGAAAGAGTTATAAACCAAGTTCTCCTCGACTCCTAAACTCGGATGGAAATAGTTCACCTTGGTTTCAACTTTGTATTGGGTCTCCCCAAGCCCGCGGGGATCAATGGCACAAACCACAAATCCAATCTCCGTCAACCGCTCTAGCAAACCCCCCTTTTGAGCTTCCACGGCCTTGCCGAGTTCATTGAGATAAAGAACAACCGGAGCCTTGCTTCGCAAGCTTTTAGACTTAAACAACAACGTGGGTACGCGTACTCTCGGTTCAGTTTCATAAATCAGCTTTTCCATGGTATAGCCTTGCCGGTCCAGCGCCCCAGAAGTCTCAAGCGCAACACGAGACTGCGGTTCCATAGAATCATTGAGTACTTCATGGATGTCGCGGCGGAGCCGATCTTGAAACTTTGTCAAGTCGTCCTTCGAGTGAATGGTCGGTACGCGGTATAGCAGTTTGGCCAAGCGTTGGCGGTTCAGGCTCTGAACCGTTTCACCACCCAGCGAATCCAGCACCTGGCCTGATTCGGTGCAGAATAAGTTCTTCTCATCCTCCAGTGCTACTGATGATTCCTTGCTATTCTCAGTCTCATTTAACAACCAGCGGTCGAACCATTGATACGCTGCCTGGCGTAAGCCTGGGGAGAGGTTATGCTTATCATTCACTTCCACTTTATTTAACTTTGCTTCGGCATCCATGAGTTCGTAGATCCTTTGAACTTCTTCGTAGGTCGCACGTGTGCCTTCAATAGGAAAGAAATCTTGTTGGGCCGAACCAATCTGAAGCGGCTTGGGAGCAAAGAGCGTCAGCAACTCGGCGTGATCAACTCCATTCAGTAGGGTCTCAAAGAGATCTTGCTCCGGATCCCATTCTGGATCAGCCGTGGCTCGATTCCCCATCCGCCAGTAGAGACTGGTGATGTAGCAGATGGGCATGGAAACTTTGACCCGGTTGTCCAGGGCTGAGATATAAGCAGTGAGAGTTCCGCCACCAGACTGACCGGTTACGCCAATCTTGTTGTGGTCCACCTCGGGACGAGTTTGAAGGTAGTCGATGCTGCGAATGCCATCCCAGATGAGATAACGCGCCAGATTGTCTCCTAGCAAATAAAGTGGATTCCCTACATAGCCATGCTCCGGACAAGCCAACTCCATGGGAAATTTCTTTGTCTTGGGGTCATAGCATTGGGAGCGTTCTCCTTGACCCAAGGGATCTATGGTCAACACGGCAAAACCTCGCCTGGCCAAAGAAGCATGAAATGTCTGATAAGTCTCAAAAGCCTTGCCATTCTTACTGTGCCCACAAGGACTGAAAATGCCTGGAACGGGGCCGGTGCGCTTCTTTGGTAAATAAAGCAGTCCGGTGACATAGAACTTGGGGAGGCTCTCGAAAAGAATCTTCTCTATCCAGATGTCTCCCCTGTCCAGTTTTCCCACCACTCGAGCATTCAGCGGGGTCCGTTCTGGCAAGCCACCGATCATTTTCAAGAAACACTCCCGAAGGTACTTTTGCCGATGATGCAACTCCTCAGCATTCATCAAATTTTCCACCGAATTGTGCCGGCGGGAATACTGCTCACGAGCGACTCCCATAATGAAGTCGTTAATCATCGTTTCATAAAATTTAGCATCGGGAGAGTGAGCGACCACTGCTAGCTCATCGCCCGATGGTATGCCCTTTCTCTGGCCACAGGCTTGAATCAAAAAGGACGAGAACATGATCAGTGAAATGGAAGCAAAGCGCAAACTGGGAATTAACATTCGGTATTTATTTTCTGCGTACACGATTAATGCCCTATCCTATGACTTTGATTTTTGAAACGCAAACCCAAAACTCACGCGAAATACTGTCCGAAATTCAGACAGATCAACCGACAGTACTCTGTCCCAACACGGTTCTGAGCTCGTTCGATCCCTTTACATTTAACGACTTACTACCTTTGGTCTGCGACGTGTATTTGCAGCGGCTGTTGTTCCCCTAAACGGACACGAGCGTAACTTAGAATAAACCGGAGACAGCCATGGAACGCGAAACCAAAAAACAATTAGAGCAAGCAGGCAAGTATGTCCTTTTGGGCAAGCTTGCTCTGGCCTTGGAGCAATACCTCAAGATTCATGAATGGGAACCCAACGATACAACCATCATCAATACAATTGCAGATCTGTATGGTCGGTTGGAAAACAAGGATGAAGCGTTGGCCTGGTATCAAAAGTTAGGTGAAAAGTTTGAGTACCGAGAACTATTTCGGAACGCTATCGCGACCTATAAGAAGATTTTGAAAATATCCCCACAGAATCAGGAAGCCATGTCCCGTCTGGCAAATTCGTACGAGCGCCAGGGACAGATGGCCCATGCAAAACAAATAAGCAAGATGATTGCTGAACATCTCACGAGCTTGGGGGAGTACGATAGAGCAATAGAAACCTATGAAAAGATCTGCCGGTTTGACCCGAGCTGTTTAGACAGCCATTTGGAGCTGGCAAGAGCTCTGGAAAAATTCGGGAAGTTAGAGGAAGCCAGCCAAGCGTTCTTGATATGCGCGAACGAGCTGGCGAAAAACGGGAATGCAGAAGCAGCGGCGTCCATCACCGACAACATTTTTCGCCTCAAGCCCCAGAACAAGGAGTTCCTCAAGTCTTTCTTCAAACTTCTTCAAGAAATCAATCTGGTGGAGCGGGGAATGGATTATTTGCAATCCCTTTCACCGGATCAGGATCCGTATCTTAAAGTGATGTTAGGCGAGGTATCCTTACAGGAGGGGAATCTCGGCGTCTCCCGAAAGTATTTGCTCGAGGACGTTCGCAAGCAGCCGCTCCTATATCCGGCGACCCTGAAAGTGCTCGATGAATTGATTGCCCGGAAGAACCTGAGTGCCGGTTTAGAGGTGGCCGAAGCGCTCAGCGAAAGTTCAATCCAATTACACGATGAAGTCAACTTCAAAGTCAGGCTCGAGTCACTCATGGAGCTGGACCCCTCGAATATTCGCATTCTCAAGATGCTCACTACTCTTCTTATCCACATGAATGACGGACAGGGATTGGAAGGATACTTAAAGCAATTGGTTATACTTCAACTGCGCGACGGCAATCTGCGGGAAGGGCGGGAGAATCTTGACAAATTGGCCGTCTATGGCCAGAACAGTTTTTATGTCGATCTGTTGAGCCTGCTGAACGAAGGCCTGGGCGAAGACTGCTCTCAAAACCTGCAGGAAACCTGCCAGCAGGTGGTCCAAGCACTCGAAGAAGGAAGTCTCGGAACCGAAGAGCCAATGCCCGTAACGGGAAAGCCTCTGGAGGTTACGGATTTGGACTTGGGTATGGGATTAGAAATTCAAATTGAAGAAGATCTCTTTGCTGAGTCTTCTCTCTAAAGTCCGAACAGATCCAAAAAAAACAAATCCCTCTTGTAGATCCCAACAAAGCTAATTGAAATCTTCCCGATTGTTCCGACCCACTGGTCCAACAACGGAGTACTGAGTACCCAGTACTCCGCTAGGTCTGCGATTCCAACAACAATCTCGTTCACGAGATTAGGTCTATCGATGTCTTAATCCCTTCTTCATCAGGTCTGCGATTCCAACAACCGCGAATTAGCATTGAATTCTGGAAACCGTCTTAATCCCTTCTTCATCAGGTCTGCGATTCCAACCGCTCGGTCCTGCTTCGTCGCCAAGTTGAATGACTTAGCAGGGTGATTGCCAAGGTTTCCGCTCACGGGTGAGCTAACTCTGAAATGTCCGTTCTGCTTCAACGACCCCCTCCACAATAATCCCATCATCGCTCGCCGTCAACTCCCGCAACAGCCTGTCGAGCCCTGGGGCGCCGAGCATCACCCCTTCGGGCAGCGACTGCGTTCCGAGCATCGTCACCTCGCATCGGTCCGGCAGGTGATAGGCACGCACGTCATCGGCGTCAGGCGCTATGCGTTCCGCGATGCCGCTGAGGACGCCTTCAAGCATTATCTGATTGCCGTGCAACACGAAAACGGAATATTGCACCGGGATGGCATGACGTTTCAAATAACGGTGCACGCGCCCGAGGCGGCGCGGGTCGGCGATATCATAGGCGATCAGCCAATTACGTTGTTCCGAATGACTCATGCATTCTCCGGTCGTATTGAAGATAAGCGCGCACAATTCGAACACTGGTACGCAGAGATCCTCGTGCCCCAATGGGAATGCGCCCGAGGTTGCCGCGGTTGTGAGCGCCATGACAGATTCTTACAACCACTGCAGACATGTCCAGCGATCCCTGTTTCCAGTCGGGTTGTTGGTAACTGATCAGTCCTTCTTGTCCAGGCCCCAGGCCCATCATTTCCTGCAAAGCACGCTCGCGCCAGGCGGCAATCTGCCGTTCGCGATCGCCGGACAAGCTCTCAAAAGCCGCGGTAAGCTCCCGCCGATCAGGCTGTCCGGCGCGGCGTGCCAGCATCTGTTCGAGGAGCACGGCCTGCCGCCAACGCTCCAGGCGCAGAATATGGCAAAACAGCCGGTACTCCTGCCGCCCCCAAGCTTGCGAGTCCCGAGGCATGCCCATCAGCGCGAAAGCGGATGCGATCTGCGCCGCTGCCAGTCCGAGCAGATAGCGGTAGCAGTTGCCCGGTCGGACGCCCCAGCGGCGGTACTGTTCCAGGCAGATCTTCTGCCATACATTTTCCGGCGGCAAAGCCTGGCAGCGGGTACCCAGACGCCCCAGGGCCGCCAGCATTTCGTCCCGTTCGGCGGCGCGGTACCAGCGCTTGTAGCGCACGCGGAACCGGGGAACAGCCAGCAGCTCGCCGAGGTGGCGAGCCAGGCCATATTGCGGTGGAGCTGAGGACAGAACGCGCACAAACCTTCCCCGGCTGTCCAGCACCGCCACCGGCTTATGATCGCGCCGGCAGGCCGTCAAGGCATCAGGTTGCCAGTGGACCGCGCCCACCGCAATAACGCGCGAGACGCGCGGGAGCGGATACTGGCTGTCGGCACGACCGGGCCGGCGCACCCGCAGCGCCGGACCGTCGACTCCCACATCGAGTCCGTTACTTCCATCCAAGTAAAGCGCCTTCACGGTTCGTCCTCCTCATCCACAGTGGGCAGGTCCGGTGCGTGTGAACGCAGCACCCGCGCCAACAAACGACAATAACCCCGCAACCGGCTGGCGGTCGGTCGCAGAAATTGCTCGAAGTATTCGTAGAACCGTGCCCGCCCGGTTTTTTCCAGCAGGCAGGCGCCCTTGTCGAGAGTGAAATGCTCCGGCCGCAGCGCGCGCGCCCGAAAGATCTCCCAGATCCAGGCATCCACCAAGGGTCTTACCGGCTCAATCAGATCGCAAGCCAGGGATTCGCGCCCAAAGGCCATTTCGTGAAAGAAACCAAGAAAGGGATCCAACCCGGCTGCGTAAGCTGCGCGCGCCCCTTCGAAATGTACCAGCGTGTAAGCAAGCGACAGGCAGGCATTGACCGGGTCGCGCGGCGGACGGCGATTCCGGTTGCAAAAGCCGAGCGACTGCGGGAACAAGGTAGTGAAGGCCCGGAAATACGCCGCCTGCGCGGCGCCTTCGAGGCCACGCAAACTCTCCAGGCTCGAGGCATCTCCTGCAATGCGGGCCCTCAGCGGCCGAAGCGATTGAAGGGCATCGAAAATGGGCTTCGAGCGATCGGGGCGCCCGGCCTGTACGCGTTGCAAAAATCTCTGTTGGCGGGCGAGTTTGGCGCCGACGAACCGCTTGGCCCAGCCCAAGCGCCAGGCGGGATCCTGAGTCTGGGCATACTGGGCGACACGCAACGCCGCGTCGCTGTGGGCACGCCCCTGGATGACGGCCAGGCGCCTGCCCTGCCGGCCGCTCAGTATCACCGTGGCGCAGCCCTTTTCAGCCAGCGCGCCGACCAAGCTCGAGCTCAGCACGGTCTCGGCGTGAATTACGACGCGTTCGAGCAGTGCAAGGGGCACGGTACGCACGCGGCTGCCGTTTTCGTACAACGCGAGCGCCGCGCCGTCCAGCTTCAATTCCAGTCCTTTGCGATCAAGGTAAAGTGTCGTCATCGTCAGCCACAGTAAAAAAAAGGCGGATCCTGCGGCGCCTCGCCAATGCCCAGCGTGTGCACGCGCGAGCGGGGATCCAGCCGGATCAGCAGTACGCGGTCTTCGAAGGGTTCGATCACCCCACGCAAATCGTCGAGGAGATCGCGCCGCTCGGCAGGCGTCAGAAAACACTCATACGCCGACTTCTGCCCGCCGGTGGCATGGCCCTTCACAATCTTCAGTGCGGCGCGCAGCCGCCGGGCCGAAGAAATGTCGTAGGCGGCAATGTACAGGTCGCGATGGCTCATGGCTTTGCTCCGTCAGGTCGCAACAGGCAACCATCATAACGTCTGCCGGTGCGTCTGGCTGAATTGGCAAGCTTGCGGTGATTCAAATGGAGCCGTCCAGAGTCAGGGAGTTCCGAACCACAGATGAACACGGTTGGAGCCATCGAGGGCCTCGGCCAGGACCGAACCGCATGGGGGCCCGCACATGACCGCTTCCCGTACGGCGGCAAAGAACAGCGAGCAGCCTCATATCACCCACGATATAGGATTGAACCGCCAAGGACGCCAAGAACTCCAAGGGCAATGACCAAGCACGATTAGAGAATCCTGATGTGTCTTTGCATGGGCCTTTCAGGGCCTGTGGAGCCCTGGTTCCCGCATGCAATCAGTCTCTTGGCCCTCTTTGCGTTCCTCGCGGTTCATACCTGTGGATTTGACCGCAATGTGAGCTTCTGCCGCCACGCCGCCACGGTGACGATAAAAAAGCAGGGTTGACGAAACAACAAGGCCAGTGTAATGTAGTGATATCACTACCTCAGGAGGAGGACACCCATGCGCCTGGGATTAAGAGCAGCCAATCAATATTTTTCGAAAGCGATCAAGGCAGTCAAAGCGGGACAGGAGGTGATATTGACGGACCGGGGCAAGCCCATTGCGGTTATCAAGCCTCTGCCCCAAGCCGACAGCGAGGACGCAGTGATTCGAAGGCTGGAAGCCGAGGGGCTGTTGCGGCCGGCCCTGAAGCGGGGGCCCTTGCCCGAGCCGCGATGGAAACCCATTCGCATCGCGGGAAAGCCCTTGTCGGAAACGATCCAGGAGGAGCGGGAGGAGCGTTGAGCTTTGCTTACTTCGACACCAGCGCAGTGGTCAAGCGATACGTTCTCGAGCCGGGCTCGCTCCAGGTGCGGGGCTGGCTGCGCCGCCATGATTTCCTGTCTTCGGCTATCACGCCGGTGGAAATCCTGTCCGCCTTGGGAAAGCGCAAGCAGAGCGGCGAGTTATCAGAGAAGAATTTCACGGCCGCCATTCGAAGGGTTGGCAGCGACAGGACACGATGGGAGTTGATCGAACTTGGAGCGGTGGTGCTCAACCGGGCGGAAGAGATCATTCAGCAGGGGCCGATGAGAGCCTTGGACGCCATCCACATCGCCTCTGCCCTGGCGTTCCAGACTGCAGCGGGGCGCCGCATTCCGTTTCTTACAGGCGATCGCAGGCAACGAGAGGCCGCCGAACGAATGAGCCTGGAAGTGATTTGGATTGGCTAGCTAGCACAGGCTGTGCTCCACCCGGTATTCCACTAGCCGCGCTCCGCGGCACGCCATCTGGCGGTGAGGGGGGTGCTGGTGGTAGTCACATCTGTAGGTTTTCAATCATTGAGGAGGGTGTTGTCAAGAAGAGGTTCCCCTTCGTTTGGACGGTTCATCCAGTCTCGTACGGCTGAAGGCAGTCCTGGGAGCTCGGCAGGTGCGACGATCCTGATGCGTGCCCGGCGTGCCCGTTCGAGCAGCGTGTCCGTTGGTTCTCTTGCCGATAACAGCCAGGTCTCACCGAACAGGCCGCGCATCTGTTGCCCAAGACTGTCAATTTTGTAGGCAATCTGATTATCGTTCTCTTCCTGGTAACGCAGGGTTTTGCACTCCATAACAAGCAGTTCGTTGGCGGCGGTGACTTCCACATTGCAACGCGCGTCCCAGGCGCCCTCACCCTGGACAACGTGCCAGGCATATTCTTCCAGCCAGCCGCCACGCAGGAACAGAGCCGATTCAGCATCGATAAAGTGGATTTGACATCCACCATCACGCCAATCCACGAGACGCGCCCGGGCCATCTGGGCCAATGCTCTCGCCCATTTCCCTCGCGGAATCGTCCTGAATGACTGTCTCGGTTCGCGCAACACTGCTTCGTTCACCTGCTTCCCAAGGGCACTATTAGCCAGCCCGTTGATCGCGCCGATGAAATCCTGTACCTGTATTGCCTCTGCATGCTTCCCTAGATACGTAGAGATCGCCTTCCGGGAAGCCACTTGCTCGCGCCAAGCCGGATCGTCGGATCGCGCACCCACGTAACGAAATCCCTGGGCTGCGAGGTAACGCGGCACATCAACAAGCACATTACGCATCTCGACCGGCGGCAGAGCCGTCCCGGAACCATCCGGGAATATCTCAATGCGCCGGTGAGAGGTATCGGTATAAATGATCTCCCGGGCGATATCCCGGAACACCTCAACAAATCCAAGCGACATGAGCTTGGTTCCACCCGTGGCGTTCAGGACGATCTCGGCGCCGGGGTGTGCCTGTTGGATCTGGGCCGCCAGCCAACGGGCGTAGTCGTGGATGGACTTGAGTCCGGCATTGGGAGCACCGGATTTGGTTTCAGCACCGATGGCTTCCTGTTCAAGCAGTCGCTTGATCTGACGGTCCAGTCCGCGGCTCTTCATCGCGTGGGAGCAGGCGAGATAGACCTTGTCGGGACGCATCATCAGGATAGGGATCAGATTGGGAAGGGTCTGGTCCGAGACGATGACAACATGAATCTTCACGGGATGCGCTCCACCTGGTATTCTACGAGACGCGCTCCGCAGCGCGCCATCTCCTCGGCCGTGAGCTCAAGTCCCCGGCTCTCCGGAGGAAGCTCAAGCACGAGATGCAGATACCGGGCACCGCGCCCGCAGACCTCGGCGGCCAGATGGACCGGCAACGTCCCGAGCACGACATCGCCCGGCCGGACCCCGGCCGGGTCGAGGTGCTCAACGGTCCGGTCAATCGCGACGCCCTGCCGCGCCGCCCATTCCACGGCGCCGGCGTGGCGGGTGACGAAGTAGGTGGTCATGCGCCCTGCTTGCGTTCCAGGCCAAGAAGTTGCGTCAACAGGCGTTTCAACGCGTTTCGCAGGTTCGTCTCGTCTTTCAAGGCGCGCTCAATTGCCTGATCCGATGGCCGAACACCGTGCGCCAAGGCGTTGCGCAGGTTATTCAGGGTGCGGAAGCCTTGGCTAGATTTCAGCTCATCCCGGGCGCTGTCGCGCTGGCCAAAATCGCCGACGTCTGCACCCGACTGGATTGCCTGCGCGGAAATGGCCGCCTCCAGCCCGTAGATCGCCGCTCGCACATAGTCACCCTGTTCCAGATAGCGTTTTGCGAGTTCCTTTTCCCACGAGGCGCGGTCGGGCTGTCGATGCCAGCGCACCCGGTGCTCCAACTCCTCGCGAAAGAGCTCGGCGGCGGGATCGTCCACCAGAAAACGGTCCTTCCGGCTGGCCCAGCCGGAAAGCGCCTCCCGGGCCTTGACGGAGTTGGTGGTGCGTTCGAAGAAAGCGGCCCGCCCTAGAAGCTCACCCGCCGGACCGAGCAGCGGCGAGAAGACACCATAGTCGCCGTCTTTATCATAGGTATGCAGGGCCTGGATCCAGTCGGCGATACGCAGTAGACCCACCAGGTTGTGGACCGGCGCCTCGTTCGTATCGGGATCGAAGGCGCCGTACCAGATGGCGCCAATCTTTGCGTCGCGCGCCACACGGAGATGGAGCGCTGCCAGTAGAGCGATCATGGGAAGATGACGCAATCCATGACTGACGTCGATATGAACGGTATCGCCCCGTTCCACATGCTGCGCCATGATGCTCAGCAACTCTGTCTGCTCGCGCTCGTGGCGGCATTAGGGGATGAGCACAAGCCGTGCCTCGCAGCCGAGCCGCTCCGAAAGCGGTTGTTGCAGCGGCGCAAGAAGGTCTGCCGTTACAGCCTTTGCTTCGGTCGCTTCCAACAACCGCCATCGTGCGTCTTGGGCTTCCTCGCCAAAAACAATGTCTCCCTCAAAGAGGTGGTCCCACATGCTGCCCGCGGTGCCCATGATGACGAGTCGGTCCGCCGCGATTCGCTTTTGTAGCGGCCAGCCGAAAAAGGCCACGGGCTCGGATCGGCTACCGTCACCAAAATCGTAAGAAGTCTTGCGGTAACCGCTCTCGGTCTTGGGAACGCGACCGAGAAACGTGAGCAGGGTTGTGGTCATGTTGTCATTACTCCACTCCAGGTTTATGTCTTGGCGGTCTTAATTCCAGCAGCCGCTTGACCACAGCCTTGGGCCGATCCTTGAACTTTGGTTTTTGTTTCTTGCCTTCGAGGGCGTCCGGATTGGCCATGATCCCGGGCCAACGCTGCTCCATTTCTTCGGTGAACTTAGCGTAGCCCTCCGGAGAGAGCGCCTCGCATCCGGCCAGGTGGGCTTCCACATCGTTCAGAAAAACGCCGTTGTCGGGCCAGGCATTGCCAAGCGTCTTCGCCACCACCCACGCGGCATCCTCCGGTAAACCGGCGGTCGCTGTTTGGAGCTCGCGCTCACGCGCCTTCGACTCCTCGAGTTTCTGCATGCGCGCCCGGCGCTCGTTTTCGGCCTTCAAGTCACGCTGCATCGCCCCGTACCCCACTGCCGTCTTTGCGCCAAAGCCGAGCCACGCGAAAGCGTGTTCAAAGACCGGCCTCAACAGCTCTTGCCAGATTTTTTGCTTCACAAGATCGGGGGCAATCTTGTTCAGGCGCCCTGGATCGCACGTGACGTGAAAGGTAAATCGTGAGCCCGGCGGCACAGTGAGGAAGCAGATCGGGGTGGGGTCGCCGGATTCGTGAGGCGACTTACCGTTCTGATAGTAATGTGTCTGATGGGGCGTCATGATCTCGACCATGAGCGAATCGCCGGCGTTCTGGGGGATGACATCCCAGAAGCTGAGTACTCCACGCACGTGCTCGCTGTCGCCGTCGCCCGACTGCAGACCGAAGAGCACATCGAGCATGGAGATTTGCACAGTCTCTTTTCCGATTTGAAGCGTATACCGCTTCTCCTCGCTCCAGCCGAGACTTTCCCCCCATTCCCCACTGGCCAGCTCCTGCGCAGCCTGGCGCAGCACCCCTTTGACGCCGCTGCCCGGCAAATAGGGCAGTCCGTATGGGTTGAGGAAGGCAACGCCATTCTCGAGCGGGTGCTCGTTGCCGAGGCCGGTCGTAAAGGGTGCGGTAGCTTGAGCGTGGATCTCCATTATCTGACCAGCTGCTGCGTGCAAGTCGGATAGCGCTTTCTGGCGCGCAGCCAAGGCATCTAGCAGGGGGCGCCAAGCATTGAGTCCAGGATCGGCTTGGGGTCTCCTCAACCGGCGTTTTTCTTCGTCGTAAGGTGGGGTCTTGCAAGCAACAACGGTGCATGCAAACTGATCGTTTGGGAGGTCCTCCCACTCGGGCCCAGATGGACCGATCTTCTGTAGCTTAGTCTTTTTGTCTATCTTGGGTATCCGGTCCTTCATCCGCCAATCAACAATCCCCGTTTCCTGATTCTCTCCCCATGCCGCGAAGTAGAGAAGAAAGCGGTGACCGGGAGGAGCAGATAGGTAAAACTCAGGGTCTCGAGCAAGGTAGGCCGGTACAGCAGCGATAGGCATCTTAGTTTGCTCCCTTGCGTGCGGCAGCCATTTGTCGCAGCCACTTCAGCCAGGCGAAAGCTTCGACCGTAATGGCTTGATATTTGCGCGGATCCACCTTCAACAGCGCCTGCATGAAGCCATTGAAGTCTTCCGGAACATCAGCGAACCGCTGGTGTAACCACGCGCGTAAGTCCTCGGCCAATTGGCCGCAATGG
>QHZP01000617.1 GCA_003224715.1 Acidobacteriota bacterium | reverse complement strand
CTTGACCTTACCTGATTGTTTTTCTTTGTGCCTTGGTGGCTTGGTGGTTTTTTCCCTGTGTCCTTTGCACCTCTGCCGTTTGGGTTTGGTCGGGGCTCTGAGCCGCCTTAGGCCTCTTTTACGTCCTTTGCGTCTTCGCAGTTTGATTTTTGTTGCGGCGCTAGCCGTGGTGCGGTTCAGGAGTAGTAACGATGTTACCAGGATTGAGGCTTGGGCTCGGATTGATAGTACTTACATTGCCGTTTAGTCTTGGCCAAACCAGGATCGCAAAAGCTAATCGACCCCCAACTCCGTCAATGCCTGGACTGGACAACCCATTCGTCGTGGGTGAGCAGTTGAATTACGATGCCTCATGGCGAAATTTTATTCTGGCCGGTGCGATGACTGTCCGAACTAAGGAGCGCCGCGTTGTTGACAGCACAGAGGCTTATCATGTGGCAATTCAAGCCCAGTCGGTAGGATTGGTTAGGTCGTTTATCTACGAAGTGGATGACATTTACGAGTCCTTTATCAACACGACCACGCTTCGACCCTTCCGAGCCGAAAACCGCGTGAACCACGGAAACAAGCAGAAACAGACTTCGCTGATGATAGATACGCGTCGACAGATTGCCCGCCTTGCGGACGGCCGGACGATTAAAATTCCTCCCGACACCTACGATCTTGCTTCTCTTCTGTATGCCTTTCGCACGATTGACCTGGTGCCTGGCCGGGTGCGAACGTTCACGTTGCTCGAAGACAATGATTTGCATACGGTGAGGGCCGAGCCTGAGGCAGGTGAGAAAGTCTTGATTCGCACAACTGAGTACGCCGCGTTTAGAATCGCGATTAAGCTTATCGAAGGGCAGGATAGCAACGATCTGTATAAAGTGCGCCTTTACCTTTCCAATGACTCTCGCCGCTTGCCCGTGTTACTCACGGCCGAGCCCCCCTGGGGGCAAATTCGGGTTGAGCTAACCTCAGCCACGGGCACCAAACCCACTGGATAGCCTGATGGTGCCGCCGCCTGAGGAAGGCCAAAAGTGTTGTGCCCGGGTGGAGTCAATGCTAGTATGAAAAGCACTTTGCGGCCCGAGGAGCCGGCACGTGCCGAACAAATCCAGATGGATTGCAGGGATTGTATGGCTCGCTTCATTTGCCGGCGCCAGTTGCAGTTCTGGCCGCCCCAAGATTGCGCCGGATACTGCAGCGATCGTCAATCAAAGCGAAATCAAAATCTCCGAAGTCGAAAAGGTTTTTCAAAACCGGGTTAAGCAAGCCTCTCAGACGCCGGTCGCCGAAGAAGCGGCGACACTGAAGTTGAACATTCTCAATCAGCTCATTATGGATGAAATCCTGATGGGGCACGCCTCCAAGGAGAATTTAACCGCCTCAGAAGCCGAGGTGAATGCCAAATTTACAGATTTCAAAAAGAATTATAGCGAAGAAAAATTTCAGCAGTTTCTCAAAGACCAGGGAATGACGGTGGGCGACATCAGGAGGGAACTGCTAAAAAATGCCACCATCGAAAAGCTTTACAATAAGGAAATTACTTCCAAGATTTCGGTTGCGGAAGCTGAGATTAGAGATTACTTCAGCAAAAACAGAGCGAATTACAATCTGCCCGAACGCTGGCACGTCATGCACATCCTGGTCACCCCCTGGCCAGACCCCCAGATCAATAACGCCAAGAATGATGATGCCAAGACGGACGAGGCCGCTCGTCAGAAAGTACAGAATCTTCTCCAGCGAATTTTGAGTGGAGAGGATTTCGCGACAATAGCTCGGGATTACTCGGAAGACAGTTCCACAGCCCCTATCGGAGGGGACCTTCGTCTTCTCAGTGCCGAGCAACTCGATGCCCTGGATCCGAATTCCCTCTTTGCCAAAGCCGTGCGAAATCTGAAAACTGGAGAAACGTTTCGCAGCGTGATTGTCACCAAATACGGTTACCACATCGTCAAGCTCCAGGAAAAGGAGGCGGCCGGACAACATGATCTCACAGATCCCAGGGTTCAATCGGAAGTCCGGCAAGCGATATTCGCCAGGAAAGAGGCACTGTTGAAAGCGGCTTTTTTAGAAATGGCTCGGAATGAGGCTACTGTGAGAAACCTTCTAGCAGAAAGGATACTCACGGATATGGGAAGTTCCGCTTCAGTCTCGGCCTTGAGATAAGCATGGAACGAGATTCCTGTCCTTTTCTCAAAGGCCTGTCAAACCGGCTCAGAGAACGGCCGGCCCGCCGAAACATAGATAGCCACAGCCTTTTCAGTCTTCTGAAATCGTGTGCAAGAGACGGTGAAGGCCGACCGCTCCATTCCTGAAGGGGATGAGTGTGGAGTTTGGAAATTTCGACGCCATACGAACCAGACCCCGTGCGACACGCCCGGGCGTTGCGGGTGAATTAAGCGTTTTTGTTGCGCAATCGAGATTCCGATGACATGCGTCGGCTTGAAGCGATGGGGCCTTGTTCGAGTCCCTTTATGCCCGCCTCCGTTCCGAGCATGCTTCACAGCCTGCGAAAGCCAAACGTCGGGAACGACGTGTCCGCTCGAAGTCACGAGTGGACACATGGGAGAACCAGAAGGCGGCGAGCGACCGAACAGCTCGAAACGAGCCCAAAATTAAGAGAAGACCCTCTCAATTGAAAAGGTGAGTGATATGAAATGGACTACTCGCAAACAAATCCGAGTCAATAGGACGGCCACCTGCTGGCTAATTCGGCGCTTTCTCGATCCCGGAGCCGAATTCCTATTTGTTCCTGCAGAACAGGTGGCCTCAGTGGAGACTGACGTTCAGGCCATCGGCTTCGATGCCCCAGGAGCCAGCTATCCACACCGCGACGGGAATG
>QHZP01000616.1 GCA_003224715.1 Acidobacteriota bacterium | reverse complement strand
TCCGAAATGGTTTCGAGAGATTTCCAAGCGCTGAGCGCTCAACGTGCTGCCCGCGCCCGCCTGTTGACCACGCGCTATCCCGCCTCTGGTGAGCTACTCTCCTTTTATGCTGCTTTAGCTTCCTTCCAGGAGCGGATGCTGCCTCAGGCGGCAGATTGGGAACGACTGCTCACCTTTCGGGTCCCATTGATGGAACTGGTCCGTCACTCTGGGCCGAAACTACTGCAGCAAGTGACGGGAGAACTGGATGAGGCCACGTGTCGCAAGGCCATCACGGACTACTGGCGGCGGCTCGATACCACGTCGCCCCTAAGCTTCTTTGCGCGTGTCTTGCTTCAACCTTATGCAGCCACCACCGAAATTCCCCTCTTGGGAGCGGGAGCTGTGAAAAAATCGGAGGGGGCTGACGTTGCGGTGTTCTCCCTCAAACGTGGCCCCTCTCCCCGTTGGGGTGAGGGGAAAGTAGATATAAGAGTCAACTCCCTCGCCCCCATCAGGGGAGAGGGTGGCGCAATTTCTTCACACCTTCGGGGACTCAGGGCTGGGTCCAGTGGTCGAAGGCGAGAATTGTTGTCCGCGATGTGGGCATCCGCCCCAAGTTGGGGCTCTGCGAGCCGAGGGTGAAGGCAGTGCCTTAACCCTGGTCTGTTCGCTGTGCCTGCACGAGTGGCCCTTCCGCCGTGGGCGATGTGTCGCCTGTGGCGAAGAGGCAGACAAAAAACTGGCTTATTACACCGCCTCAGGCTTCGACCATCTCCGGGTGCAAGCCTGTGATACTTGCCGCCTTTACCTTCACACCGTCGATGTGGGCAAGGACGCAGCTGCCATTCCGGATGTGGATGAACTGGTTGCCCTGCCACTCGACGTTTGGGCGCAAGAGCACGGTTACCAGAAGCTGCAGCCCAATCTTGCCGGGATTTAGAGTAGGATGCGTTAGCGCTTTTTGCGTAACGCATCTCCCCGAAACCGTAGACGGCGCGATAAACCTGGGCCAAAAACTCTGGAGTGCACGATCGATTGGGCTGCTCTTTCGGTTGCTCCAAGATCAAGATGCGTTACGCCAGGCTAACGCATCCTACGGTTCTGCTGTTTCGGTTGCACCAAAGATCGAGATGCGTTACGCCAGGCTAACGCATCCTACGGTCTACGATTTGCTCTCTACGATTCGATATTCGAATTGGCCACCTATCGTCGAATTATATTTTTGACTGCGTTCCGGTTTTCGGCCTCGGTTCTCGCCTTCCTAGGTAAAGGAGGATATAATGAGAACCCAATTTTCCTTGCTCCGGGTAATTCCGATTCTGTTCGCTAAACTGCCGGCTCTGATTCCAGGCGTGTCACAGAGCTCCGACCGTAAGGGAGGGACTGCTATCCAAGTTCTTTCACAACTTCAAGGGGACAGCCATCCCGTGAGGGATCGCGAGGGGATGTCTCTGTAGAAATGTACCGAGCGTGCCCCGACAGGGACGCCTCCCCGCCCAAACTGCGGCGCTTTGCGCCTTTGATGGGAGGAATTTTTGAGGAGGTTGCCATGAGGTTTCTTCATGCATTACAACCGAGACGTGATGGGTTGAAAGCAGCAGGATTCTACCTGCTATTCGCCTGTCACTGCCTCTTTGCCCTAAACACGCTCGCTCAGGATACCGCTGGGGCAAAGGTGGTTGCTCCGCCCAGGTTAAGCCGTGGCGAGATGGAAGAATTTCTGCTCAAGGCGAAAGTCGTTGAGCAGAAGAATCTGTCGATGGGTGTCACCAATTCCCAGCGGGCGGTTCTGGATGATGGGAAGCTCAGGCACAACGCGCACATTCAGACGGTGGACATTAGTAAAACGTCTTTCCAGACAATCCAGGGTACCGAAATGAACTTCCGGGACTGCTATAAGTTCAATGTGGCTGCCTATCAATTGGACAAGTTGCTGGAGCTCAACATGGTGCCAGTGTCTGTTGAGCGCAAGGTCGGAAGCATGGCTGCCGTCACCTGGTGGGTGGATGACGCAGTGATGACGGAGCTGGATCGCAAGAAAAAGAAAATCGAACCTGCCGACCTACATTCCTGGAACCAGCAAATGTACGTCTGCCGGGTTTTTGACCAGCTTATTTACAACACCGATCGCAACCTGGGCAATCTCGTGATCACCAAAGACTGGAATGTCTGGATGATCGATCACACACGGGCCTTTCGCATGATGAAAGATTTGCGAAGCCCTCAGAACCTGGTCCAGTGCGATCGCAGGCTATTGGCCAAACTGCGGGAATTGAACAAAGCTGCGCTCAGCAAACAACTGGGTCAGTACCTGACACCTTCGGAGATCGAAGGCCTACTCGCGCGAAGAGACAAGATTGTGAACTTTTTTGACAAACAGGTCGCCCAGAAGGGAGAGGCGGCGGTGCTTTTCGACCTTGAAAGAAAGTAGAACTTCTGGAAAACTCGAAACCGCCGAGACACAAAACGTTCAAATACGCGACACCACGGGGAACACGGGGAAGCCACCGAGGGACTTCATTGCCTCCACTCTTCGGTCCGGATTATTTCATCAACATTTCATCGGCCCCGCCTCAACTTCCATGCCCACCGGAACCATAACACTCAATCCCAGCTGGAATCCGCTCGAATCGGCGTTCATCCGTGTTCATCTGCGGCAGGAAGTTTTTCTTCGTGTCCCCGTGTCTCTCTGGCTTCCCTCTTACTTTTGGGCAGGAACTGGTAGTCGCGCTTCGACCTCGGCAATACGCTTTTCCAGAGGAGATGGCGACGGATCGAGTGCCGCCGCTTGCTTCAGATAGCTCAGCAGACCGCTACCCGAATCGGGCGGAAGTTCCAGCTTCTCGCCCCGGTGCAGCGCGTAAGGCTTGCCGTTTTCTATCAACAGGCAGGCCATGCGCGGCTGGCTATCAAAGACTCGCGATAAGCCCACGTCAATCAACAGGACCTTACCTCCAAACCGAGGCAGGATAGCTCCTTCGGTGGGCGTGTGGCCAATCACGATTCTCTCGGCTTGATGGTTCTTGAGAACCGATTTTACATGCAGCTCCAGAGCCATTTCGTCTTGCTGGGCCAGCCCCCGGTACCATAAGGGCCCCTCGCCATCCATCACGATCCCGCCCTGCAGTTTTGTGAAATCCTCCAGTTCTTCGCGTACCCGCTCGTTGATCTGGCGCACACTCCAGTCCACATACTTGGGACCGATCCCGCCATGGAGGAACAAGGTATTATCGATCTTGATAACGGCGTTATTGCTCCGCGTATCCCAAGGGATGCTCGGATTCCCATTTTTTTTGAAACGCTTCATCGAAAGCAGGAACGCTCTGGGGCGCTGAGGAGCTCTTGATCTGCGCTTGATATTCCTTGTAAAGCTCTTCGCGAGCTTTCTCGGAATTGGAGTCTCGAAAGGCTGCAAATTCGCCGGGTGAGACGTAGCGGAGGTCACCGTAGATATTCATGGCTTCGTGATTGCCAATCAGGCAATGGACCCAGCCACCGGCGCGGCGAGCCTCCTTCTCGAGCTTCATCAAGAGATCCATCACCTTGCGTGAGTCGGGACCCCTGTCAAGCACGTCTCCGGTTTGGACCAGGTGGGTTTTTCCTCCGGACCAGCTCTCCTCTGAGTCGATTAGTTTAGCCGAACGCAGTACGGCCACAAACTGTTCATAGTCGCCATGAACATCGCCTATGGCAACAACGCGCT
>QHZP01000615.1:543-3451 GCA_003224715.1 Acidobacteriota bacterium | reverse complement strand
CTACATAGAGCCTGTCATTGACGTCAAAGGCCATCCCGTCCGGGCCCTTGAAAGCCGGCGGCTTGCTGGGATCGTGCACGTTTCCGAAGTGCTCCCGTGGGCCGACAATCTTGCCGTCTTTCCATCGGTAGCGATAGACCATTCCGGTCATCGTCTCATTCACGTAGAGATAATGATCAGAGCCAAAGGCAATGCCGTTGATAAACTGAAATCCAGAATCTAATTTCTGAATGGCCAGCGTATGGATGTCGACCTTGTAGAGGCGACCGTCCAGATGTAGATCCATCCAGTCCGGCCGGACGACCCCTCCGGGTGCGAAATCGTCGGTAAAAATACCCGAATCGGTTAGATACAGCGCGCCATCCGGACCGAAACAAAGATCGTTCGGGAACAGAAATGCTTCACCATTGCACTTGGTCAGGACACGGTTAAAATTTCCGTCCATCGTGAGACGGATCAGAGCCGGAGGTCGCGTATCAGCCACCCAGATGGCGCCCGATTTGTCCACAGCCAGCCCGTTTGGCTCGCCTGTCATGGCGATGATCCGCTTGGATCGGCCGTCCGGGCTGATCTGGGTCACACATCCCCGCCCACCTTCTACAACTAGAAAGCTTGCGTCGGGAAGCGCCACGGGTCCCTCCGGCAACTTCAAATCGGTCGTGAAAGTCATCTCAGAACCTCACCTGGAGCCACGGATTGAAAGAGAATTGATTTCTCTATATTCAGCCAACTGGATGCTGGAGTACCCCAACTTTTGCAGAGTGCAAAATCAAAATAGGCTGAAAATGTAACATGAATCTTGCGACTGCTAAAAAGAAATTATCCCTTTGAAACGGAGTTGACCTCCCCTTTTTCGATTGTTTGAATCCCTCATTAGACTTGAGGAAAAGACCTGAAATGCTGAAATGATTTTCTTACATTACCAACCCGGATGGTATTTTCTATAAGAATCAAGCAATTGTTTTCTTGCAAAAATACTTTGGGCTGCCTTCTGAGAAGGAGGAAAGGGCAAGGCAAGTTTCGAAAAGCATGCACCTCCGGCCGATTGCGACGGAGGACTTTCTCAGGGTCTTGGCGCCGAGTCTTCGAGCGATTGACCCAAACGCAAACGGATAGGTTCTTGTGCAAGGAATAAGGCATACCCCAAGCCGGTTCCAAAGCCGAGCCCATAACAAGCGCCAAAAAGTATCATTCCCAGCTTTCCACCAATGGCTTCATGGACGACCCGACCCAGAAAATAGCCAGCTGAATTGGCCACGAGCAAGGCCGGCATCATCCTGGTCAACGCCTTCTTGGCTCCGAATGCACCGGCCAGGATGAGCGCCATCAGACCAGTGCCTACCAGGGAGCCAAGGAGTTCTCCAATCAGGCTACGCAGCGTAAGGTAGGCAATCACCCAGCTCGCCGCATAACAGAAAAAGGCCAGGCCAAACAGGAGATAGAAACGCACCAAACGACCAGGCCCTACCACAAGCCGGCTAAGTATGCCACCAGCCAGAAGGATGAAAAAGGCTGTGGCGACGATATAGGGACCTAACACGCCCAGATATTGGCGCATCCATGGCTCACCATAGCCAACTATTGCAAAAACGGCTAAGCTCGCCAGACAAAAGCTAACACTCGCATAGCAGAGAGACTGCTTCAGAGTTGGTAGGGGTGTCCCAGCGGCAGATAATTGAGCTCTTGCTGTGACCGAAGTGGGACTCAGGCCGAACAAATCCATTTGGCGTAAGTCCTCCGAGACGAAGAAGCGCTGGTTAATACTACCCGGTCGGAAGCCACCGTGCGAGAGCCACTGGCTGTTCGAGTGGTTCCAGAGCAGCAGTTAGTTGTCTTCCGGGGTTTCGGCATCACTGAGGCTCTGGTTACGCCACTGCAACCCATGGCTATGGGGTTCCTTGTCCACGTTTCAGTAGCTTGCAGAATTCCCTCAATGAGCGGAATTCAAGGAGGCCTTCGAATTGAAGAATCAACGACCTAAAAACCGAGCTCTCTTTCCCTTTCAATTTCGCTTCTAAGGGGCTCCAGCACTCAAGGCAGATGTCATAATACTTGCCGTCAATCTTCTTTTGAGCGCATTCTCTGATCTGATTGCAAAGATCACATTTGTAAATGATCATATCCTTCCCTCCCCCTCCGAAATCATTCTAGCCTATATCTTAGCTGTATTCTTTAGGCAACACCACTCCGTTTCCATCGTGAACTCACTTGGCAAGGCGAGACTGTCCGGGCAAGTTGGCAAAGGCTATGGTAGTGTCGTAAGAAGTACCTAGGCTATCAACAACTGGATTCCTGGTCTAAATTAGGAGTAACATTGGAGTGATATTTTATAAGGAGGTATGCGATGACTTCCCGCTCTAGCCTCAAGAGATCCCTGGAGCACCGAATCATATTGTGTGCCGACTGTGATGCCGATCGTGCCTTGTCCGTTTCTACTTCTGGGAATCTGGTTTGCTCGAGCTGTGGATCTGATAACTGGATGTACTTGCCCATCTCTACTAATTTAAAGGAATCCGTTTCCATCAAAGGCGAGTTAATCGTCGACGAGGATCTTACCGTCGAAGGTCGTGTGGAAGGGCGGATTGAAGTGGGGGATCATAATGTGCGAATTGGTCCTAATGGGAAAGTCAACGCGGAAATCCATGCAAAAAGTGTAATCATCACAGGAAGCGTGATTGGGGACATTCTTGCTAGTGAACTGGTGGAAATCAAATTATCCGGGTCGGTCGTCGGCAACGTTAGATGTCAACGAATTTCGATTGCCGATAACGCCAAGTTCAAAGGAAGCATCGATACGGAGACAAGGACAGACGGCATTACGAAACCTGATTTGCCAAAGGCCGAATCTGCCAAAGTGAGTCATGGCTCGTATTTGGGCAAGCTGTTTTCCGGATTTTAAATGACGTTG
>QHZP01000615.1:0-488 GCA_003224715.1 Acidobacteriota bacterium | reverse complement strand
AGAGCTTAAGGATTTTGTTACCTCCCGAGAGCGTGCTATGTCTTGGTTTGCGTTCTGTCGAACTCGACAGGATTCTACAAAGTGTGCAGTAGAGGATTCATAGCTCACCTAACCCGAAAAGGAGGACGTGAAATGCCGGAACCATTAGACCGGATTACAAAAGAAATCATGGATGTCGGGCCGAGAATGCTCAACCAAATCGGCAAGCAACTTGAAAACTTGCAGGATGCGATTTCCTTGAATCCCACCGATGACGAAGTGACGGCAGCTCTGGGCAAAGAGGCTGCCCTGGTGGAACGTGAAGCTTATCGCCGGGGACATCAATCCGGCTGGTACAAGGGGGCCCTGATGTTTGGATTCGCTGTTCTGGCCGGCTTGGCCGTTGTGAGTCTCTCGATCTCGGGAGAATCGAAGAAGAACGCTTTTTGAAGTTTCACCGAGAGTCTGCGGCTGGCATGGGCGGCAGGGAGATGGTCGCGTTTGCCGCT
>QHZP01000614.1 GCA_003224715.1 Acidobacteriota bacterium | reverse complement strand
ATTGAATGCGCTCCTTAGAAGCATTTTAAAATTTAGCATCCAAGAGCTCCTCCAGGCCCCTTACTACCGAAAGGAGGAGCAAGATCCTGCCCGAAGAGTCGATAGGTTGGAGTGAAAAAGCAACCCAGTGCCTGGCTTGCCCGGGATGAGAACAGGATCCGGAGATCGGTTCAGGATATCGATCAGTCGGTTCTTTTCAGTCGTTCATTGCTTGTAGGACATGGTCTGAGTGTCAGCAAAAGGACCACCGCGGACAAGCTCCGATCCCTTTCTATTTCGCCAAGTGTTTCTGCAGGAAGGCCACGACATGATCGAACGTCTCCGCAACTTTCGGATCCTTCATTCCCTTAGAGTCGAATCCATGTCCAAGGTTCTGCATTCTCATTAATTCATGTTCAACGTGATGACGCTCCAATTCCTTGGCCATGAGGACGGATTGTTCGAACGGAACATCAGTGTCTCTGTCGCCATGAAGCAGCAGCGTGGGAGGATAGTCCTTGGTCACATTGCGGACAGGACAAAAGGGATCGAACTCTTTCGGTTCCTTATCCGGATCATGCCCGGTTACCTCCTTTGGCCATAGGCCTTGTTGACGACAGTAAAGGTAGAAACGCCACCGCTTTCCATCGAGACTTCCCGACATCACTGAGCCGCCGACCCCTTGGTAGGCCTCGTCTTTCGGCACAGCCGGTTCCTTGCTGTAAAAGGGATCTGGCCGACTGTACCACTTCCCGGCAATGTCGCCATAACCGTAGAATGACACTAAGGCTCTAGGACGCGGATTTACACAGAATCCGGCCATCAACGTGAGATATCCTCCTGCTGAATGCCCGATCACTGCGATTCGGTCGGGATCAATCGTGAACAGTTCGGGGCCCTTCTCACGCACCCATTTGTAGGCGTCCTGAAGGTCTTCAATAATGAGCTTAATCTTGGTTTCTGGGGCCAAACGATAGTCGATCGATATGACCGTGCAACCTAATTGGATGTACCTTTTCAACTGTTCGGGAGGAAGCACTTCACGATTGCCGAAGACCAAGGCGCCTCCATGAATCCATAAGATGGCCGGACGTACCACGTCATCGGAAACCCGATAGACATCGGCCTGGATCTTACAGTCCCCTACAACCTTGTAGGTATAACTCCGTTTGGAAAAGGCGAGGCCACCGGTCTTCCCAGAGCCGTTTGAGGAGACTGCGCCTTCCTCATTGCCCTGTGGATTCCCTATCAAGGGGGGCGTAGGGGGGTGTCCTTCGGCTTTCCAGTGCCATGTTCACCATAGGACATCCCCCGGCACCCCCTTCGAAGGGGGAATAATTTTCATCCTTGGTGGCGCTGGCCGGCGCGAGTTTCAATCATTTTCAGAGACTTCTGGATGTCCGCATCGCGCGGCTTGAGCTCAAGCGCCTGGCGAAGCCACGTCTCGCCGTTTCTGAGGTCGCCGGCGTGGCAGTAGGCCAGGCCCAGGCTCTTGAGCAGGTCACCGCGCAGGTGGCAGTCCCCGCACAAATCGAGCGCTTCCTGCAACTGCGTGATGGCCTGTGGTAACTTGCCTGCCTTGGCGGAACTCGTCGCCAGAACTGAGAGCATCTCTGCGCGGTCCGTGTTCTGCGCTTTTTTCTTGGCCGCCCGCACGCGCTCGCCGTAAGCCTCGGCGGCCTGCGGATCTTGCTCGACCAGCATTCGGGAGAGATGGTAGAGGGCTTCGGCGTGTTCTGGGTCGAGCTTGACAGCCGTTTTCCATTGCGCCACAGCCTCACTCGTCCTTCCAAAGTACAGCAGGTCCTGGCCCAGCAAATAATGGCCCTCCGCATCTCGCGGCTCGATTTCGGTTAGTTTCCGAAACAATTCCATGGAGCGGTTCCGATGGTCGAGTTCTTTTTCGCTGATTCCCAGAAGGTAAAGGGTTGCGAGACGCCAAGCCAGCTCGAGTTCCGGCTGGGCCTCCGTATAACGGCGAAGCTCAAACAGCACACGACCGCGATTGTAACGCATCCTGGGTAACCGGGGCTCCAGGTGAACTGCTTCGGAGAAGGCTACCAGCGCACCTGCGAGGTCCTGCTCGTCGGCCATTGCAATGCCGAGGTTCAAATGGGCTTCGGCCGAGTGCGGCTCAAGCGCGATGGCCCGGCGAAATGCTTCGAGCGCTTCTGCACCGCGATGCAGGCGTGTGAGAACCTTGCCGAGGGCTGTATGGATGCGGGGATCGGTTGGCGAGAGGAGAACCGCACTGCGAATTTCCGGTTCCGCCTCCGCGAAGCGTTCTTCGGAGGCCATCACCAGTCCCAGATTGAAATGCGCTTTGGCGCATGGCGGATCGGTGTTCACCGCCTGGCGGAAAAGCTTTTCCGCTTCCGGGTTGTTTCCCTGCTGGCTCGCCTGCAGGGCCGCTTGATACGGAGTCTCGGCGGGGCCGCGACACGGTTTCAGGGCCAATGAAGCGGTTAACAGAAGAAGCGCAACCATCACCTGCCCTCCGGTTCCTTCGCGATCTTTTGATAACCCTTGAGCTTGCTGAAAACTGCGTTTTCCTGCCTTGCCAGATCCTTCCGTCCGGCCAAATGGTATAGCCGGCTCAGGCGGTAGTGAACCGTTGGGCTATCCGGGTAGTGCACCGTCGCCTGGTGCAAGTAGAGGATGGCATCGTCTAGCCGCCCGAGCTCCTTCGCCGCCGAAGCGGCATCCAGAAGCGCCCACTCCGGCGGTTCCTTGGCCACAGTGATCGGCTTGAGATGCCGGCTCAACGCCTCGTACCGTCCCAGGTGCAAAAGACATTCACTGATTCCTACCGCCACCCGCTCATCTTCAGGAACCGTGCGTTGTTCCAGCTCGAACTCGCCGAGCGCCTTGTCCCATGCCCCTCTCTTGCGGTAAAGCATGGCAAGGTCATGGTGCACGCCGGAAGGGGTCGGAGATGCGCGAAGGAGGAGAATCTCCGCATATAGCCGCCGCACCCCAACTGAACCCGCATAGCGGCTCTGGCAGAGCTGAAAGTTCTGCATGGCCTCCTCTCCGCACACCACACCCAGCACATAGAGCAGCGCTGGGTCATTGGGATGCTTCAGCAGCAATTGGCCCAGCTCTTCGACCCCCGTGTCCAGGCTCAGATAGGGCGCATTGCGAAGCGCAATAGCGATGGCCCCACGCGCGTTCGGAGAGGAGTTTTGTCGTGCCGCCTCGATTGCCCTCAAGTACTCTTTGTTGCCCGGTGCGCCTTCGAGCAAGCCCAGAAAGTGCTTGGAGGCCCGGAAGTTTGCTCGAGCCAGGTTGACCAGGTTTTCATCCGCAGGTGGGACGTCTTGCTTTACCAGTTCCTTGTAAACCAGGACGGCATCGAGCGGCTCGCCGGCATCCAAATAACAGGGTCCAAGCACAGACAGAACATTCGAATCGGCGAAGTAGCGCTTGGCGTGCAGCAGAATCGGCACAGCATCGTCAAACTGCCGGAGCTTGCAATAGCTCAGACCCAGCAGCGCAAATGTGCCGGGCATTTCCTTCAGACGCAGGGCCCGCCGGAACACCGCGATGGCTTCCGACGACTTTCCCTGTAAATGAAGTGTAATGCCGAGATTGTTGTGCAGTTCCGGCAAGGTCGGTCCCGAGCCCAGGAGAGCACGATAAAGCTCTTCGGCCCTTCTGTAGTCTCCCCGGTCGAGAGCCCTTTGGGCAGCCGATGGGTCGGATGTCTGGCCCATCAGGCGCGTCGTGAGGACAAACGTGAGAATAAAAACTTGCCAGGCTCGTCGTGCAACCGGAGAACCTGGCAGGGCTAACTGGAGATCCATTAGAACGACCCTCCAAGGGGGGTTGTAATAACGAGCGATCTCATACCGCCAAGAGGGGAATTGCTTTCCATCGCAGCCCCTCACCCTCTGACTCCCTCTCCCCGTTTTGCGGGGAGAGGGAGAACAGAAATTTAGCCGATTTGTGAACTTGGTAGTGAGCAATTGAGACGAGTTCCACTAGCAACCTCAGACCGCTCCATTGGCGACTAACCCCTCACCCGGCCTTCGGCCACCCTCTCCCAATGGGAGAGGGGCTGGGGGTGAGGGGTCGGGGTGAGGGGACGGTGGATTAACAAACTTGATCAAGGTTTGAACTTCATCGTCACCTATTAGTCTACCAGATCAGCTTTGTCCCATACTGAATGATCCTCCCGGGGCGCGCCCTACTGATCACGCCGAAGGTCGGCGAATTCACGCTAGCGTCCGGATAGCCGAACTGCGCGTGGTTAAACGCGTTGAATGCTTCGAAGCGAATCTGCCAGCGGAGGCGCTCGGTCAGTCTGATGTTCTTGAAGGCAGACAGGTCAAAGTTGGAGATCCCGGGCGCCTCTACCAGGTTCCGGCCGGAATTACCGAATCCGCTCTGGCCTGGGATGTCAATGCTCGGCTGGCTAAATACGGACGTATTGAACCACTTGGAGATCGATTTGTCGAACCCCTGGGTGGGGTCGCTGCTGACGTTGGCGCGGTTGCCGAAGGTTTGGTTGACGCCACCCGGATCGCTGGCATTGACCGAGAACGGGAATCCTGTTTGATAGGTCACGATGCCATTCACCTGCCAACCGCCTAGGACAAGGTTGGCGGCTTTGCCGGTCGACCCCATAAGGCGCTTGCCGCGACCAACCGGTACCTCGTATACCATGCTGGCCACGAATCGATGAGTGGCGTCGTAGCTTGCCCGGGCATAATCGCGCCGGTAGTTGTGGGGATCCATGGCCCCGACCCAGCCGGCCGAATCACCGGCCACTCCCGCCGGCGCTGACTTGACGTCCATGTTCTTGGCCCAGGTATAGCCGGCGAGCAAGGTCATATCGTTTACTGAGCGCTCGACCTTTACGTTCATGGCGTTATAGTGGGAGTAATGGTCCCAAAGGTGGTTCATCACGAGACCTGCACGCGGATAAGGAGTCCTCTCCAACACCGTCAAGGGGTGGGAAGAATCATAGGCGTACGGCTGGTTAATGTTCTCGCGTCCCAGTAGATGGAGCCCGTGCGAGCCGAGATAGTTGATTTCGAACTTCGTGTTTGAAGCCAGCTCCCGCTCAATCGAGAAAGTCCACTGCTCCACGTAAGGATTAAGTCGCTTAGCCGGCTGGATCCACAGGAAGCCGAGAGTGCCGTTAGCGACCGAGGCCGGCGACGCCGGCGGAAGAGGCGGGAACGTTTGGGAAAGATCGACGTAAATCCCATCGGCCGGCTTCGCGGTGTACCCCGTGTAGCCACCGCCCGGATAGCTGAAAGAGGTAGCCTGCTCTTTTACTTCGGCTTGATCATAGAAGATACCCGCGCCAGCGCGGATGACCGTTTTGTTGTTATCAAACGGGCGGAATGCCAGTCCGAGCCGAGGCGCGAAGACGTTCCTGGGCACGGTGCCATAGGTGCGGCCGCCGGCATAGGTCAGTACATCGCCTTCGAGATGCCTATCAAAGATCGTCTTGTCCGAGGTGATGATTCCGCCGCCACGGGCCTCATCCCACCAGCCCTGGTGATTCTGTTCTTCCAGCGGATGGAAATTGTAGTCATACCGCACGCCCATGGTCACGGTGAGCCGCCGGCTGGCTTTCCACTCGTCCTGGAAATAGGGAGCAAACCCTCTGTAGATGAAGTTCAAAAAGCCGCCGTTCTTTTCGCAGTCGGAGCAATCTCGCCAGATGAACCCGCTGGAGGAGTAACCGAGCAGAAAATCCGCGATGGAAGTGCCCGTTGTTGTGCCGTCGAACCGGTAGGATCCAGAGCTGAAGCCGCTGGTGTAGCTGGTGTAGTGGCGGAAATTAAAGCCCATGCTGAAATTGTGGGCGCCCCGATTAATTGACAGACCGTCGGACATTTCCCA
>QHZP01000613.1:1624-5077 GCA_003224715.1 Acidobacteriota bacterium | reverse complement strand
AGCATGAGAATCACAGCAAAGGCGATGCCTGCAAGCGCCGCGAACAAACGGCGCTTTTCGCGAGTCAGTTGGAGGCGAGCCAGGGGGATACGGGCCATATTTCAGCTTGTTGTCCAGTAAAATGGGACTGAGAAGAGGCAGGACTGATGGAAGCAACTTCGTTCGGATTGTGTCGCATGATCGGGACCTGGCTGGACACTAGGGTTGAATCAGTACAGTAACTTGAGCGTGGATTAAGTTCTCCACCATCTGGCTTTCTTCAAGGCGTACTTTGACCTCGACCACCCGCTGGTCCGAAACGGCGATTGGGTCCAGATGCGTCGTATTGTTTCGCGCAATTTTCGAGCCGATCTGTTCAACGGTTCCTTGAATTTTTTTTGTCAAGGCATCGCCGGTTATCGTAGCACGCTGCCCTACCCGAAGCCTGGCGGCGTCGGTTTCATACACCTCGGCCACGACGTACATTTGACCTGTCTTGGCCAGCTCCATGATACCCTTTTGACCTACCTCTTCGCCCGGCCAGGCATTGATCTTCAACACATCCGCCCGAGCGCGCTCGGCACTGGTTAATGCCGCCTTAAGTTCCGACTCCGCTACATTTACGTCGATTTGCCTTACTTCGATGAGGCTGTTCAGTCTTTCCTTGGCCTGTTTGAGCAGCTGCCTGGTCGTTTCGACTGCTAAACGCTTCTGATCCATGACAGCAGCTGAAACCAACTTCTTCTCCAAGAGTGGCTCGTAACGGTGGTAGTCCGTCTCTTCGCCGCGAAGCTGCAATTCCAGCCGGGCGATCTCCTCTTGCTGGGCTGCGACGTCGCTCGATTTCGGTCCCGCCTTCACGCGGGCAAGTTGATCCCGGGCTAACTGGACCCGCGCTTCTGCCTCGCGCAGCACAGCCTCCAACTGCTCTTTGCTGTCGAGCACTGCGAGAACTTGTCCCGTGCGAACTGTCTCTCCTTCTTTCACCTTAAGCTCGGCAATTATGGAGGGCTGCCCTGAGATCGATCGCGCTCCAACTTGAATCAAGCCGTCTTCAGGCGCAATCCGTCCTAGGCAGGAAATGGGAAGATTGGAGCTCGAAGCATTGGCTGGTGGAGCAGGAATCGGCTTGCTTTCCTCGCTGGGAGGAGAAGCCAACAGCCGGGTTCCCTGGCTGGTGCTGAAAAGCACTGCGATCAGCATCCAGATCGCCTTCCTAGTGCGTAGAGTTACGTGAGGGTAGCTATTTTGGTTCTTGCCGGACTGGATCATTGCGGGCATCCACCCTTTGGTACAGATTGAGGAGTCCCTTTTATAGCACGTAGCGGCTGTTTGAACAAGAGGCCAGACAACAGAGGCCAGACAACAATTTCATCTTTAGCAAAGTTCATCGAATCGACCGAGCTGGGGACCCATTGCAAGCAGCTTGCCGGCCAGCACCTCTTCACAACAGAGACCGGAGGCAAATTTTCCGTGTCTTCAGGTAAACTCATTGCGCTGTCCTCCTCGGCCAAAAGCCACGGCTTGCAGTGCCTTCAAGGGGTTCACCTCCAGGCAGGTTCTCCTGGGCAGGGTGATAGAGAGAACATGTGGGTCCTCTATCCAGGAGTGAGCTTGAAACTGAGAAAAGTTTTTGAACAAAGAAACATAAGCGCGCGCCGCCGTCTGATGAATCTCTTTGACTTCCAGTATTTCAAAGGGAACTGTCAGCCCGCACTTGATGGCCTTTGACAGTGCCTCTTTGGCCGTCCACAAGAGGTAAGAGGAGTTTTCGTCGCTTTCCTGCAATCGCTTCAGGAGCTGCAGTTCGACCTTTGTAAACTGGCTTTTTAGCACCTGGCTCTTGTTAGGGTCGAGGTATTCCAAATCAACTCCGACAGGGTGCCCAGTTTGGCAGGCAATTGCGACCGCCGCATCCTGGCAATGAGCGATCGTCAATTCGGGTGTCTCCGCCGAGCTGTATTTGACCAGGGGTTGGCAGAAAGTGCCGGTGCAAATCTCTATGAGCGTTGGGTCCGGCTCGCGCAGAAAGGCAGCTAGGGCCTGCTTCGCGGCGTGCCTGCCCAGAAGGAAACTGGTTCGGCGCAGGGGGAATTCCAACCCGCGAAAATAACTAATTTCACTGGGGTGAAGGAAGCGCTCAAGGTCCTGAACGAGAGATGGATAGTTCGGCGCAACTGAGAAGGCGAGATAGGAAGGCACCTCCTTGTGTTGTCGGCTCAAATTCAAAGGCAAGGCGGCATCAGCTATCAAAACAGCTCCAATTTCAGTCTGACCATACTCTGCACATCTCTCCCGAACTGGTTAAGCGTCGGGCAGGCGTGCGACTTGGAATCAGACGCAATGATGTTTTTGACAAAGTTGGCCAGAGTGCCACTAGGACCTACATCAATGTATAAGTGAGGTTCGATTGCTTCAAGCGCCGTGACAGCGCCGAAGAAGTCGACAGGTTTGCTGATAGCGTGCCAGCAATAATCCCGCAGGCTGTCTCGACTGTTGATCTTTCTTGCATACACCGAGGAGAAGACGCAGGTCCTCATTGGCCTGATCTGAGCGGTGTCTACCAACGACTTAAACGCCGCGCTGACGGGGTCCATGAATGGCGAGTGAAATCCGTGGCTGATGGGCAGGATCTGCGACAGGATTCTTTTCTGCGACAGAAAGTGACTGATGTGTTGCAGTTGTTGCCGAGACCCGGTAATCACAAAATTCTCGTCGTAGTTTCTGCAGGCAATCGTCACATTGTGAAACAATTCCGGGTACTCAGAAGCAATCGCCGTGGAACCTAACACCACCATCATGCCCGCGGGCTGAGTCCGAGCTTCGATCAATCTGGCAGATTCAACCACAATTTCAAGGGAATCCTCCAGCGCGACTGCTTCGCTCAAAGTCAAGGCAACCAGCTCGCCCATCGAATAGCCCAGGAGGATGGCAGGTCTTATTCCCTCGCTAATGAGCAAACTGGCCAAGCTGTAATTGATGGCGAATACGGCGGGAAAGGTATAGAGGGTCCTGTCGAAAACGTCAGACCGGCCAACACCATCTTGATAGAGCAGCCCAGTCAGGGAAATTCCCAACCGGCCTGCGGCCAAGTTAGAGCAGTATTCCATCCAGTCGTGAAAGGTTTCGCTGCTTTCATACAGCTCTCTGCCCATGCAGTAATACTGGGATCCCTGGCCTGAAAACATGAATACGATGGGCAAGTCGTTCTTGCAGAGACTTCTCACACCAAACGCCGTCCTCGAAGAATTGCAGGGTTCGAGCTTTCAGGAGAGCTGCTCTCATCGAGAATCCTTAGACCGAATGGCTTCGAGAAAGCGGCTTGAATCTTGCGGATCATATTGGTCAGAACCGTCCCCGGCCCGACCTCCTCGAATTCTGGGTTCGGCTGCTGCAACAGGAACTCAATACTCTCAGTCCATCGAACTGGATTGCTGATCTGGTTTGCGAGCGTCTCCTTGACACCTCCCTGGG
>QHZP01000613.1:0-1615 GCA_003224715.1 Acidobacteriota bacterium | reverse complement strand
GTTGGAGATTACGGGGATCGTAAGGGCTTGAAAATCAAATTGACCGAGAAATCTAAGGAAGATCGCTTCCACTTCCTTCATGCAACGAGAGTGAAAGGCTGCACTCACATTCAAAGGAAAAACTTCGGCGCCTATCTCCTTAAACACCGCTGAGACGTCCATCCCGACAGGACCTGAATGACCGTTTGCAAAGGTTCATTGTAGTTAGCTACGCCGACCGTGTCGAAGGCAAAGTTGTACAGGATTTCAGAGATTCGCTCGGGCCTAACACCAATGATGGCGGCCATGGCCCCGCCGGTGACCCCGGCCATCAGCTCTCCGCGTTTGCGAACCAGTTTCAAACCAGTCGGAAAATCAAAGGCGTTCGCAGCGAGGAGCGCATTATATTCACCCAGCGAGTGGCCGGCGACAAAATCTGGTTTCTGCCGGGTGTTTTCCAATTTCCCAAAATAACTCAGGGCATTGACCACAATCATCGCAGGCTGGGTAAATTGAGTCTGCGATAGCTGCTTATTAGGATCCTCAAGGCAAAGGTTCTTGATGGAATAGCCTAACTCGCTATCGGCCATCTCCGTCATGGCGGGAAACTGGTCAAACAAATCACGCCCCATGCCAGGCCTCTGCGAGCCTTGGCCAGGGAAGACATAGATTCGGCTCATCGGGAACTCTCGGGAATTCTCAAGGCAAGAGGGGCCCCCAGGTCACGACCTGGTCAACCTTCTGACTACTTTGAGATCGGCGATGGTGTCCATAATGTCGGCTGGCACTTCCGCAGCAATGGACAGTGTTTTTCTCACCGCCTTGCTTTGATTGCGCAATAAATCACGCATGGCCCCGTCTCTTCTTTTCTTAGCGGATTTATCACGCTCATCAGTGTAAGTATCGAAGCCCTCTTTCACTGCCTTCGCCACGCGCCGGGCGCTATCAGTCCACCCTTTTTCCAATTCCTGGATAGTTCGCAGGTTGCGTGAATACTTCTTTTTCTTCTTGGGCTTCACTACGATTGGAGTTGACTGGCCAGGGATCGTCTGAGCGACATCAGGGTTTTGCCGTTCCGTTTCCTTTTGATTTTGATTGACAGCCATTTCTCTCTCCTTTTCTCTGCTGCACTTTTTTACTTACAGAAATAAGGGCACGAGCCGCGGGAATGAGCTTCACACTGTTCCAGAACACCTTCACAACTTTGGCTCTCTTCCAGAACCGGAGTTGAGAGTGTCACTAGTTTAACCAGGGTTCAACATATACAACACTCGATGCTGAGTCAACTGATCTTAGCAAAGAATCTGCACGCCCAACTTTTTGCGGCCGCGCGATCAGGAGGCCAGCTTGTTGGAGGATGCAAATTCTTCCGCAATACCTTGTAATTGCAGAAAACGCTGACACAATATCGAGGCTGCACCGCTCATCAGCATATGGGCTATTTCGTCGACATGGCGATTACGCCAATCTTCATATCGGGTTCCCTTGACCCACTGATTAAAGGCGCCCATGGCTGGACCGCAATGGATCTGAAAATCGACCTTCTGATCGGCGATTCCCTTGAGCGCCAGCCGGTTGGAATGAACGAAATACCAACGGAGAATCAAAGCCAGTTTTTGCTTGGGGTTCTTTTCAG
>QHZP01000624.1 GCA_003224715.1 Acidobacteriota bacterium | reverse complement strand
GTCTGATTCGGCCAACAAGTCATTCAGGGTTTTCTTCAGCAGCGTGGTTGCGTGGGCCTGCGCTGCATAGAAGAGAATCAGTGCCAGTAAGGGAAGTGCTTTCATCCATGATTTAGCGATCAAGGACTCAGGAGCAACGGACGCGATGGTCGCAGCCGCAGAATTCCCGTTTACTGTTCTCGCGGATAGGTGCTTCATATTGACACTCCTTATTTTGTTTGTTTGGGTTGAGGGTTAATTAGGAAAGCTAATTTCCGAGCAAACTTCGATTCTCGTGTCGCCCCTCATGAATCCAAGCCTGGGGTTCAAGCAGCCTGCTGGAGGCTTCGACCGAATACTAGATCTGCAGAGTCCACAATAAACTCTCGTCCGTGAAAACGGATCAGGGAGCAATGGTTCATCTGGATGATGATTTCCACTTGCAGTCCGTAGTAATCTGCTGTCGTTTTGTTTCCTCTTGAGTTCATGGGATTCCTTCGTTAGTCCAGGACAAGCTTTCCTTTGCCCTGATTCGTTTGAGTCACCTTGCATTTCGCAAGCGCTATGCCAAAGGGCTGGGCGCTGCGCCGTGAACTAGCCTACAGTGGCCGCATCCACTTGACTGAACTTCAGATAAATTTCAATGGGATTCTCGGCTGATGGGGTAATCTAAAAGGCTGGGAGCGCCTGCCTTATATCAAAACTGATAGGTGCACTATCGTTACTGATAGGCCCGTGAGAGGAGATATTCTTTTGATGAGCAGCTTGGGAGTCTCAACATTTTGGCGCGGCTTCAGCTGCTGCCAAACGCGGAAACGAAATTCAAACGCGCCAAGGACAACTCTCGCTCATGTTTTTTATCGATTTATTGCTACCGCGGCGAACAAGACCAACGGCGCGCGGAAGAAATCTGTTGCGAATTGGGGACCAAGTTGACATCTGGCTTAGTCCGTCATCGTCACACCGCACCCCTGTAGCAGGCCTCAAGCGGTCAACCCTCAAGAACGTTCAGTTCATCGTTCGCGATTTGTGGATAGCCAATGCATATTATATAATGGGGGAATTTGATAGGATCATCGCTCTAGCGGTTGTTAGAAATATTTATATTCAGACTAAGCGATCGGTAAGGGGAAACCGGATAAGGGGCTTGCTACCAGCGATTGCAGCTGGTCTTAAGTCCGTGATCCTTGAAGAGCGGTATGGTCGTCCATTCTAGTATGAACCCAAAACTCGTTGCCATCGCGGGCCCATCTAAGGGCGGAACCTTCATGCTAACGGAGGAAGAACTTTTGATTGGTCGTGATCCGACTAACCAGCTCTCCATGGAGGACTCTTCGGTATCGTGGCAGCATTGCCTCATCAAAAGAGAGGCAGGACAGTTCAGCATCAAAGACCTGGAAAGCCGCAATGGCACGTTCGTCAACGGAGTGCCGCTGCAGGAGCGCTCGCTCGAAGATGGCGATCAAATCAAGATTGGGGACTGTGTCTTTCTTTTTCTGCTCCATGACGGTGAGCCTCCCGCAAGCTCGACTCCTGTCGAGCTTGACAATGAAATTTTGGTCACCGGAGCGATGGTCCAACTTCAGGGAGCAGATGCACTCTACCTTAAACCGGAGAAGCTGGCGACGCTTCCACCAACGGCGCGAATGGCGCGCGACTTGAATGCATTACTAAAAATCAGCACGGCCATTAACGCTCTGCGAGGCCTGGAGGCCCTTCAACAACAATTGCTGGAATTGGTTTTCGAAGTTGTTCCTGCAAGGCGCGGTGCTATTCTGCTTGTTGGCGAGGCACTGGAGCAGTTCGATTCAGTCTTTGCACGGGACAGACATTTGGGATCGGATCGACCGGTCCGGGTGAGTCGCACGGCTGTGGATCGGGTGCTGCGCGAACGGATCTCGATCTTAAGCAACGATGTTAGGAAAAGCGAAGCCTTCAGTGCAGCGGAAAGTCTGATCGCCTTCCAAGTCACGTCGCTGCTCGCCGTGCCGCTGATGCTTTTTGGAAAGGTCCTTGGCGTTATTTACCTGGACACTAGTGACCCGATGGTTCGGTTTAACGAAGATCATTTGCAGTTGATGACGGCCATCGCCGGCATTGCCGCGGCAGCACTAGATAACGCTCGACGCGTCGAGCGATTGGAAAACGAGAATCGGCGGCTACAGGAAGAAATCAATATTGAGCATAACATGGTAGGGGAAAGTATCCGGATGCGCCAGGTCTGCCAATTCATTGCCAAAGTTGCGCCCACCGCCTCGACCGTCCTAATTCGGGGCGAGAGCGGCACAGGCAAGGAGTTGGCTGCGCGCGCCATTCATTTGAATAGCCCGCGAAAGAGCAAGCCGTTTGTGGCCATCAACTGTGCGGCGCTCACCGAATCGCTTTTGGAGAGCGAGTTGTTCGGCCACGAAAAGGGCGCATTCACCGGAGCCGTCACCCAAAAAAGAGGTAAGTTGGAGGTAGCCGACGGGGGCACAGTCTTTCTCGATGAGGTGGGGGAGTTGGCTCCGACACTCCAGGCCAAAATTCTGCGCGTGCTGCAAGAGCGTGAGTTCGAGCGGGTGGGGGGCATACGTCCGATCAAGGTCGATATTCGATTGATCGCCGCGACCAATAAAGATCTGGAGAAGGCGATACAGGATGGATCTTTTCGGCGAGACCTCTACTACCGGCTCAATGTGGTCTCGGTGACAATGCCTGCGCTCAGGGAACGCCGCGAAGACATTTCTCTGCTAGCAACCTACTTTGCCACCAAATATGGTAACCAGGCCAAACGGCGCGTCATGGGAATATCCCGGGAGACGCGCGCTTGCCTGGTGAATTGAGTGGCCAGGCAACGTTCGCGAACTGGAGAATGCCATCGAGCGGGCGGTCGTGTTGGGTTCGGCCGATCTCATCCTGCCGGAGGACCTGCCGGAGGCGCTGCTGGAAACGGATCCCCCTGCGGATGTAACTGTTGCCAAATACCAGGTGGCAGCCAAGGAGGTAAAGAGACAGTTTATCCTCAAGGCCCTCGAGGAGGCAAAAGGCAGTTACACGGAAGCGGCCAAGCTCATCGGCGTACACCCCAACAATCTGCACCGCTTGATGCGAAACCTGAATTTGAGGACGCCCAAAGCGTGAATGGCTGGTGCATGGATTAATACAAAGCCTTTGTTTACAGTAAGTTATATCCTTACAGACCTGCTTTGTCCCATTTGGCAAACTGCGGACGCCTGTTTTAAAGCTGTCCTCGAAAAGATACTCAAGCTAATCCAGGAAACGTAGCCATCGTCAGGGAGGGGCAGACCCCGATTGGCTCGATCGGTCCCTAACGGCCGCGGCTCGGCATGGAGATCATACGCTGAAGTAACGCCTGATGTATTCGCCAAGCCCGCTATCCCCATTTCGTCCCTGGCAGGCCAGTTGGATTTAGGTCGGCTGAGGCTCCTGCGTCAAGTACTCGTACAGTCTTTGCAACTCTTCTGAGGAATAGTAGTCAATTTCGATTCTCCCGCTCTTCCCTTTGGCAATAATCCGGACTCGGGTTCCCAGGGCCCTCTCCAGTTTTTCTATGGCCGCCTTTACGTTCGGGTCAACTCGTCTTTGGGCCTCTTTCTTGGGGGTCCCATTTTTTTGAAGCGCGATGGTCCTTTCAACTTGCCGAACAGACCAACCATCCTGTACGGCTCGCTCCGCCAAGACTCGCTGTTCGGCGGCATTCTCCAGGGAAAGCAAGGCCCGGGCGTGACCCATGGAAAGCTGGTCGTCCAGTACCAGTTGCTGGATCTCTTTGGGCAGTTTGAGCAGACGGATGAAGTTGGTGATGGTGGAGCGTTCTTTGCTGGTGCGCTGCGCCACCTGATCCTGAGTCAGACTAAACTCATGACCTAGCCGCTGATAAGCCTTCGCCTCTTCGATCGGATTGAGGTTTTCGCGTTGAATGTTTTCGATGAGGGACGTCTCGAGCAACTCCTCATCGGCGACTTGCTTCACCATCACCGGCACTTTTAGCAAACCTAAACGCTGGGCGGCTCGCCAGCGCCTTTCGCCGGCGATAATCTGATAGCGATCCCCGTTCTGGCGGGCAATGATGGGCTGAACCAGTCCATGCGTTTTGATAGATTGCGCCAGTTCTTCCACAGAAAAAGTCTGACGGGGCTGAAAGCGGTTGGGTTCAAGCAAGTCAATGTCAAGTTCGCACAGCTCACTTTCCGTCGTGCCTTCGCGATCCCTCAAGAGGGCGCTCAGGCCCTTACCCAGTGCTTTTCGGCTCATGCTTGTCATGGTTGATGACCTCCTTGGCCAGTTGCAAATAACTTTCTGCTCCGCGTGACTTGATATCATACAAAATGATGGGCTTCCCATGGCTGGGGGCCTCGGCCAACCGGATGTTTCTGGGAATAACCGTCTTAAAGACCTGGGAGCCAAAAAAATCGCGCAAATCCTGCGCCACCTGGTTACTGAGATTGGTGCGGTCATCAAACATCGTCAGCAGAATACCCTCGACGGCTAAATGAGGGTTGAGGTGGCGACGGATTCGAATCAAGGTATCGAGTAGCTCGGAGACCCCTTCCAGAGCGAAGTACTCACATTGGATGGGAATAAGAATCGAGTGGGCGGCTACTAAGGCGTTA
>QHZP01000623.1 GCA_003224715.1 Acidobacteriota bacterium | reverse complement strand
GCCTTCACCCCTCTCCCATGAGGAGAGGGAACAAAAAATTAGATGGACTCTCCCCTCGCCCTTTGGGAGAGGGGCCGGGGGTGAGGGTTTGGAGCTAAATGCGGAGTGTAGCTCGACTCAACTTCGGAATTCGGGATTATCGTATTCCTTTGCGCCTTTGCGTCCTTGCGTGAGTCTCACCTTGAGCTTTGCGTCTTTGCGCCTTTGCGTGAGCCTTACCTTCGGCCCGGTTTCTTGCACTTTGTGTTAATCTCAAATGGAAGCGTTCTGAATGGAGGGATTGCCTTTGGCTGGAACTCGCAAAAACGACGAAAGACCCACCCTACGCCAGCGTGTCGACGCTTTGCGCTACGTTCCCCCGCTGCTCAAGATGGTGTGGGAAACGCATCGCGGCTACACGCTCAGCATGGCGGTACTGCGTTTGTCCAGATCGGCTATTCCGGTAGCGACACTCTGGATAGGCAAACTGATTCTGGATGTCATAGTCGCCATGCGGGCTGGCACTTCCAACTTGCCGCTGCTTTGGAAGTTGATTGCTATCGAGGTCACGATCGTTCTGGCAGGGGAGGCCTTGGCTCGCGCCTCGTCGCTGGTGGAAAGCCTGCTGGGCGACCTATTTTCCAATCATACCAGCGTCCGGTTGATGGAACATGCCGCCACTCTGGATCTCTACCATTTCGAAGATCCTGCCTTTTATGATCAGTTGGAACGGGCTCGCCGCCAGACCACCAGCCGCATCGGTCTGCTGGCGCAATTGCTGGGCATAGGGCAGGATGCCCTCACGCTGATCTCGTTCGGTGCCGCCTTGCTGGTCTACAGTCCCTGGCTGCTCTTGCTGTTAGCGGTGACCGTGCTTCCTGGTTTTCTCGGTGAAACGCGTTTCGCGACTCTCCAATATTCGCTGCTCTACCGTCACACGCCCGAGCGAAGGCGGCTGGATTATCTTCGCTACCTGGGCGCCAGTGATGAGACCGCCAAGGAAGTCCAGATGTTCCGGCTGGCTCCGTGGCTGATCCAGCGTTTTAAGATCATCTCGCAACGGTTCTATGAAGAGAACAAACAGCTTTCCATCCGCCGAAGTCTCGCCAGCACAGGGCTGTCAATCATTGGAACCGCTGGTTATTACAGCGCCTATGTCGTCATTCTGTTGCGGACCGTGCATGGCGCCATCAGCCTCGGCTCGCTGACCTTTCTGGCGGGATCCTTTGCGCGTAGCCGTGATCTGATTCAACGCTTATTGCTGGCAGCCAGCGACATTTACCAGCAGTGCCTTTACCTTAAGGATCTATTCGACTTCTTTGACATGGAACCGTCGATTGTGACTCCGCCGGCCGCGCTCCCTGTCCCGCCAAAGATCCAGGAAGGGTTCGTTTTTGAAGACGTCGGCTTTCGCTATCCGGGAAGCGAGAACTGGGCTGTCCGGCATGTAAATTTTCGTCTTCGTCCCGGCGAGCGCATCGCTTTTGTCGGTGAAAATGGGGCAGGCAAAACGACCCTCACCAAGCTGCTGGCTCGGTTGTACGATCCCACCGAAGGACGTATTCTCCTGGATGGCGTGGACCTGCGGCAATACGACCTGGCCTCGGTGCGGCAGGCCATCAGTGTTATCTTCCAGGATTTTGTATGTTACGATCTCCGGTTTGATGAAAACATCGGAGTTGGCGAAATCGAGCAGGTGCAATCCTATCTCGACAAGGACCAGCTGACACCCGGCCCGTTGGGGGCGGATTCATCTCATCCCACCACTTCCGGCAATGGCCACGTCCCGTCTTCCATTGTGGCTGCCGCGGAGAAGTCGCGGGCGGCTTCGCTTTTGTCGCGTTTCAAGGAAGGTTATCAGCAAATGCTGGGCCGGCGTTTCGATAATGGAATAGATCTCTCCGGGGGAGAATGGCAGAAAGTGGCGCTGGCGCGTGCCTACATGCGGGAAGCTCAGCTGCTGATTCTCGACGAACCCACGGCCGCTCTGGATGCCCGGGCCGAGTACCAGGTCTTTTTGCGCTTCTCGGAGCTGGTGGCGGGACGAATGGCGGTGATTATCTCACACCGTTTTTCGACGGTGCGGATGGCTGACCGAATCATTGTGTTGCAGCACGGTAAGGTTGTTGAAGATGGATCTCATGCCGAGTTGCTAGCCCAACGCGGGCTTTACGCCGAGCTCTTTTCGTTGCAGGCTGAAGCCTACCGGTGATGGAGAAGTAATGGGTTAGAAGGTCTCAAAATTCCGAGCGCCGGGTACTTGCCCCCTCGCCCGGCCTCCGCGACCGCGTGGAGTCTTCTCAAGACTTCACCTTCGGCCACGCTCTCCCCCGGGGCGCGAGGGAGTTAAGTCTAAGAGACCCGTGGTTCGGGATTCGGGATACGTGGATATGAAGCAGTGATTAGTGGCGAGTGGCTAGCGAAGCCATCAGCTTTCAGAGACCGGAACCACGCGGCGGCGTATTGTCCAGCACACCCGGTGATGCGTGATAGTGCTTTGTTAAGCCTGAACGGCTGCCCTGAAAGGGCTAAAGATGGTAGCCGGGGGCAAGCGTGCAGCGCGCCGCCCCCGGCAGGCTACCCATTAACATTTCCGACCCTGAAAGGGTCGAATGGATGGACGACGGTTCTTACCGTAGTTGGTTTCTATGCGACCCCTTCAGGGTCGGAATGCTTATGAATTCAGGACCGGGGGCGGCGCGCTACACGCTTGCCCCCGGCTACTGTCTGTTGCCCCTCCAGGGCAATGACAAGCGGTCTTTGGCTGCTGCTCGCTGATGGTAGAAAGCTGAGTGCTAACGTTGCGTGGTTCGGGATTCGGGATACGTGGTTATGAAGCAGTGATTAGTGGCGAGTGGCTGCGAAGGGATCAGCGGTCAGC
>QHZP01000622.1 GCA_003224715.1 Acidobacteriota bacterium | reverse complement strand
AGAATCGACAAGGATAGGGGATATGGGGACTTTGCGAACCGTGGGGTCTCCATATGGAGGTCGCCATCCGGACAATGCCGTATCTTTATCGCCACGATCCATCGTCTGCCACGACAGTCACTGCCGCACGGTCAAGCCACTCCGCTAGTTCGCAAGCCCGCCTCTAGAGTTCTGAATTACCTTCCAACTGGAAACGGTCCGCAGTTCGTCGAAAATCCCCAGGACAGGCTGCCTTTCTCTGATTCCACTGAGGAGAAACTAAAGCGGTTACTGACTTCAAGAGACGACATTGTCTTCTTTTTCATGCTTCCAAGAATCGGAACACTTCTTCTTATTAATCGAATTTTTTTTCTCATTATTGGCAAGTATTTTGGCTAGGTGTGTTCGGTGACAAAGTCTCGGTATGGCAACCCGAGCACTACTAGGTGCAAAGGGCTAAATAATTTCTAAACTTCCAGATGTGCTGTTCAATTTCATTCAAAGGGCTGCATCATTGGCCCACAATATGCTAAGAAACCTGTGCCCTGAATTAATTAGAGAGTGCAAACAGTCTTATAGTTAGAGAAATAACATCTGCAAAAAGTTGTCGATGTTGTTCAGTTTTTCCTACTGCCCGAAGGGACTACCTTGTGGGCCCCAGTCACCGAAAAAGCATAGACCGTAACGGGGATCTTACGAAAATTTTGGTTCTCGTTTCTACAACAAGAATCCTCTCGCCCTCATCCTCTTCGCCGGATGGCTCGGAGACCTGGGGGTAACGGTGTTTTTGAAGTGTTGTTGATTGGTCTTTCACACCGAAGGGGTTTTGCGACTGGTGCGGTCTGCGGGTCAGCAATATTGGGCCCTGAAAGCGTGAGGACAAGAGGGTGTGTGGGACCAGCCGCTGGCTACTGACTTCTGACTTCCGCATCCTGGCCCGTGGATATCAAACATTGCTGTTCTCGTCTCTGGGCGGGTCGTTGTACTCGGTTTCTGGATTTCGAGGCGAGTATAAGGTAGACGACGAGCAGATGGGCCCGCGTATCAAGGGTACATCCCTTGCTGGTTACCTGCGACCTTCGTTTCTGCTTGGAGCTGGGATGGACACAGGAAACGCGTGCTGGCACACGCAAGAGGTCCAAGCCATTCCAGCCACCAACCGAGACATCCCGTAGGAAGAATCGGTTTGAACTTTAGTCTGTCATTTGGGAAATGCGTTGACATATTTCTCGTTTCCACCCCTGCTCAAACTTTTGCTTCTGCACTGACTCGGTTTCTGGCGACTCATCGAGTCAGGCACGAGCAACAGCATGTTTTCAGAGCCTAGAAACGGAAAGCGTTCCTAGTGCGTATTTATGAAATCGAGTACCTATTAGAAAAATCCTTATGAGTAACAACGACTAAAGGGCAGCCCGAAAGGGGGAAAAACTGAAGCCAAACGACAGCGCAACTTCTTCTTGATGATCCATCTATCACACTACCGGATACGCCACAAGGGAGGTAAATATGTATCGCCCATACACCTTGGCTAATCGCTCGACCACCGAATCGGTCGACAACCGGATGATTGCCTCAATGAGGCTCATCCTGGCCTTATCGTTGCTCCTAATCATCTATATCGACCCCACGCAACCAGACCGCTACGTCCCTGTCACTGACGCTACCCTGTTCCTCTATGTTGCATACAGCGTCATCCTCTATACATTGACTTTGCGACGCAAGCAGTTCCCGCGGTTGTTCCGTGCCTGGGGCCACTGGGTGGACGTAGGCTGGTACACCCTTCTAATTGCGCTCAGTCTGGGCACAGATAGCATCTACTTATTTGGCTTTTTTTTCCCTATTCTCATGGCCTCTTTTCGCTGGGGTTTCATGTCGGGGTTGCGCGTAGCTGTGGTCTCCGCTGCCATCTTCAGTATCGACGTCTTAGCCACGACGCCTACAGGTCCGAACTTTGAGTGGGAGCGCTCTTTACTTCGCCCCGTCTACCTGCTCTTACTCGGTTACATGATTGCCTACCTGGGCGGCTTCGAGGTCAAGCTCAGGCAGCGGCTCACGTTGCTCAAGGAGATTCCATCCCTTTCTAACCCGCGCTTTGGCATTGACCGCACGATCGGCGCTCTAATGGAAGGGTTGCGCAATTTCCATGATGCCGACGCCTGTTTGCTCATTATGGCAGCGCAAGGCACGAGCGGGTACAGCCTGCGCCGTGCTATCCGTCGCGACCCGGAGGCGGCAACAACCGCCGAGCCGATAGCGATGGAGCTCGCCCAAATGCTACTCAGGCTTCCACCTGACTACGCAGTTGTTTACAGCAGCGCGCTTCACTGGTGGGAGCGCCTGAGCAGGGCCTATTATGGATTCGACGTAGCCAGGCGTAAGCGCACGCCCGAGGCGCAGGAAACGAGTGAGGCATTAGCTGTCACACTCGACACGAATTCTTTCATCACTGTGCCGGTCCGTTTCGGCAGCCAAAGCGTGGGGAGGCTCTACCTCACTGCGCAGCGTCGGCACGCTTTCCACGACTCGGACATTGACTTTCTTCTCCAGGTCATCGAGCACGTCATCCCAGCCATCGACAATATCCGCTTGGTAGACCAGCTCGCGTCCACTGCGGCCGAGGAGGAACGCCAAAGGATTGCCCGTGACATTCACGATAGCGTCATCCAGCCTTACATTGGGCTACAAATAGGACTAGCTGCTTTACGCTGGAAGTTTACCAGCGGGGCAACCGAGATGACCAGGGACGTCGAGCGTCTTATCGAGATGACCAGCCTTGGGATCGACGACCTGCGGCGTTATGTCAGCAAGCTGAAGGAGACAGGTGAGCATGAGGGTAGCTTGCTGTCGGCGATACGGCGTTTCGCCAGAAAGTTTACTGAGTGGATAACGATCGTCTCGCTGCTGAAGACTTCCAGAGCGTGGCTGAGGGATTGAGCAACATTCGACGTCACACGCATGCTGTCCAGGCCGCTATCAGCCTGGGATGTCGCAATGGCCAGCTCATCCTGGGGATTGAGGACAATAGAGCGAACGGAGTAATCCCCGAGGCCTTTACTCCGCATTCGATCACCGAGCGTTCCCTGGCCCTGGGCGGTAAAGCCTATGTTGAACGTCACGACGCGGCAGCCACTCGCGTGGTGGTTGAAATTCCTCTCTAATGGGAAGGTAATTCTGTTGTCATGACTGATTCGGTCACAAAACCGATCCGAATTCTCCTTATCGACGATCACGCCATTGTGCTAGCCGGCTTGCGCCTGCTCATCGAAAGCAGGCCTGGGCTAAAAGTGGTCGGCGAGGCGGGAAATCGGGCCGAAGCCTTGGCGATCGCTGCCCAGGAACGACCTGACATCATTCTGCTTGACCTCGATTTAGGTCGAGACAGCGGGTTAGACTTCTTGCCTGAACTCCTCTTGGCTGCCAAGGAAGCACGGGTCATCATACTGACAGGCGTTCGTGATCTCGAGGCCCATCGCCGCGCTGTAAGCCTAGGAGCGATGGGCGTGGTGCCCAAAGAGAAAGCCGCCGACGTGCTCATCAAGGCCTTCGAGAAAGTCCACGCCGGCGAGGTTTGGCTGGACCGCTCGATGATTGCCACTGTGCTCGCCGAAAGGTCGCGGCCCAAGAAGGTAGATCCTGAAGCGGCTAAGATCGCTGCTCTCAGCCCACGTGAACGTGAAGTGGTCGCCCTGGTGGGACAGGGCATCAAGAACAAGCAAATCGCGACCCGCTTGTTTATCAGCGAGACCACGGTCCGCCA
>QHZP01000625.1 GCA_003224715.1 Acidobacteriota bacterium | reverse complement strand
CAACCGGATCTTCATCTCGATAGACTGCAATTGGCATTGGAGGAATCAGGAGAAAGTGTTTGAAGGCTCAGAGGAACCCTACTTCGACCCGGATGCTTCCAAACGCACTTATGCTTACATGGTGACGGATGCGGTTCCCAAGCTCTTGAAATCCGGATTCAGCAAGAAGGAGACCGATACGTTTCTGGTTGACAATCCGCGTAGGTTCTTTTGCGATCTGTGAAGAGGCGCGTGAGGACCCGCGGCTTACCCTGATGCTTTGGTGCGTTGTAGGTCTCATTCCGTGATGCGGCGGAACTTTTTCACATCTTCTCTCCATCGTATGGGCAACAGACTTTTGGTTTTCATCATTCTTGTCTTTCCACTTTCCTCGCGGGCGCCTTCGTTCGCTCAAGTCAACCCCCCAGTCAATCCTCCTGGAATTGGGCAGCCCAGCCAGCTCTATCGGGAGGCCACGGATCTGTTGCAAAAAGGGAAGTTTGAAAAAGCCGCCTACACTTCCCTGGGAATTGTTTATACCCGATTGGGAAAGCCGGAGGAGGCTGCTGCGTACTTTTCAAGAGCCGCTCAATTAAATCCGAATTCTGCCTTGTCACACAACAATCTGGGTGCCAATTATCTCGCACTCAAGAAACCGGCTGAGGCTGCGGCAGAGTTCCAGAAGGCTTCGGCCCTCAATCCCAAAGACGGGTCCGCCTGGTTCAACCTGGGCGCCTGCGAGTTGCATATGGGCCATGGGCCCGAGGCAGAACGAGCACTGCAAAAGGCCGCGGGCTTAAATCCCGGAGATGTGCAGATTCTTGCGGCTTTGGCCGAAGCTCAGTTCAACACAGGTAAAGTCAGCCTGGCGCTGACTACAGTCCGCAAGATTGGTGACTTGACTCCGAGCGATCCTAATATATTGCTGTCTCTGGCAGTTCTCTTGAATAGAAATAGGCAGCCTGACCAAGCATCTGTTTATTTCACACGGGCCGTGAAACTAAAGCCTCAGATCTCTGACCAGGTCATGACTTTGGCCGGGAGCCGCATCGATCAGGGCGACTACCAGGCAGCCCTTTCCTGGCTGGCGTTGGTGAAGGACCTGAAGCTGAATTCCGCCGCCTGGCATGATATGGTGGGTTACAGTCACTTTAAGCTGAATCAGATCGAACCGGCCATGTACCATCTCCAGGAAGCCATCCGTTTGGAGCCAACCAACGAGGACTACTACCTGGATCTAGGTGATCTGTTGGGACAGAGCAATTCCTTGTTGGCAGCCGTGGCCGTTTTCGAAAGCGGCATCAAAGTGCTGCCGAACTCCGTCAAGATGCGCCTGGGTCTTGCCGTTACCCATCTCTTAACCGGTAACCTGGAGCTCGCCAATCAGGAGATCCATGCGGTCATCGTGCAAAAGCCCGATTCCGAAATCGCCTACAAGGTCCTGCTGGAAAGCTACGACAAGGGGATGGAGTGGACCAAGATGCAAGAGGCCGCCCAGTTCCTTCGCCAACTGAACGGCGCTAATCCCATAGGTTGGTACTACGGAGCCAAATGTGAATACCAAATGGCGCTGGCGACAAAGGGAAGCTTCGAGCCTGCCTTGAAATTCATCCAGCGAGCGTCAGAACTGGGGCCTCCAGACTTAAAGACGTATTTCTTACTCGGCAAAATCCTGATCGCAGAAAAACGAGACCAGGAAGCCATTGTCGCACTTCAAAAGGCAATTCGGCTTAGCAGCGAGGACCCCAGGCCCTTTTACGTCCTGGCAAGACTCCTGCAACGCCAAGGAAGAAATGAAGAGGCAAAGGAAGTCCTGGGCGCTCAAGAGGTAGCTAAGTCAAAGCAGGACTCAAGTCAGTTCCGTCGGCTCTTCGTAGATGTTCGCTAGCCTCAGCAATGAAAGCTGGGCAGCTTTCAGCGACGGTGAGGCAAACCGGTGGGGTTTAGGCTAATGTCCGCAGAAAACAAGAGATCGCATTTCACTAGTTTCTGTCGCGAAAACCCAGAGGCACTGCTAAGACCAACTTTCAGCCCTGAAAAGGGCGACGAAACCATAGCCCAAGGTGGAGCGAAGCGGAACCCTGGGGTTCAAGAAAACTACGAGCGTAGAGCCCTCGAAAGGGCGACGGAAAGTCTGTACGAATTGCCCGATCCAGCGGCGTTTTCCGCCGCCCCTTCCGGGGCTGGGATCGCTTCTTCTGTTTCCCAGGGTTGCGCTGCGCTCCACCCTGGGTTACGATCCGCCGTCCCTTCGGGACTAGAATCAGCACCCGGAGCGCGTTGCCGAGTTTCGCGACACAAACTAACTCGTTTCTGTCACAAAACTCATCCGCGTAGACGCTCTGAGCACGCTTGATGAACGTGCGGCGGAGCGCGCGTTTACCTTCGCCAGAGCTTCGAACCTGCGAACAGAGTGGGCGAAGTTATCTGGAAAACCGGAGTAAAAAGGAGGATACCATGAGTTCTTATGCGCTTCGAATCGTGTGCACCAAACTGACCCTAGTCTGCCTCGTCTTCATGACTGCCTTCGCCCTAAGCCTGGTCCAGCCAGCCTGGGCTCAGGAGGCCGGTCTGGTCGGTATCGTGACCGACCCAACCGGCGCGGTCATCAGCGGTGCGCAAGTCATTGTGAAAAACATTCAAACCGGCGTTGAGCGCCGCACCCCGACTGATCAGAGAGGTCGATATTCCCTTTCGCCACTGGCGATCGGGAGTTACACGCTGACGGTCGAGATGCCCGGGTTTCGTACCCACCTGGTTTCCAACATCTATCTGACGATCGGACAAGTCGGACACGTGGACGCGGTTTTGCAGGTAGGTGAAGTTTCCGAAAAGATAAATGTTGTTGACACCGCCCCTTTGCTCCAAACCGAGCAGGCTTCCCTGGGTCAGAGCGTTGAGAATAAGAAGATAGTGGATCTACCGCTGAACGGGCGGGACTATGTGCAACTGGTAGCTCTAACGCCTGGAGCAACCACGGCGGGCAACGCGGGTGAAACGGGCAATCCTCTAGTGCTTAT
>QHZP01000109.1 GCA_003224715.1 Acidobacteriota bacterium | reverse complement strand
GCCGGTCGGAGACCGCCTCCCACACTCAAAAGAGTAGACCGTTATGCAGACCAAAACGAGAATTTTGTTCTCGTTTTGGGAAAGTCTGAAAGCCGAAGCGAGGGTCAGCCGCGAGTACCCTCGCTGGCGCTTCGGGCTCTCAACGGTGGTGCTCCGGAGATCAAGGGCCAGAGCCCTTGGTTAGTTGGATTCCTTCGGCATTTGTTCAGCCGGAAGAAATATTTTGAAGCAGGCCCCCTGACCCGGGTTGCTTGTGACCCGAAGCCAGCCGCCATGGTCGTCCACAATCTTTGAGACCAGCGAGAGTCCCAGCCCCACACCGTTTTTCTTAGTGGTGAAAAAAGGATTGAAAATTTGTTCGCAGAGCTCACAATTTCGACGCCTTGATGGCTGTCCGAATGGGTCACGGCTGTCGCCACCTTCAGCTTCCCGCCTGCGGGCATGGCTTCGTAGGCATTGACGACAAGGTTAGTAAAAACCTGCTCACAAAGCTCCGCGTCCACTCGAACTTTCGGTAAATCCTTGGCATATTGCCGTTCGATTTCCAACTTTGCTTCAGGCCAGCGGTCGCGGACTGCTTTCAAGGCCTGTTCCAGCAGTGGAGGAATTTCATGCAAACCCAGCTGAAGCTGGAGGGGTCTCGCAAAATCCAAAAAGCGGCTAACCAGGGCGTTAAGCCGATTGACTTCGCTGGAAATGTAGTCTGCTAACTCGCGCGCCAGAGGGTCGTCTGGCGGAAGCTTCTTGTGAAGCGTTTCGGCGGAAGCTTTGATCACTCCCAGAGGGTTCCGAATTTCGTGAGCGAGGCCTGCGGAAAGTTGGCCGAGAGCGGCGAGCCGCTCCGACCGGCGCGCTTCAGCCTGAGCCTGCTCGAGCCGGCGATTAGTCTCAGCCAGGGTCTCAGCCAGCTTCTGGTAACGCAGGGCTTGGAGACGGTTCTGGGTCACAAAGCGATTTACCACCAGGGCGGCCACGAAAAAGAAAAGATTGCGAATGGCCAGCTCCCCTGCGCCGCTGGCCGTCAGCTCGAACTCCTCCAGAGCCGGGATCAAATAGGAGCAATAGGCCGCTGAGGCGACCGCCGTCCATAGCAGGGTTCCCCAAGCATCGTAGGCCATCGCGGCAGAGATGACCGGCAAGTAGTAAATCAGATAGTAGCTGCTATTGATTGGGATGCCGCCTGTGTGACCAACCAACAAGGTCGCCAGCAAAATCTTGATGATGACACTATACGCCCGGGCTCGCCTTGGATTTACTGACTTGAAGAGGCGATGCTCAAAAATTTGGAAAGCCCCGATACCCAGCAGGGTAAGCTCTTTATGGAGTTCAAAAAAGGGGGGCAAGATCAAAAGTCCCCCCAAGAAAGCTAGCCAGAGAAAATCTATCCAAGAGAGCCGCGAGTGTTCTTGGTTCAGCATGGCCGAGGGAGTCTTGCCCTTGATGCGCCGGAATATCTGTCTTTGAAAATCCCCTCTTGGGAGGGAAGCTGTGAAAGCATTGGGAGGGCTAGTCTCCTGGCGAGCCATCGCCCCAGCAAGTCCTTGCCCCCATGAGGCTCGGCGGGAGCCTCGCCCTCCCAAGCGCCGCCGGTTTCTAATTCTTTCACGGCCTCAGGGGCGGCGGGGGTGTCCGGTTGGAAGCTTCCGTCCGGCTCGCGACAGAGACATCCCCCTGCACCCCCTTCGAAGGGGGAATAATTTCAGTAGATTTCCCAATATTTGCTTTTGAGATAATTGATATACGGCTCCACTCGCAAGTGGCTGCCAGTGGCCCGTTCAACCAACTCCACCGGCAGAAATTTTCTTCCGTGATAATGTACATGGGTTCGAAGCCACTCCAATAAGCCGGAAAAATTACCCCTTTCCATCTGGCCGGGAATATCGCGATTTTCTGCTTTAGCCTTTTCAAACAATTGCACAGAGATGAGATTGCCCAGAGAGTAGGTTGGGAAATATCCAATGAGACCATTTGACCAATGGACATCCTGCAGGACCCCCTCGGCATCCTTAGGGGGAACGATTCCCAGATACTCTTTCATCTTTGTATTCCAGGCTGCAGGGAGATCGGCCATTGCGAGCTTTTCTTCCAAAAGGTCCACTTCCAGTTCAAACCGTATCATAATGTGAAGATTATAGGTGACCTCATCGGCTTCAATCCGAATTAAGGAAGGTTGCACCCGATTGATCGCTTGATAAAAAGCCTGTAGTGAAACAGGGGCAAGAGATTCCGGAAAGGTCGATTGAAGCCGCGGATAAAAGAATTTCCAGAAGCCCAAACTTTTTCCCACCAGATTTTCCCAAAGCCGAGATTGAGATTCGTGAATACCCAGGGAGGCTCCCGCACCCAGCGGGGTACGTTCCAGGTCCTGACTGATCCCTTGGTCGTACAGGGCATGCCCACCTTCGTGCAGTGTCCCAAAGAGAGCTGAGGGGAGAAAGTCTTCCTCAACTCGGGTTGTAATACGAACATCATGGATGGAAAAGGAGGTCGTGAAAGGATGAACCGACTTATCCTGTCGCCCCTTCTCAAAGTCATAACCAAAACGCTTCAGCACCTCGATTCCAAAGTCCCATTGCTTCTGCCCATCGTACTGGCGATGCAATATGGAGTCGTCGACGTTAGTGAGCTTTTCGGAAATGGTGTGGACCATCGGCACCAATTGCGCCTTGAGATTTGCGAAAATCTTTTCCAGATCGGACGTCTTCATGCCGGGTTCGTACTGGTCCAGCAGTGCATCATAAATCCGCTCCTCAAAGCCCAGGCAGTTTGCCAAGGCTCGATGAAGCTGGTAAATCTTCTCTAGGATGGGTTGGAACTCAACAAAATTGGATTCTGCCTTGGCCTTCACCCAAACTTCCATTCCCAAGGAAGTGGTCCGTGCAATTTCAGCCACTAAGGCGGCGGGTATCTTGCGAGCTTTGTCGTAGTCTCTACGGGTAACACGCACCAAGCTGGCTTCGTCCGAGTCAAAGGCCAGTCCTGACACCTCAGCAGCGGCTCCTTCTAACAGCTCTCCCATTTCCGCGGAAATAAACATTTCGTGGGATAACTTTTCCAGTGTGGCCAATTGTTCCGCTCGGGCGCTGGCGCCGCCGGGTGGCATATAGGTTTGCTGGTCCCAGCCCAAGACGGAGGCAGCTCCCTTGAGGTCGCAAACTTCAGCTAGTTTGCTTTTGAGGCGAGTGAGTTGAATCATCCCTGCTGATACCTCTCGAGCAATCGTTTGGCAGCAATAATTCCTTCGTATTCGCTCAACCGATCACCCTCGTATTCGATATCGATATAGCCCTTGAATTGGGAATCTTGCAGAACAATCTTCATCATACGATTGTAATCGATCGTGGTCTCATTCCCGCTGGCATCAAAGTCGTAAAATTTACCGCTTGCTCCTCTGGCATAGGGCATCAGTTTGCGAATGCCTTCGTACCGATCCTGGTCTTTGTCAAAATTTCCAAAATCCGGAAGGGTTCCAAAATTAGGCAAGTTCACACCCTTCATGACTCGAACCAGGACGTCAGCATTGGAAGAAAGGCCGCCGTGATTCTCGATGATGACGTTGATATGACTCTTGCCCGCGTATTGTGCCAGCGCCCCGAAAGCGTCCAAGGAGCGAGAAACGAAGTCATCGATGGCTTTGGGATTACCCGCCATCCCTTCTTCTTCTCCGCGCATATTGACTCGAATGGAGTGGCAACCCAACTCTGCGGCGGTATCCACCCACTTGTAATGATCCTGAACGGATTTCATCCTTTCCGCCCTCTCTTTATGAGCCAAAGAGCCCTCATCGTCGCACATGATTAGAAGAATTTTGACACCCTCGTTTTGGGCATTCTTCTTGAGCTGTGAGACGTAGTCCTGGGTGGGAACTTCAAAGAGCGTATTTACCAACTCGATAGCCTCGATCCCGAACGTCTGACGGGCAATCCGGGGGAAATCGAGCATTTTGACTAGATTGCCATAAATCGCCTTGTGCAGGGACCATCCTGCCAGCGAAATCTTAAACTTAAAAGGTTGTTCCGAACCCCGCAAATTGGGCGTGCTTGCAGGTAACATCGACGTTCCTCCCATAGTGACACCCAGAGTTCCTAAAACAGATTGCTTCAAAAAACTTCGCCGAGAATTAACACCAGGCATAGACTCCGGTGAACTCCTTTCCAGTTTTTGGAAAGCAGTATATCACAGCCATCGATCCTCACGACTGCCCGCCGGAAAGTCCTGGCCAGGCCTCAATGCGGCAATTGAGATGGCTTACGATAATGGAAAGAGGTTTTGCGACGAGTCTCGCCCCACTTTTGGCGATCGCGCCCTCTATCGTAGGATCCTTGTGATGGAGATTTGGAAGGAATCCGGACGGGGTCATGGCCTGTGCCGTATTAAATCTTGCGCTTCTTCCAGCGACCCCGACGGAAAGCCAGAATGCCCACGATCGCGATCGTCGATTCCGCTATGGTAATGGCCAAGAAGACGCCCTTGACACCCAAACCGAGCGGCAGAGCCAGGGCGTAGGCTAGCGGGATCTCGAATAGCCAGTAGCAAAAGAGATTAATGGTTGTCGGCGTGACGGTATCGCCGGCTCCGTTAAAGGCCTGCACCATGACCATGCCGTAAGCATAGAATCCGTACCCATAGCTGACATAACGCAGGCAGTCAGTACCGATGGGAACAATAGCCGGATCGTGAGTGAAGATCCGTATCAAGGGTTCAGCAAAAATGATAAAGACCACAGCCACACTGCCCAAGAACAGCATGTTGTAAAAACCTGTAGTCCACACCGATCGCTCGGCCCGATCAGGCTTCCCCGCTCCCAGATTTTGACCAACCAGGGTGGCGGCGGCGTTGCTCATTCCCCACGAAGGCAATATGGCGAAGACAATGATACGCAAAGCAATGGTGTAGCCGGCCAGAGCCGAGCTTCCAAAGGACGCGATGATGCGCACCAGACCCAGCCAACTGGCCGTCGCTATAAGAAACTGGAAAATTCCGCCAATCGAAACGCGAAGTAGCCGTAGCATCACCCGAGGTTCGAGTCGGAGAACATCAGGGCGCACCTGCACCCGGCCGCGACCCCGCACCAGAATGAGGATTTGATAGAGAACCCCGGCGCCGCGACCGATATTGGTAGCGACGGCAGCTCCCACCAGCCCCATTTCAGGAAAGGGTCCCCAGCCGAAAATTAAGCAAGGATCAAGAACGATATTGACCAGATTGCCAAACCAGAGAGAGCGCATTGCGATAGCAGCATCTCCCGCTCCTCGAAACACAGCATTGAGGAGAAAAAGGAGCAGGATGGTGGCGTTGCCTCCCAGGATCAAGGTGGCATACCCAGAACCGGTTGCAACAATACTCGGTGAGGCGCCCATCGATTTAAGGAGCCTTGGTGTCATTAGAAATCCAACCACGCCTATCGACAGGGACACAACGAGTCCCAAGGCGATCGATTGAACCGCGGCTATCGCAGCTCCTCGTGGATCCTTCTCGCCGATACGGCGCGCTACCATGGCTGTGGCTGCCATGCTAAGACCCATCGCCACGGCGAAGATCAGGGTAAGTAAGGATTCCGTAATTCCCACGGTTGCCACTGCGTCTGCCCCCAGCCGCCCTACCCAGAAAACGTTGACGATGCCGAAGACAGATTCCATCGCCATCTCCAGCACCATTGGGATCGCGAGCAGAGTGATGGCGCGCCCAATGCTGCCTTCGGTAAAGTCCCGTTGAGTGCCCACGATACCTTCGCGCAGATCTCTCCAAAAACCAGCCCGTGAACTTGTGGTTTGGCCCTCTGTTGGTGCAACCGTGGCTTTGACATCAAAAGAGTCGTTCATGATCTGAAATCCAATTTATAGCCGTCCAGCCAACGATTCATTCGGCGTACAAAATAGCAGATTTTCGCGGCTAAAGCTATGAGCAGACTAATCCAACAGGGTCCCGTCAAAGTCCGGTAAGTGATTGCGTTGAGGCACAGCCCTTGCTGACGCGCGGGCTACTGAGTTGACCCGGAGCCCGTTCAGTAGCCCGACCGTGAGGGAGGGTCAGGGACTTTGACGGAACCCTGCTAATCCAAGGCTTCAGGCTGTTCGACCTGGAATGCCCTCACGGGGTAGCAGAAGGTAGGAATCACATTGGGAACTTTTGGTGTAAAGCGGTGTCTAAACCCAAGGGTAGCGTGACCCACTCGTTCCTTTTTTGTCCGCTCTCAGTCTCATTTCTCAACACCTGGTTCTCGATCTTCGATCTTTTTGTTATTATTAGTTTGTCATGATTGAATTGGGTCAGCCTTTTCAGTGTCTGTTTTGCCCTCAACGGAAAAAATTAGCATTGATGCTGAAAATACTTTTAGCCTTCAGCACTGCTGCTATCCTGGGACTTATCCTTTTCTCCCCAAAAACAAACCCAGTGGCGGCTCGTCAGGATTTGCAGGATAGAGGTGCCAGCCATTCCAATGAAACTGCTTCGCCTGATAATATTCGAGATTCCACGGAAAGGAGCGCCGGGAAGGTAGACCTTCTGCTGGGAAAGGACACAGAAATTCAGGGTGAGGAGCAGAAGAGGTTTCAGCAGGTCCAGGCAGAGCTCAAAACGATCCTCCAATCAAAACGTATTAATTTCAGTGAGGCACGAAAACTATTGTTGTCCAGACAAAGGGAAGTTCTTGTGGCAAAAATTCTGATGATTGGCGATGAATCTTTGGTTGGCGCCAAGGGCAAGGAAACCGAGCGGAAATTGATGATACATTCACTGGATAAAGAGCGGGAAATCTTGGCCAATCAGCTTGAGCTTCTTGAGAAAGCCAGCGTTGCTGTTGATCATTAAATCTCATCTGCAACGTGACCTAGTCCTATTCGACTTATTCCTCACAAAGCTCTAACGCTCCTCTAATGTGGGAGGCGCCCTTCGCGCGCCGGCCCGTGCGGTTTAATGATCGGACCGCCCCCCACACCCCTTTGCTTTAGGCCGGTCCGTCCTCCAGGTGGCCATCCTTAATCACACCTTCAATTGCTTGTCCCTCCACCTACTTCATGCTACAAATACGATCGATGGCTTATGGGTTTTTAGCTGGATCTACGCCTAATTTCTCCTTGAGGGCTCTGGCATGAAACATTTGTCAACGCTCCCGGCAATGCTCTTGATCGTTTCGAGCTTGTGGGGGCAGAACGTTCCCGTGCAGGAATTCATTTTGGACAATGGGATGAGGCTGCTCATGGTACCGCGCAAGGGTGACCCAAACATTGCAGCCGGCTGGATTGCCAAAGTAGGATCGGTCAATGAACGCCCCGGAATTACCGGGATATCCCACCTCTTCGAACATATGATGTTTAAAGGCACGTACACTATCGGGACTTCCAACATCACAGAGGAACTGAAACTCATTGATGAGATGGATGCGCTCAAGAAGGAGACTCGAAGAGAAGAACGGGCGTTGATCGAAAGACAGCGCCTGGGGGAAATCGAAGACATCAGTGATCCTAAGAATCGCTTGCCGCCCCATCAGAAGCTCCTGGACGAGCTCGGGAAATTACAAAAGCAGGAAAAGGATCTGATTGTCAAAGATGAGTTCGATCGAGTTTACACCTCGGCCGGAGCTTCCGGCATGAACGCGGGGACAGATCAGGATTGGACGGTTTATTTCATCAATGTGCCGGCCAACAAGCTCGAGTTGTGGTTTTGGATGCAATCGGATCGCTTGTCCAATCCGGTCTTCCGTGAATTCTACTCTGAAAGAGACGTAGTTCGGGAAGAGCGTCGCTTGCGTACCGAAAGCACCCCGACCGGAAAATTTCAGGAACAGTTTGAATCTATATTCTGGCAATCGTCCCCCTATAGCTGGCCTGTGGTGGGCTGGCCAAGTGATCTGGATGGGATTACGCGTGAGGACGCGACGGCTTACTTTGATATCAACTATGCTCCTAATAACATTACTGCCTGCCTGGTAGGCGATTTCGAACCGCCCCAAGCGATCGAGTTCGCCAAGAGATACTTTGGCCGTTTAAAACGAGGTCCAAAGGATCCGGAACCGGTCCGCACGCGAGAGATAAAACAAGAGGCCGAAGCACAGATGGTGGCCTATGCCGAAACCAATCCCGAGGCCGTCATTCGATACCATACTGTGGCAGATGGTCATAAAGACGAGCCGGCACTTCGAATCCTCGCCGATCTGCTGAATGGCCGGACTGGCCGCTTTTACAAGTCCCTGCTCTTAGAACAGGGACTGGCCAACAACGCATCGGCGGAGTCGAATGGGAAAAAATATGAGGGCTATTTTGAGATTCGCGGAGTCGCCAAACCCGGAAAAACTCCGGAAGAAGTGGAAACGGCCATCTATAAAGAGCTCGATAAACTCAAAAAAGAACCCGTCAACGACCGGGAACTGCAGAAAGTAAAAAATCAAAATGCGGCCGCTGATTTTCGCCGTCTGCAGAGCAATTTCGCGTTGATGTTTCAATTGCTCGTCTACGACTCTGGACGGGGTTGGCGGCATATTAATACCGACCCGAAGTTGGTCCAGGCAGTCACGGTCGGCGATGTCCTGCGTGTGGCGAACCGATACTTCTCTTCAGAAAACCGTACGGTGGCGATTTACTATCGAAAGAAAGCCGAAAGTGCTGAGTCAGATCCTCTGCTGACAAAACTGAACGATCAGGAACAACAGCAAGTGCAAACTATGAAATCCAGAGTGGGACAGTTCAATAAGGAACAAGTGCAACAATTCCTGCAGCAACTTGAACAACAGGCCCACCAGGCGCCACCTGACAAACAGGATCTACTTCAGGTCCTGCGGAAAATCTTAGAAGCCAGACTCAGAGTGTTAGAAGGAGTAAAATGACCAAGGCCCAATTTCAGGTAGGCAGGCTCCGGTTTTTAGCGATCCTGCTGGCCTCGTTTTCTTCTTACAGTTTTGGGCAGTCAGCCTCTGGCCAGACGGAGCGACTGAGTTTCAGCATCCCGTCCCATCCTCGCGAACTCAAGTTCCCCAAGCTTATCTACGACGCGCCCAAACCCGTGAACTATCGACGGGTCTTCTCGAACGACGTAGTGGCTTTCCTGGCTGAGGATCACGACTTTCCATTGGTCAATATATCGGTCCTGATCCGCACTGGACTTTATCTGGACCCCAAAGGGAAAGAGGGCTTAGCGGCCATGGTGGGCAATCAATTGCGGGCCGGTGGGACGACCCAGATGAGAGCGGACGTCTATGATGAAGAGCTTGCCTTTTTGGCCGCCACCATTACGAGCAGCCTATCGGATACCCAAGGGAATGCCGATGTCAATTGTCTAGCCAAGGATGTCGATCGGGCCCTGGAGTTATTTTTTGACATGTTGAGGAGTCCTGCGTTCCAGCAGGACCGAATCGATCTTTATAAAAGCCAGATGATCCAGGCACTGGAACGCAGGAATGACCAAACGGACAGCATCCAGGCACGCGAATGGGCGCGTCTAATGCGAGGCGATAACCACTTTTCGACAGCCTGGGCCACCAAATCATCCATTGAATCCATCACTCGAGAAGACCTGCTGGCTTTCCACAAAAAATATTACCATCCCGGGGGATTCATCTTTGCCATATCAGGCGACTTCAATGGTAAAGCGATGATGGCCAAGCTGGAAAAATTAATGCAAGGATGGACCGCCTCAAAAGCTCCAGTCCCTCCAGTTCCCAGGCCATCCCATCTTCCCCAGCCCGGAATCTACATGGTCAACAAACCCGACGTGAACCAGGGACGCGTTGTGATCGGCCATCTTGGCACCACCCGCGACAACCCGGACTACTACGCCTTGAGCATTATGGATGACATTTTGGGTGGGGGAGGCTTCACTTCCCGACTGACATCACGGGTCCGATCTGACGAGGGCCTCGCTTATGATGCCAGCTCCGATTATGGATTCGGGATTTATTACGACGGCGTTTTCCAGGCAAGCTTTCAGTCCAAGAGTCCCACTTGCGCCCAGGCCACTGCGATTGTGCTAGAGGAAATCGAAAAGATCCGCACTCAAAAGGTAACGCCAGAAGAGCTTGAAACTGCCATTAACTATGCCATTGAAGTCTTTCCTCGATACTTTGCCACCGCGGCCGCCATTGCAGGGACTTTTGCCAACGGCGAACACACCCATCGAAAACCAGATTTTTGGGAAACCTATCGCGATCGTACCCGTGCCGTAACGGCTGATGATGTTCTCAGAGTTGCCAAGAAATACCTTATGCCGGAGAAACTGGTGATCCTGGCGGTGGGAAATGTTGAGGATATGCTGAGGGGAAATCCAGATAATCCGGGATATTCATTTCGGAAATTTGCCGGAGCCCGGGAAATCAAACGTATCGCTCTTCCCGATCCCTTGACCATGGTCTATCCACAATGAAGAAGTTAAGCACTCTCCATCGCCTACGAGCTTATGTGGGGAGGTACCGGGCACGACTGCTGCTGGGAGCCCTTTGTGTCAGCCTGTCGAATCTCGCCGCCATCGCCTCTCCTCGATTTCTGAAATATGCCATCGACAGCCTGGGAGGGTCGATTTCAAAAGAGAAACTGCTGGCTTACAGCGCCCTCATTGTGGTCTTTGCTGTTCTGGAAGGAATCTTTCTGTTCCTGATGCGCAAAATCATGATCGGAGTGTCTCGCTACATTGAATATGATCTGCGCAATGATCTTTTTGCGCACCTGCTGGGACTCTCCCGCCGGTACTATCAAAACCACAAAACCGGCGACATCATGTCCAGAGCCACTAATGACATGAACGCCGTTCGTATGCTTCTGGGCCCGGGAATCATGTATTCCGCCAACACGATTGTTCGAATGATTGTCGTGCTTTTTTTCATGTTGCACATCCATGTGACCTTAACACTTTTCGCCTTGGCCACGATCCCCATCGTTTCCCTGGCAGTCCGATATTTTGGGGCCGTGATTCACAAGCGCTTCGAAAAAATTCAGGAAGCCTTCTCCGAAATCAGCGCCAGGGTCCAGGAAAATTTGGCTGGCATACGGGTGATCAAAGCTTTCACTCAAGAAAGCAGTGAAATTGAGCAGTTCAAACGTCTCAGCCAGGAGTACATTAGCCAGGAGTACATTCACAAAAATCTCGGGCTCATTCGGGTCTGGGGAGCCTTCTATCCCATGCTGGGGGCTCTGCTTGGCGTGGGCGGCGTGTTTGTGTTGTGGTTTGGGGGAAGGGAAGTGATGGCTGGCCGCATTACCTTGGGAGATTTTGTGGCCTTCAACGCTTACCTGGGGATGCTTTCCTGGCCTATGATTGCCCTGGGGTGGGTCATCAATATTATAGAGCGAGGATCCGCTTCCATGGGTCGGATCAACCACATTTTTGACGCTCAACCTGAAATTAAAGACGATTCCGTCTCCGTCAGCCCCGTGCCTTTTATTTTGCAGGATAAATCCGGTTCCAGGTCGCTGCCTGCGGGTCCTGTACTGTCTGAGATTCAGGGTGAAATTGAGTTCAAGAACCTGTCATTCGCCTATAACGGGACCCGGGTCCTGAGAGACATTAATTTGCGAATTCCGCGAGGGGCTACTTACTCGATCGTGGGCGAAACAGGTTCAGGCAAGAGCACCCTGATTAATCTGCTGGCCAGGACTTATGAGTCGACCGACGGTGAAATATTGATTGACGGGTTGCCCATTCAAAAATATCCACTCAGGAGCTTGCGAAGCCAAATGGGTTACGTTCCCCAAGAGACCTTCCTGTTTAGTGACACGATCCGTGAAAATATCGCTTTCGGGGTCGAGGAGGCTTCGCAGACAGCGGTTCATGAAGCGGCCAGGCTGGCACAAATCCTTCCCGACGTGGAAGGTTTCCCTAAGCGGTTTGAGACCCTCATTGGGGAGCGCGGTATTACTCTTTCCGGCGGACAACAGCAGCGCACTGCCATTGCTCGCGCCCTTATTCGCAATCCCAGGATCTTGATTCTCGATGACGCTCTTTCCAGCGTTGACACTTACACTGAAGAGAGAATCTTGACTGCCTTAAAGGAAATCATGCGTGGCCGGACCTCCATTTTGATTAGCCATCGCGTCTCCACGGTCAAGTTTGCCGACCAGATCATTGTTTTGAATCAGGGCTCGATTGTGGAACGGGGAACTCATGAAGAATTACTGGACCGAGGCGGCTATTATGCGGAGCTCTATCAAAAGCAGTTGTTAGAAGAAGAACTGGCCGGGGCGTAGAATGACCTCAGAACGTCGGCAACATGAACCGCAGAGATCGTGGAGCAGGCAGAGAGCAATGAATATTGGGTGGCGGAAGTTTAACCGCTGGGGGGCACTCAGCCAGAATTCACAGATCCTGAGGTTCAAAGGCAAGGAGCGGTCAAGATTGACTTTTTGGTGTTCTTCTTTGCGGCCTTGGCGTCTACGCGGTTTGATTTTCATTTGGTCGCAGCCTAGAAGTTGACGATGCAACACCACGAAGAAGAAGCCCTGGGGAAGGCTTACGATTCTCACTTGATGCGCCGGCTGCTGCGCTATCTGGCCCCGTACCGGATTCAAGTGTTTCTAGCTCTTTTGATTACTGCGGCGGCGTCCTTGCTGCAGGTGTGCGGACCTTACTTAACCAAGATTGGGATTGATCGTTACATCGTAACCAAGAATTACGAGGGACTGAACAAGGTGGCTCTGATTTATGTCAGCATCATTATTCTTGGTTTCCTGCTGGGTTACATTCAAACCTATATCATGCAGCTTACAGGTCAGAAGATCATGTACGATCTGCGGCTCGAAATCTTTACTCACCTGCAACGGCTGCCTCTGGCCTTCTTCGACAGGAATCCGGTGGGTCGTCTCATGACTCGCGTAACTACCGATGTTGACGTCTTAAATGAATTGTTCACCGCCGGTGTCGTCACGTTGCTGGGCGATGTTCTCGTTTTGTTGGGAATTGTGGTCATTATTTTTTACTTGAATTTCAAATTAGCCCTGGTGGCCATGTCCGTCATTCCACTCATTTTCCTGATTACCGTTGTTTTTAAAATCAAGGCCCGGGATTCCTATCGGCGGGTTCGCACTGCCATCGCCCGGATCAATGCCTTCTTGCAAGAGCACATTACGGGAATGTCGATTGTTCAATTGTTCAATCACGAACGGAAGAGCTTTGCACAGTTCGATGAAATTAACCGCGGCCATCTAACGGCTAATCTGGATTCGGTCATGGCTTACTCAGTCTTTTTCCCGGCCGTGCAAGTGGTGAGTGCGCTCGCCATTGCCTTGATTATCTGGTACGGCGGCGGCCAGGTCATCGAAAGGGAATTGTCCTTTGGTGCTTTGGTCGCCTTCATTCAATACTCGGAGAGATTCTTTCGTCCCATCGCGGATTTGAGCGAAAAGTACAATATCCTGCAGTCGGCCATGGCCAGCTCGGAGAGAATATTTAAGCTTCTGGATTTTCCCATCGATATCAAGCAGCCCGAGCAACCAGTGCGTCTGAAGGAGATCCAAGGAGAGATTGAGTTTCGTCATGTCTGGTTTGCCTATAATCGGCTGGATCCCAAGAAAGAATCGGCTGGGCCTGCCACAGGGAGGGCTCTCCCTGCCTTGAATCCAGTGACCCGGGAGTCTGAGTGGGATTGGGTTCTCAAGGATGTTTCGTTTAAGGTGAACCCGGGCGAAGCAGTGGCCGTCGTCGGGCACACGGGTGCCGGCAAGACGACTCTGACGAGTCTGCTGATGCGGTTTTATGATATTCAGAAAGGTGAAATCCTCTTGGATGGACATGACATCCGGACACTCGATTTGCAACAACTGCGCCGGTCTTTCGGCTTTGTTCTGCAGGACGTTTTTCTGTTCTCTGGAACCATTGCCAGTAATATCAGACTAGGTACTCCCGGGATCACTGAAGAAGCCATTTATCGAGCTGCCCAGGATGTGAATCTGGAGGAATTTGTCGAGGAATTGCCCAATGGCTATGTGGAGGAAGTCAAAGAGAGAGGAAGCACACTTTCCACCGGTCAGAAGCAACTGATCGCCTTTGCCCGAGCCCTGGCTCACGATCCACGGAATCTCATTTTAGACGAAGCCACCTCAAGCGTAGATACGGACACGGAGCTTAAGATTCGCGACGCCATCGCTCGTTTAATGCAAGGTCGCACCTCCATCATCATTGCCCACCGTCTTTCCACCATCCAAAATGCGGACAAGATCATTGTGATGCATAAAGGACAAATTCGTGAAATAGGAACCCACCAGGAACTCCTGGCCCAGCGCGGCATTTATTACAAGCTTTACCAGCTTCAATATAAAGACCAGGAACTACCTCTTGCCCGGACGTGAAGGCAATGGGAAGATCGATGGCCACGCTGCAGATGACGCACGCCTACTCTTGACTGAATCCGCTCTCCTCGAGCAGGTTGATCAATGCGCTAGAGTTTTGATTATTTCTCGAGAGACCCATCTTTGATGACGGCACCTATTGCGTACAAGAAGTCGGGGGGAAAATCAGCATTGTTTGGCCAAACAATTGTATCCAAATCTGGATTTACAGAGACCGTCTTGAAATAGATGATCTCTTTGAGCGGCTCAAAAACTTCCCCCTCTAAATGCGGTCCCAGATCTACAAGCTTCTGAATACCGTCTTCAAATTCGAGAAGTAACTTGTAGCCAGAGACATAAGTTACCCTCCGGACAAAGTGCATATAGGATCTCCTATTCCAAAGGGCGTGATCGGCTGGAGGGGCTTTTGAAGGAAGCCCTCTCCCAATTATTCATCAATTCCTGCCGATGTTCAAATGCCCGCTCCAAAACCGCTCGTCCCACATGTAGCCCGGTCAACTCGTTTGTCTGTCACCTTAGCCAGGGGCTATTTCTTGCTTTTGCCCTCCAGGTTGATGGCCACGTCGACTAACGCTTGACTTCGATTGTAGCTGAAAGTCACGTCAGATGCCGTTAGGATGGGTGTGGTTCCGAGCTCGTTGAGAAATTGCAGGCAAGCCTCAAACGCTTTCTTTCCGAAGATGTCTCCGCTCTGAAAAGGAAGAAACTCACGAACGAGAGCATCTTTAATCGGAGAATTTCCGATCATCTCCACCTTTCCTAAGCGGTATTGTTTGCCTTCTGTGATATCCAATACGACATCTGCGACTCTTTTGTCATCCCGCGTTTCTACTCTTGTCTTGACATCAAAATCCAAGTAACCCAAAGCAAGATAAGCTTCTTGAATGGCTAAGGCGCCAGTGGTAATTTTGGAAAGATTAACTGGGGCTCTCGCCTGCAGATTCAGTAACGAGGCCAAGAGAGCTGGGCTCAGCACCTGTGCTCCGTTGGTCCTGATTTCCCCCAGCCGATAAGAATTGTTTTCCGTGATCCTTAATGTCACTTGAGCTCTGCCCACAGGATTGGATGCAGCGAAGTCAATCTCAGGAGGACTGACGGCTGCCTTAATGAAACCGCGGTTATGGTAAAAAGTCAGGATCATGTTTAAACTGTGGTTAATTCGATGGCTATCGTAGGTGTCCAGCTTCTCAGGAGATAATTGGGCAGTGACGGTTCCGGCACCGCGGAAGATAGCGATTAGATCTTGAGAAGAAATGGACTTATTGCCGACAAAGAGGATATTTTCCGGTTTGACCGCAATTCCTGCCAGCGTACCTTGCTGGGCCATCGCCAGAGAACCCGTGGCCCAGTAGAAAAGCAGAATGGCTCGAAACCAGGTCTTCATGAAATTACCCCTCGAAAAAGAGTTCAGAAATTTGGCGAATAGGAGATGCATGGTTGAAATGCTATCCCCGATGTTCCAGAGAGACAAGCGGCTTGTTGGTTGGGACCTGACGGCAAGAGTGGCGAGGTTACCTCATGCCGCCGCCGAGAGCGAAGGCAATTCTCGCGCAGAGACGCGGAGGCGCAGAGAAGGAAACAATAGAGTTTTGAGGTTAGAGAATCGAGGGTCGATAGAACTCTTCGATCGTGCGAGCTTCGATCCTCTATCCTTGGGGCTGAGGGGGCTCAAGCTCAGTACTCGCCTCGCTTTGGTACGCGGGCTATCCTTGGCCTTCAGGAATGCCCCCCGCGGCTCTACCGCGAGAAAAGAGAACTGAGCGTTCGGTGAAATTCTTCGCCAGACAAGCATCGCCAGGAAAGACATCCTGGAGGGAAAGTTGTCCACTAGTGGCGTAGACCGGTCAATCCACCACTTTAGCCGTTAAAACCAGAAACAGGGCATTGTTGGAGCCATCGATTGTCGCTTTGCCGACAACGATCTTTTGGCCTTCACGTACATCAATATTCGTGTTGATTCCAGTGTCAATGGTAGTAAAGTTAGCAAGACCCGGCGCAGGACTCGTCTTGACCGGCACCTTAGCCCCGAGCCTCAAATTATCGATCCGAATCATTCGGCCCGTATTGTTGTCCGATGTGATGCTGGCTGACCCAAAAGCAAACCGGTACAGCGTGGGGGTTAGCTCTTCAGGATTCTTGGGAGCAACGCCGTTGACCTCACCGTCCATCCCATTGCGGCTCCGCACCACCAAAGTATCGAGTAAACGAAAGCCTTGATACGTGAAAACACTTTTCAATTGTTTGAGAACCCCGTCCAGTTCTGGAGGTGTGTTTTTCCCTTCACTTTGCTCTGATAGGGCAATCAATAAATAGACGGTCAACTCAATGTTCTTTGTCGCCGGAGGAGGCACGTCGAATCGCTTGATGGCGTCTTCCACCGCGGCGACAACTTCGCGGGGGGCGTTGACTGCGATCACTCTTAATTGGCGATTTGCCTGAATGGGTGCAAAAAGGCGAAGGACATTGGCAAGTTGATCTATATCCGCATGCTTAATTTCGAAAATTTTTTGGACCTGTTCCCGTTTCTCGACAGGGGGCTGACTTTTTTCTTCTCCTGTTTTTGTGGTCGACTGTGGAGCCTGCTGAGCTCCAGCCCCGGGTGAGACGACAAGTCCCACAAAGAAACAAAGCATCAACTGTAAGAAAAATCGTGCTAGAGCGTTGCGCTTCATTGTCTTTCTCCTTTGTCCGGATCAACTAGCCAGACAATCACTACTTCCGGGTCGTCAGTAACGAGCTTGATTGTGAGGGAACCGGGCTTGGCCGTCTCACTCTCTTCATCCATTTGGTTTTCAGCGGGTCGCTGCTGCGCGTTTTCAAAAGGCGTGATCTCCCTCTGTGGCAACTGAGGAACTGCGGCTTCAAACCTTTCGCCCTCCGGCTGGCTCGCCGCAGTCATCGGGTTTTCTTCAGACGAGGATTGAGTATTTGACAGGGATTTGCTTCGTTTGAAGCTCTTGCCTTCTCGCAGTCTCCGAGTGCGAATAGGAGCTCTCATCGCTTGCTGAGCCCTGATTTCCTGGGCCACGCGCTCTGCAGCTCTTCCATTCAACCTCTCTTCTGGAGAGGTTTGAACCTCTTTGCCACGTTCGGCTAAGTTGAAAGGTGTTTGTCGCGGCGACCGAATATACCAGACAGTTAGCGCTCCTATCAGCAAGAGCGATCCCACAACGGCTGTCTTGGTCCAGCGCCAACTCCAGGGATTGGGATACCAGAGAGCGTGACGTACTCCGTCGTTTCCCGAGACCAACTGA
>QHZP01000108.1:20198-20713 GCA_003224715.1 Acidobacteriota bacterium | reverse complement strand
CCCGGGATTAATTCACAACTTGACATGTACCCCGAGCTCGGCTACGTCGTGGCTGTCATGTCGAACTATGATCCGCCCGCCGCGAATCGTGTCTCCGAACGCCTGGGAAAGTTGCTGACTGGCTCGCCCATTCCGAATGCAATCACAGTGGCGCCATCGGTGCTCCGAAGTTATCCAAACAGGTACCTGCGCGAAGGTGAGGGTCCTGGACCGGACGTGGTTGACATTGTGGTGGAGAATGCAGATCTCTGGCTGGTGCTTGGCGGTCAGCGCCACAAGTTTGTCCCGACGTCTGAAACCGAGTTCTTCGACGAAGAGTTTGAAGACGTACGCCTTGCCTTTACGAAAAACGATAAAGGCGAGGCGACTGCTTTGAAATTGGAAGGCGCAGGGCCAGGAACGCTTATTGCCCGTAAGGCCGCCCTCCCTCCGCCAAGTGTGAAAGGCAACACGACGTTTCGGCTCAAGGGTTATTCGAATGCGCGCATCGTGGAACTGGCTGGAAGTTTCAACAA
>QHZP01000108.1:17183-20187 GCA_003224715.1 Acidobacteriota bacterium | reverse complement strand
AAATGCAACTACTCTTCTTGCATGAAAACGACGAATGGGTGGTGCGAGTTGATCTGCCGCCGGGGAAGCATACTTATAAATTCATCATTGATGGAGAGTCGATCACGGATCCTAACAATCCTGCTACCGAGAACGATGGGCAGGGGAACATCAATTCGGTACTCACTGTAAAGGGGCAGTGAAGCAAAACTACTCAGTATTTCTATTTCCTGGAAGCAGCATGGGAAGTCAAGTATACCGCCTAGCGCAGGATCCTCTCAGTCAGGGCTTTGCCGCCTGGCTGGTGTCGGCCCGGCTCTTCAGTCCCCACCCGGTCGAACCGCCCTCTGCGTCGGCTAAGGACAGGGCCATCCAGGCCGCCAGCGCGGACATTTTCTCGTCCGCACGCCATGGTCCATCCAGCCAGCGGCCAAGGCCTGAGACAGCCCGCTTCAAGTTGTCTTCTGATCGGGCCAGAGCAGACGTCGCTTTCGAGTAGGCGTCGCGTTCAAGGACAATCGAACAGGGGAGGCCGCACGAGCGCACCGCATCCTCCAGCACGGTTCTGAACAGTCGCCCCTCAAGAGCGTGCGCGCGAATGTGCGCGTTCTTGATCGAGGCAGAATCGATTTGGCTACCCACGACGAGAGCGGCGCCACAGACCTCGCAACCAGTATCCCGGTAGTCTTTGAGGAGCTCCGTCACGGAACCGTTTGTGACACGCTGAATGACCTCCAGCCGTGCCGTAACCCTCGCGTCGTCCTCTTCCAGCCTTCCCATGGCAGCATGATACGGTTGTCTGGTTTCCGGAACGGCTGGGTCAGACAGGTCGATGAGGCGACGGTCGAGAACATGTGGCGACTGTAACGGACCCACCAACAAAACTGTGGCGGCCCAGCCGGACTTCACACGGAATCCAACGGCTGCTTGAACTAATTGCCTCTGGTGCGACATGCTTCCGCCTCTCCGCCCACGGACTGCCAGCCGCACGACAAGGCGAAATGAGGACTTTCTGGATTAGCGACTCCTGCAAAGATTTTGCCTGAGAAGGCGGCCGTGCGTTGCGACACCGTGTTATTCGGTTCGCCCGACGCCGACCGTCGAACTTCGCCGTTCGAGCAGTAAGACATCACGCCACCTGCCGTCCATCTCGCCCAGACGTTCGCGTATCCCGACCACGCGAAACCCGCATCGTTGGTGGACAGCGACGCTGGGTGCGTTTTCTGGGAAAACACCCGCCTGCAACGTCCAGAAACCGTTCCGTTCAGACACCAAGACGAGTTCCTTCAGAAGTCGTAGTCCGATCCCTCGCCCACGTGCCTGGGCGGCGACGTACACGCTAACTTCTGCGACACCCTTGTATACACAGCGACTTGAAACGGGACTGAGAGCGGCCCACCCGATCACACGGCCAGCCTCCGTGGCGACGAGGCGGCACTCGGGAACATGGCCACTGTTCCAGTCCTCCCAAGACGGCGCCAAGGACTGGAACGTGGCGTTCCCAGTCGCGATCCCCTCCTCGTATATCGTCCGGACTGCAGGCCAGTCGTCGGTAGTCATTGCTCGTATGATGGTGTGCTGCTCAGACGGATCCATCTATCGAAACTGTTGTCTCTTATATCCAACGGAAGGCTGCTCGAGCGATTCACTCTAGACGGCTATTTTCGAGCGCCGTGAAGTTTTAGCGAGGCCACGTTCGAGTCGTTCGAGTTTGAATTCCTGGTGTAAGGCGGGAATAGCTTCGGCGGTTCTTTTCTCATCAATCACACAGGTGATTCTCACTTCCGAGGAGCTGATCAATTCAATGTTGATATTCTTTTTGGCCAAGGCTCTAAACATGCGGGCAGCCACTCCGGGAGTGCTGGCGATGCCTGAGCCGACGATTGAGACTTCCGCCAGCTTGTCGTGGTAGACGATATCTCTGGCTTTCAAACTGGCCTTTTGTTTCTCCAACACCTCAACGGCGCTCCTGACAAATTCACGGGCCACCACCAGCGAGATATCGTTTAGGCCATTTTCGGCAATGCTTTGAATGATCAAACGGATGTTAATCCCCTGGCTGCCCAGCGCCGAGAATATCTGAGCCGCCACCCCTGGACAATCAGGAATGCCCCGAATGGCAACTTTGGCAATGTTTTTGTTAGCGGTGACGCCGGTGATGACCACATTCTCCAATTTTTTCCCCTCCATTACAATGGTACCGGGAGCGTCCGAGTAGCTCGGACGCACCTGAATCGGCACCCCATACTTCATGGCAATTTCGACCGCGCGGGGATGAAGCACCTGGGCTCCAGCGCCCGCCAGTTCTACCATTTCTTCATAAGAAATATAGTCCAGCTTTCTGGCTTCAGGCACGAGGTTCGGATCGGTGGTAAAAACTCCGTCTACATCCGTATAAATTTCGCAGCGACGCGCTCGCAAGGCCACCGCCAAAGCGGAAGCCGTGGTGTCGGACCCTCCGCGTCCCAGCGTGGTAATCTCGGAGCCGTTGCTGACGCCCTGAAAGCCTGCCACAATTACTACCCGGTCTTGTTCCAAGTGAGACAACAAGCTCTCTGTATTAATCTTTTTGATCTTGGCCATCGAATAATTGCTGTCGGTGATAATTCCGCTTTGCAATCCAGTCATGGAAATGGCCTCGGCGCGGCGCTCCTGGATGGCCATGGAAAGAAGCGCAATGGAGATTTGTTCTCCGGTCGAGAGCAACATGTCCATCTCGCGACGAGAAGGCTTACGCGTGATGGCCCGGGCTAAATTGACCAGCCGATCGGTGGTGTGGCCCATGGCTGAAACTACAACCACCATTTGCGCCCCACCTGCTTTGACTCTTAGAATTCGGTCCGCAACACTTTTGATCTTCTGGATATTGCCGACCGAGGTCCCACCATATTTCTGAACCACAATATTCATATTAGTCCATTGGCATAATCTTCTGCTGACGAGGTCCTTTCTGAAATCCGAACTGGGGGACAATTCGTCTCTATTCCTACTCTTGCTCCTGCTCGTGCTCTTGCTCGAGTCCGAA
>QHZP01000108.1:0-17178 GCA_003224715.1 Acidobacteriota bacterium | reverse complement strand
AAGGGCATGAATAACAATGGAACTCAATAGACATGCTTCCTGATTTTCACAAGACCTCTGCTATCTCTGGCTGTGCTACTCTAAGTCCTGCAGAATTCTTAGCCACGAAATCTGCGCGTCCGCATCAAAGCTCAAGATCTCATTCAAAATCCGGTAAAGCTCAGAGTAAGGAATCTTCTTTGTCACTGCGCAAAAGAAAGCACCAGAAACCTGTCCGGTCTGTGGCTCTTGCAACACGTCACTCACCTGATCGACGACTTCCCGGACTCTCCGTCTTTTAACAGAATTGTTGCTCAGGGAACCATTGATATAGAACCGGTAGCCCCTGGGATTCTCGGTGGAAGAACAGAATTGAATGCCTTCCCTGGCCGCTAGCCTTGGGTTATAACTGAGCTGCTCATGAGCGTCCTTAGCCATGATCTTGCAGAGATCACTCAACAAGGCACTCGCAGTGGGAAGTTCACCGGCACCCTTGCCAATGAATATTTGCCTGCCTATATTCTGGCAGTCGAAACAGAGAGCGTTATATTCATTTCGAATGCTTGCAAATATCGAGCTGGCCAGAACCAAAACAGGTTCGACTGAGGCAAATCCCTTCCCGCCGACTTCTTCATAGATGGCGAGTGGCTTTATCCTCCATTGGCGCTCTCTCGCAAATTGAAAATCAAAAGGGGTCAGGCGATCGATGCCGTGGGTGTCAAGCTGATCTGGATGACAGGGCTGATGTTTCAGAATGCTAACCAAAATGGCCAATTTCTGGCCGGCATCTTTTCCGCTGATGTCAAAACTGGGATCGGGCTCAGAAAAACCCATCTCCTGAGCCTTGGCCAGGGCCCCGTGGAAATCGTCTCCCGATTCAGTCATGCGAGTAAGAATGAAATTGCTTGTGGCATTCAAGATAGCATAAATCGCATGGATCCTGTCGGGGATGACCTCTTCTCTTAGAATCTCAATAACGGGGATGGAGCCGGCTACACTGGCTTCATAGAGGAACTGCTTACCTTTCGATTCGGCTAACCGCTGTAAGTAATCGCCATGTTCGGAAACGACGTATTTATTAGCCGTGACTACATGCTTGCCCGCCAGGAGCGCTTTTTCGATGTAGGTCCTGGCTGGTTCCAGCCCGCCCATGGCTTCAACCAAAATGTCAATGGTCTTGTCTTCCACGATACTCTCTAAATCATCGGATAACAAAGCCCCTGGAAGATTAAAGCTTCTTGTTTTTGAAGGATTTCGCACTCCCACCTTCTTGATCTCCACCGGGAGTTGATGATGCGAGAGCTACTCATGAAGAAGCCTGATAAGCCCTCCGCCAACGGTGCCAGCGCCTAGCAGTCCTACTCTGTATCTTTTCTTCAATGGCAGACGATTTTCCACGAGTGCCTCTTCATCCTTACGCAGTACTCAGTACTCAGTACTCAGTACTGCGTACTGAGTACAGAAAACTCGGTCACACTTCAATGTCGTACTTTCTAATTTTCCGTTGCAGGGTAGGGCGGGAAATTCCGAGCAGCTCGCACACCTTGCCACGGTTACCCTGAGCAAATTTGAGAGCATTGAGAATATGTTCTTTTTCGACTTCGTCAAGCAATTTTATTGGCGAAGAAGCCGGATCGGTATCCGATTTCAAAATGTCTCCGACCGATTCAGCCAAGCTTTCTTCCAGCAAAACTTCTCCATGGGAATGTACCACCGCCCGCCTTAAGACATTTTCAAGCTGCCGTATATTCCCCGGCCAGTCGCGGCTAACCAGCGATTGCAAGGCTCGCGACTGGATCCGGCTGATTCTTTTATTGAGCTCTCGATTCAATTTGTGGATGAGATAATCTACCAGTAAGGGAATGTCCTCCCGACGCTCCCGCAGAGGTGGGACATCAATTTGAATCACATTGAGCCGGTAGTAAAGATCTTCTCGAAAGGAACCTTGTGCTATCAGCTCTTTCAAGGATTTATTGGTGGCCGCAATGATGCGGACATCTGTCTTAATTTTTTCCTTTCCGCCAACTCGTTCAAACTCACGCTCCTGTATAACCCGCAGGAGTTTGACCTGCATGTTGAGCGACATGTCTCCAATTTCATCCAAGAAAAGCGTCCCAGAGTCCGCCAGCTCGAACTTTCCTAACTGCCGGTAGGCTGCGCCGGTAAAGGCTCCTTTCTCATGCCCAAAGAGTTCGCTTTCCAACAGCGTTTCGACAATGGCTGAGCAATTGATGGAGATAAAAGGTTTGGTTTTGTCGGTATGCTCATGGATAGCTTGGGCCACCAGTTCCTTTCCCGTTCCGCTCTCTCCTTCAATCAGAACCGTTGTCTTACTCTGTGAGACGATGCCAATGGTTTTGAAGATCTCCTTCATCGCCTTGCTTTTGCCGATAATGTCGTGCTCACGAAAGTTCAAAGACAGCGGAACCGTGCTCTGCCCCTTACGTCCTCCGGCCGCTTTCCGTTTAAGCACACGATCAATGGCGGCCTGAAGCTCATCAATTTCCAGGGGCTTATGAATGTACTCGACCGCTCCCAACTTCATCGCCCTGACAGTGGTGGGCATATCGTGAAAAGCAGTGATCATGATCACGCTGGTGTCTGGATCTCTTTCTTTGATCGCGCTCAAAACATCCAAGCCGTCTGCGTCTGAAAGCAGGATATCCAGTATGATCACATCCCACGTTTCAACCTGACTCTTTCGCAAACCTTCCTGGGCCGAATAAGCGACCCCCACGGAGAATCCCTCCTCACTGAGATAAAGGCTCAACGATTCACAAATGGATTTGTCGTCATCAATAACCAGAATCTTGTGCATAACAAAGTAGGATACGTGACACGTGATGCGTGAAACGTGAAAACAAAATCTTGCGGGCTCACGTTTCACGCGTCACGTTTCACCTGTCACGTTTCACGCATCACGTATCACGTTCCCTGTGTCATTCTTCCCCTTTTCACCGGCAACAGAATGTTGAACTTCGTATATTGTCCTACCCGGCTGTCGAGTTCGATCTTACCTCTGTGCTGTTCCACTATTTTCTTCACGATCGTCAAGCCTAATCCCGTCCCATCACTTTTGGTCGTATAAAATGGATCGAAAATGGCCACACGATGCAACGCCGGGATGCCGGGTCCGTTGTCGCTTATAGAAACTTTGAGAAAGGCAGTTCCATTAATCTGTGCCTGCCCCGTCGTGACCTTGAGCTTGCCTTTTTGCTCCATGGCTTGAACCGCGTTGAGATAGAGATTAGTAAAAACTTGCATCATCCGCACCAGGTCCAACGAAACGGGAGGCAAGCCGGGATCGTATTTCTTCGTCACCATTACTTGCTTTTCTTCCAATCGGTCTTGCACCATGAGAAGAGATTTGTCGAGGATTTCGTTAAGATTTTCCCGAGAGAAATTGAGCTGAAGCGATTTGGAGTAGTCGAAAATGTTCTGTAGAATCTTTTCCAGGTGTTCAATCTCAAAATTGGCGATCTGTAAGCGGCGTTGGTCGTTGGCTGAAAGCCCCTCCCGTTTGGAAAGGATGCGAATGTTCATCTTGATCGAGGACAACGGGTTCATAATTTCGTGGGCAATCTGGGTGGAAAGCTGTCCGATGGTAGCCAGCCGCTCGGATTGGAGGAGCTGTTGACTTAGAACCTTGTACTCAGTAATGTCCCGAATAATTCCGAGAGAGCCGGAGACGGCGCCACGCTCGTCTCTGACCAAAGACGCCGAAAGGCTGGCAAAGATCTTCTTCCGGTTTTTCCCCAGGTATTCCACTTCAATATTCTTTAGCTTTCCCTTTTTCAGCAATTGCCACATGATCCGCCTGGCCTCTTCTCTTCCCCTGGCGTAAAATGAAGTGGCCGACTTGCCCAGCACTTCCTTGGCTTTGTAACCAAAGATTTCCTCCGCACCCTTGCTCCAAAAAATCAGGCGTCCTAGATTATCAGCCGTTGTGATGGCGTCGCTGGAACTTTCGATGAGCTTCTGCAAATAATCTTTGGCCTGTTTACACTCTTGATATACCTTGGCATTCTTAATGACATTGGCCAGTTGGTCCGCAATGGTCTCCAGTATCTCCTGATCAAATTGGTCGAAGGCATGTAATTGGTCGGACTCAACATTAATGATCCCAATTAGTTGTTTGCCCATTTTGATAGGAACGCAAAGTTCTGCCCGGGTGTATTTGTGAACCCTGGAGTAACGGGAATCCCTGAAGACGTCGTTGGCCAGGATGGTCCGGCCGGTTTTGGCCACAGCGCCTATGATGCCTTCCCCTATTTTCTGTCGATATCCCACTAACATAATGGAAGAGAACCGGCCCGCCTGGGCTTTCATCACAAGTTCATCTGCGGTCTCTTTGAGCAAAATCATGACGTGGTGATAGTCAAAATTCTTCTGAATCGATTTCACCAAAACCGGTAGCAGCTTGTCCCGGTCCAGGGTTGTGGCCATCTTTTTGTTCACGTCGTTGATAAGACGAAGCTGGGCTGACTTCTTCCGCTCCTGCTCGTAAAGTTGCGCATTTTGGATCGCCACGGCCGCCTGGGTTGCAAACAGAGAGAGGATCTTCAAGTCTCTCCGGGTAAAAGCACCCAGCTTCTGGCTCTCTACATCCAAGACGCCAATGAGTTTCTTCCCAATAAGCAAAGGAACGGCAATCTCCGAGCGGCCGTGCGCCACTCCTTCAATGTATCGAGGATCCTTGCGAACATCCGGCACGTAGAGAGGTTTTTTGTGTTTGGCAACCCATCCAGTAATCCCCTCTTTACCAATGGTAATCCGAAAATTGTGCAACACTCGCTTGCGATAGCCGCTGGAGGAAACCACATAGAGTAGCTCTTGTGAGCTGTCTGCCAGCAGAATGGCGCAGTGCGGATAATTAAACAGCTCCTGAAGGACTCGAACAATTTCGCCCAAGAGCTGCTTGGCCCCGGACGAAACGAACACCTTTTCTTTAAACCAGGTCATAAAATACCGAGAAAGCCGAAAGGAACAAGGCGAGCAACCTCATATGGCGGAGACCCCTCACCCGGCCTCCGCGACCACCCTCGCTTGTAAAGGCTTCTCAAGCGTTCGCCCTCGCCCCCAGTGGGACAGACGATGAAGGCTTGACACCCAACTTATGCACCCAACCAAGGAATGGAACTCTTAAACCCCTCGCTGTCAGCAACAGCCCCCTCACCCGGCCTGTGGCCACCCTCTCCCCCGGTGGGGGCGAGGGAGTAGGTATTAGTGGTTCTCCCTCGCCCCCATCGGGGGTGAGGGGATCGCTCGCCTGTGCATAACTTGGGTGATAAGCCTTCATGGGTAAGGCTGCTCAGATCTACGTTACAACTCAATTTTTTCATACCTTCGGGATGAGGTGGTGGTTTCCTGGAAACTTGACTGCCCGCCCAGCCGCACCAGGCAGGGAGCCCCTCCTAAAAAGCAATTGCTCTCCATGGCACTTCTTGCGTCCTTGTTACCTCTGTCTTTCTCCTTTCTACTTTAGATCTGGGCCAGGGCCTTCTCCATGCGGTCTAAGCCTTTTTCCAGGTTCTCCATGCTTGTGGCGAAGGAAATCCGAACGTGCCCGTCTTTGCCAAAGGCCGAACCGGGAACGACCGCCACACCCGCCTGGCGCAGCAGGACTCTGGAGAACTCCAAAGAATCAGTGACTCCTGAACCCTTCAGGAATCGGGTCACATTGGGAAACGCGTAGAACGCTCCACCGGGACTGGAGCAGGTCAAGCCGTTGATCGAGTTAAGCCGCTTCACCACGAACTTTCGGCGTTTTTCGTATTCCGAGATCATGATTTTCACCGAATCCTGCGCACCTAGAATCGATTCTACTGCTGCTTTTTGTGAAATGGACGCCGGATTGGCGCTATGACTCTGCAAATCATTAATGGCCTTGACAATCTCTTGAGGGGCGACCAGATAACCGATACGCCAACCCGTCATGGCGTAAGTCTTCGAGGCGGTGTTGACCAGTATTGATAGATGTCTGGCTTTGGAAGCAAAGCGAGCAAGGGACGCATGCTCGTTCCCATCGAAAACAAAATACTCATAGCATTCGTCAAAAATAATGAAGAGATTATGCGCCAGAGCCAAATCCACGATTCTCTCGACTTCCTCAGGAGGAATCACAGCGCCCGTCGGATTGTTAGGTGTATTCACAATAATGGCCTTGGTGCGAGGGGTTATCTTTTCCCGCAGAGCAGAGGCACGCAGAATGAAGTGATCATTTTCGTGGGTGTCGACCTCCACCGGAGTGGCACCGACCATTTTCAATTGCTCTGGAAACGTCACCCAATAAGGAACGGGCAGCAACACTTCGTCACCTTCCTCAAACAGGACAAACGCGAGATTAAAAAGGGTATGCTTGGCCCCGCAGGAAATGACCACTTCCTGCGGGGAATAATTCACGTTGTACTGGTTTTTGTATTTGAGGGCCACGGCTTCCCGCAAATCCTTAATGCCGGCCGCTGCTGTGTATCGCGTAAAGTTCTTATCGATGGCTTCATGCCCCTTTAGCTTGATGTTGTTCGGCGTATTAAAATCAGGTTCTCCAACACTGAAGTGGAACTGGTGAGATGGCTCACTCGTTTGGCCAGTTTCATGTTCACTCCTTAAACTTGCGAGATCGACTCTAGGATTACTTGGTGGCGACGAAGGTCAAACTTTGTTCAAGTTTTGTTAACCTGCCGTCCCCTCACCCAGGGAGCTTTCTCAAAGCTCCCATGCCTCTCCCCTCGGGAGAGGGGTGAACGCTTGATAAGCGTTCACCAGGCCGGGTGAGGGGTCAGCTGCTTGAGGAGACCCGACCCTTGGCGGTCTGAGGTTGCTCGCTACCTTCTGATTCGAATCAGGCCGTAAGGCCCACCCAACCGGCAATTCGGCCTACATCAAAACAAAAAAGTATAATGGGTTTGCGCTTGAATGTAAAATTGATAATCCTGATTTCAATAGTAAGCTGCCAGATTAGCCGGTCTTAAGTAAGGCCTGAACTGGAGGAGAATCTCACCGCCAAGCCCTGCGACGCCACCGGCTTTGCAAAATATTCTTTGACAACCGAAAAGGTTTAGGATAGTGTCTCCAACAAATTCTAATGATTTACTTTCTTGTGGTACGAATCTTTAAGCCATGTGAGCTTTAAGTTGAGCTTCATCTAACCGGGTTTCGAATACCTTGGGGGGATTGAAGGGATTTCGGTTGGCTTCCGTTTCCGCCTGCTTTGAGGCGAAGAACTTGCTTCAAAGAAAAGTCACCATCCGTTCCGCCTTTTCGCTCTCCGCAATTTCACCAAGAATTCACGGCCGGTCCGGTCGAGGCAGCCACTACGACAGGAACATGACGTTGCTTACCCATAGTCGAGTCACTTTTCTAATTTTGGGGCAGCTCATCAGAGCTAAAGGAACTCTATGCCTTATCGAATCTATGTTGGGAATCTCTCCTATCAGGCTTCAGAACAGGAATTAGAAGCGCTGTTCGCTAGCGAGGGCAGCAAAGTCGAAAGCGCCAAAATCATCACCGATTTCAATACCGGGCGGTCGCGCGGTTTTGCTTTTGTTGAAGTTTCCTCGCAAGAAGAGTTGGCAAGGGAAATCAAGCGTCTGAACGGATTTCTCTTCAAGGGACGCAACTTGGTAGTCAGTGAAGCCAAGGCGAGGGAGAACAAGGGACGAGAATTTACCAAAAGCAATTCCAGGGGCCAGAGCTATGGCGGATTTGAGCGTCGGCAGGGCAGCTGATCTTCCACGGCGCAGGCTAGCCAGCGCTCGATACCAGCAACATCATTCGCACTCTCTCTTCTGCTTTCCTGCAGTTTTGAAGTGGTCAATAATTTTGACGGAGTCTTGATTGCCTTTCCCTTCGGATCTTTCCGACATACCAGCTCCATTGCCTGAGAATCCCCCTGAGAATGCTTACATCGCGCTCCTCCAAAGAGGCTCGGCCGAGAATTTGTCTCAGGGTCAACATTATCTTCGAAGGATTTTGCTCGTTAAGGAACCCGATTTCTGCCAGGCAGTCTTGTAGATGTTCGAAAAATCCCTCCACCTGGTCCAGACGCGCCATTTCCATGGCCCTTCCCAAGGACACATTAACCAAACGCTGGAAGATTTCATAAGAGACAATCGCCACCGCTTGTGCCAGGTTCATGGACTCGAATTCTGGATTAGAAGGAATTGTCACCAGCCACTGACAATGTTGCAAGTGTTCGTTTGTCAGTCCTGTTCGTTCCGGACCAAACACCAGAGCAATCTTCTGCTTCTCTGACAGTTCCGCCAGCTGTTCCGCCAGCTCTTTCGGTTTGTAAGCAGTAGGGATCCAATCAACTCGTCGTGAACTCGTTCCTACACTTAAGCTAAAGCCGTTAAGGGCCTCCCTTAGAGAATCTGACCGCCGGCAGTTGTCTAAGACATCGTCGGCCCCACAGGCCAGTTGATAGGCCTCCTGGGTTAAATCCGTTTGACAATCGACCAACGTGAGCTGGCGCAGACCCATATTCTTCATAGCCCTGGCTACCGAACCGATGTTAGCAGAGGATTGAGTCTCAACCAGTAAGACTGAAATAGCGTCCAAGCGTGCCATAGGGAAGTTGCGGATTAAAGCTGCAGAGACACAGCGAAACGGCAGGGCAACAGGCCCGCAATCGAAGCGAAGACGCCAAGGGCGCAAAGAGCTCCAGCAAGGCACCAAGAGCGGGAACAGGAACGAGGATACTAATCTGCAATCCGCAATCGATAATCAACGATGGTTATGCGGGCGGAGGACTTCCTTCCGGTAGAAGTTCCCCTTTTTCAAGATAGCGAATCTTGCTGGCGTAGCGGGCGGCATGAGGGTCGTGAGTCACCATGACAACGGTTTTGCCATGCTCTTGGTTAAGCTTGGTCAGAATGGTCAGGACTTCCTGGGCAGAATGGGCATCCAGGTCGCCGGTAGGTTCGTCGGCCAGAATCAAAGCCGGGTCGGTCACGATGGCCCGTGCAATGGCCACCCGTTGTTCCTGGCCACCCGAAAGCTGGCGCGGATAGTGAGTCATGCGATCGCTCAGGGCCACCAGCTTAAGAGCCGTTTCAGCGTGTTCGATCCTTTCCTTCTTGCTAAGATTGGTGAGGAGCAGTGGCAGTTCCACATTTTCTCTGGCCGTCAGAACCGGGATCAGGTTAAACGTTTGGAAAACAAACCCAACATGTTCATTGCGCCAGTGGGCAATCTCTTTGTCGCTGAGTTGCTGTAGATCCTGACCCAGCACACGAACGCGACCCTGGCTGGGCCGGTCAATGGCCGCAATCAGGTAGAGCAAGGTCGATTTACCAGACCCCGAGGGCCCCATCAGGGCCACAAATTCACCCTTGTGAATCTGAAGATTGGCATTCTGCAAGGCAATGACTTGAAATTCGTCGCGCTTGTACTCTTTGTGTAAATCAACCGTTTCGATAACGAGATTATTTTCCATAATTGACTTCAGCTTTCAGCTTCCTTTCGCCTTGTTCCTTTGGTCTTTCCCCTTTCTGTGCTATCCCTGCTTCTGCTTCACCAAAACTCGATCCCCATTTTTCAAATTGGGCGGCGGATTAACCACAATCTCCTCGCCACCAATCAGCCCGTCAGCAACCTCGACCCCTTTCGAGGTCGGGTTCCCCAGCTTGACCGACTTCTCGGTAGCCTTACCCTCCAAAACAATGAAAATGGATTTCTTGCCGCCACTGTCCCGAATCGCGGCCGCGGGAATGATGATCTGGGGCGGAACGACAGTCTGACCTTTTCCTTTGGGAATCTCTTTGGCCAGAAAAGCCGCCCGGGCATTCATTTCGGGACGGAGATAATTATCGGGCTTGAGGACTTGAACCTTCACTTGAACCGTCGCTTTCTGTCGATTGGCTTCGGGAGACATCTCGGCGATTTGGCCATCATATTTTCGATCTGGAAAAGCATCGGTTGTGACGGTGGCCTTTTGCCCCATAAACAGCTTGGCAAAATCGTCCTGACTGATATCCAGTTCGACCTGGAGATCGTTTAGATCCGCCATGGAAACCACGTATCCCTTGGCGCCTCTCTCCCCCACAAACATGGTTGTCACTAACTCACCCTTCTCGACGGCTCGCTCCAGGATGGTGCCGGTGATAGGAGCACGAATAATCGTCGCATCCAAATAGGTTTCCCGCAGGGCCACTTCACCGCGAGCTTGCCCGACCCGGCCTCGCATGGCCTCAATCTGCTCCTGACGTGGACCGATGAACACCAGTTCGTAAGACTTTGTCAAAGCCTCCACTCTGGCTTTCTGGGCATCATAACGGGCCTGAGCATTATCCAGATCTTGATGAGGGGCGACTTTTTCCCGAAACAGACCTTGGACCCGTTCCAAGTTGATCCGGGCATTTTCTAAATCCGCCTTAGCTTGTTCCAGATCCGCCTTGGAGCGCGATATTTCTTCGGGACGAGACCCGTTTTCCAATTCTTTCAACTGGGCGAGCAGGGTTTGCAGGTTACCGTTGGCTTGCTCAAGCTGGGCACGATATTCGGCGTCCTCAAAGCGCACGATCACCTGACTCTCCTTAACAAAATCTCCTTTTTCCACGCCTATCCAGTCCACCTTTCCCATCACCTTGGGCGTTACCTGAATCTTGTGATGGGCCACGATGTATCCGGCGGCATTTAGAATCACACCAGGATCATCACCGGAAAGACTGCCTTTGGCCGTCACCCGGTAGGTCTCCACTTCGGTAGCCTGGCTGGTCAACCGAAACAGTGTCGCCGCAGCGCCCAAGAGAATAAAGACCGCCACACCGGCTATAATCCATCGAGTCGCCCATTTGGAGGGCCTTTCGGGCTCCCGCCGCCGGCTCCGGTCGATGCGCAAACTATTTAGATCCTGATCGAGATTCTTGGTCTCCGTAGGCATAGTCCCTACAACTCTCTAAGTGCATTCAAGATGTCCTGCTTAGCCGCAGTTCTAGCAGGAAGCAAACCTCCAAAGATACCCATAATCGTCGCAAACGCGATCCCCACCAGGACGATGAACGGCGTAATGCGAAAATCAAAACCAATTTCACTGAAGGTCGTGCCAAAATTGCCGATGCCGCTTTTCAGACCGTTGAGCGGTATGACCAGCAATACTCCAAACAATCCTCCCAAGAGGGAAAGCAAAAGTGATTCAACCACAAATGAAAGCAGGATGCTGCCTCGTGAAAAACCCAGAACTCGCAACGTGCCAATCTCCCGAGCCCGCCGCACCACCGCCGCATACATGGTGTTCATAGCGGCAAAGCTGCTTCCGATTGCCATAATGATAGCGACAAAAACTCCCAGGAACTTGACAGGATCTGCGGATGAAGTGAGTTGCGAATAATACTCGACTTCCGATTTCGCGTCCAGGTAGAGCCGCTGATCATCGGCCATGCTATTCTTTAGAGCCTCTAACGCAATGGGATCGGTGGCACGCACCAATACCGAAGAGAGAGTCTCGTTTTGATTAAAATCTGAAGCGATCTGGTTCAGTTCCCCCCAGATTTCATTATCAAAGGCCGTTTTCCCGGCGTCCAAAACCCCTACAATTTTCCAGTCGCCTCTACCAAAACGGAGCGTATCACCCAAGGCCGCATTAACATAACGCAAGGCGATGGATTGTCCAACCACGATTTCACGCTGACCCGGTTCAAACCAGTTTCCCTCAGCCAAACGTATTCCTGGCCGCATCTCGATCCCCAGTTGCGACAACCCACGTATGTTCACGTTGGCTCCCTCCGGATTATTCTTGCGCGGTAGATTGATCACGCGCACTATCTCGCCGGAAACCATGGGTTCCCCATTGGGGAATTTCTGAATTCCATCCTTATATTTAATACTCAAGAGAGCTTCTCGAGCCACCTGACTTCCCAGTTCCGAGTTGGAGTTTTTTCTTACCACAATCATCTGAAGAGGGTGGCCAGTGGCCTGTAAAGCTACATTTAGTCCCACCACCATCGCCATGATGCCCAGCAGCACCGCCACGGTCAAAGCAATGCCCAAGGCCGTCATCACCGTGGTTGTTTTGCGAACCCGTAGATTGCGAAAGTTGTAAGAGAAAGGAATAGCCATAAGGGATTTGGGATTTGTTAAGGCGACAGATGTCTGCTAGCCAATGTGTCGGAGCGCTTCGGTAATGGGGACGCGCGAGGCGTTCAACGCGGGAACAACGGAGCTGAAAAACACGATGGCGAAGGCCACGGCCAGGCTTATCGTCAGCACCACCGGTGGCATAGGCAGACCCAGCGGCATGAAAGGCAATTGTGCTCCGCTTAGCAAAAGACACACGCCGGAGGCCAGCCCGCAGCCGAGCATGCCACCCGCCAGGGCTATAATCACCGATTCCGCAATGACCATCAGCAGCACCTGACTAGTCGTAAAGCCAAGCGTTTTCAGCACCCCAATTTCTTTGATTCGTTCGCGCACTGACATTGCCATCGTATTTCCTGAAACCAGCAGGATGGTGAATACCACGGCGCCGCAAATGCTGAGCAAGAAAAGTTTCACATTCCCTAACATGCTCAAAAAACTCAATTGGAACGCTTGCTCCGACTCGGTTTTGGTTTGACTGTCGGAATTGTGGAACATCTCGTCTATTTCGCGGGCAATACGAGGAATGGATTCCGGCGAGTCGGCCAAAACACCAAACGTTCCCACCGTGCCTCGGCGCGCTGCGGCTAGCGATTCTTCCAGGTATTTCCGATGGAAGTACATGACATAGTCGCTCCCCTTAACGTCACTCTCAAAAAGGGCACGGATGGTCAACTCCACGTCTACCGGATAAATGTCGCCTTTGATCGTGATCTTCTGACCTAGCTTGAGGTTTAGCTTGTCCGCCAGAGATTTGCCTACCGCCGCGGCTGTTCGCTCTGATTGAAAGGCCTTGAGCTGTTCCGGGGCAATCTTAAATTCGCTATGCACCAGGAAAATTCTTTCCGGGTCGGCGGAGAAACGGGCGAAGAAATGTTCGGGACGCCTGTCGATGTAAATCCCGCCAAACCAGGAAACGGGGCAGACTTCACGGACCCCCTGAATCTGCCGGATGCGTTGCTCGTAGTATTCAGGCAATGGAAATGTAAGGGACACACGGTGTCGTACCACCAGACGCAAAGCTTGTTCGGGGGGAGCCTCGCGATAGTAGAAGGCATGGTAGACGGCCACCAGCATTCCCAGCAGAAAGAGGGAAATACTGATGCTGGCAATGGTCAAAATTGTTCGCCTTTTGTTACGAAGCGAGTTCTTGAAGGCGAAGGGAACATATTTCCACATAATTTAATAGTTCAGTACTCAATTCTTTGATAGTTGTTTGCTGTAACGGTAGTTTACCAATCGTGGCACCAGACACTTGGAAAAGAGATTAGCATAATTCTGTGCTCTGTCAAGTTCCCTGCAGGACCACGCTTTGGAGACTTGTATACGGAATGGCTTCAACCACGGTACACGCTCCTGGATGACCGAGTTGACTGCTTTCTAATAACAAGAGTATGAAACCAGGCCCAACATTCAGCATACAGTCGCCAATAGGGTAGCAGTCCGGGGGAGCGTTCCACAATTTCGGACCGTTTTGTATCACAACCCCATCTCCGCCGACGAGGCCTCGAGCCGGGATATTTTCAGCGACGGCGACGCACTCCAAGAGACGCCGCGCTGTCAGATTCTCTAATGCCTCGCGCAAAGGCGTCAGCCCGATCCAGCTCTCCCTTTCTACCATTCCTTCTTAACCAGCGTCTTGTCGACCGACATCCATCCGCCACCTAGAATCATTAACGTGATGGCTCCAGCCAAAAGGCTGAGTGGGAATTCGTAACCCTTTACCAGTCCTTGGTGCCAATGGATTTTGGTTATGGCAACAACCATCACTCCCGAGATAAACAAGGCAGCCCAGCGGGTAAACAGTCCGAGGACCAAAAGGATCCCACCCCCAAACTCTGAAAAGGCTGCCACATAAGCCATAAACATGGGCATTCCCAGTCTGCCGGTGACCGTACCAATAAACTTGTCCATCTCGCCGAAGAGCTTCTGGTGACCATGGACAATAAAAATAAGACCCAGCACGAGTCTTAGAATCAGGGGTGCCAGATCGTGAAGTGCCTTGAGCCTGCCGAGCAACATATGTCTTCTCCTTAGCCTAAATGGAATTCAGCGAAAGGTAGCCGTCATGATCCGTAAGCTAGCCGTCATCATAGGGAGAACATTCCCCAAATTCAACTTTTCATCTAAGATGAAACCTTTACGCCGGGAGTATGGAGCTGCATCCGTTCAGACCTGACGCAAGTCAATCACAAGGAGGGATCTTATGGAAGAAACTCTTGAACACAAGCTGGCACGGCTCGAAGCCGAAAACACGGCATTGAAAAGTAGGAGAGCAGGCCAGCTTTCTCTCAAAGTCAGCGAAAAGGGAGGACTGTCTGTCTATGGCCTGGGCCGTTTCCCTGTCACGCTCTATAAGGAGCAATGGTCGAAACTCTTAGCCTTTGCAGAAGAAATTCAAAAATTCCTGAAAGAGAACGACCATCTCTTGAAATCAAAGGAGTGAACGGGAATGCTACAAGAGTAGGGTGCGCCTTTTCAAAATGGATCGGAGTGAGGTGCGTGAAAGGCTGCGCACCCGACATGGGGTGGGGGCCAGTGTTGGGAGTCATGACAAAGTTTTCGTGGGCATGCCTTTTTGCAATATTCCTCGAGCTGTTAGCAGTTGCCCAGTCTCCCTTGCCAACCGGGGCCATTCAAGGCAGCGTCAGAGACTCCACGGGCGCTGTCATTGTGGGGGCTCGGGTGACCGCGACGCAACAGGATTCGGGCGCGGTGCGCATGGCCGAGAGTGACGAAACGGGCCAGTTCCGTTTTGGTTCGTTGGCTATTGGCAAATATTCTCTTCGCCTGGAACAACAGGGTTTCACCACCGTGTTGGTCAAACCCTTTCTGGTTTCGGTTGGGCAGACGGTTGTCCAGAACATTGTCATGAAGCCTGCGGAAGTTGTCACAAGCCTGGATGTCCAGGAGCAGCCGGAGGCGCTTGAGACTTCGGCAACCACTTCCAGCGTGGCCCTGGGTTATGATCGAATCGAAGAGACACCAGCTCAGAATCGCAATTACTTGAACTTTGTTCTGGTGGCTCCAGCCGTGGTGCCGTCGAGTGGCTCCAATAGTCAGAGGTCAGCCGCTGGCGTACGCAACGCCACTAACGACAGCGGCTTTAGCTTTGGAGGACTGCGAGGCCGGAACAACAGCCTTTCGATTGACGGGGTCGACAATCGGGATGAAACGACGGGAGGAAACCGGGTGGCGGTCGGACTGGAGATGGTCCAGGAGTTTCGTGTCTCCGGAACGGCCGTCGGAGCAGAATTTGGGGGCGCGGCAGGCGGCCTGGTGAATATGGTTACCCGGTCAGGGACCAATACCTGGCACGGTGACTGGACCTTCTTTACTCAAAATGAGCTTTTCAATGCGCGCAACCCGGAAGCGCTTTCACCCGCCAGACCACGTTTCCGGCGATACCAACCCGGGACCTCTATCAATGGACCCATTCGAAAGGATCGCACCTTCTTTTCCACCGCCTTTGAACAGGAATGGGAATCCAGCCAGGAGTGGTCCGAGACGCCTGAAGATCTTCTCGATTCCATCAATGCCGCGCTGTTGCAACCGAAGTATTCCGGTTCGGCTACCAGGTCAGTTGAGCGCGGACTGTTTCCTGCCGGCTCTGCCCAAAGCGAGTTTTCCTTCAAAGCCAATCACCAGGTCGGCACGGCTCACAGCCTTTCGGCCCGCTACGCCTTTTCACACAGCCGAATTTCTCATGATGTACAGGGAGTAGACAATTTTGCCGACCGCTCCGCACGCGGCAGCAGCTTGACCACAGATCACTCCTGGGTAGCAGGATGGATTTATGTTCCCACGCCGCATTTTGTAAGTGATTTGCGAGTGCAGATCGCCAGAAGAACTGTTGACCTCAGCCCAAACGCACAAGGAGCAATGCTCGAAATCCCGGGCGTTCTCACGCTCGGCCAATCCTTTCGACTGGATTCGGCACGAACCGAAGATCATTACGAGGCGGCGGAGGGAGTCAATTTCACCGCCGGGAGCCATCAGCTAAGCTTGGGTAGCAGCTTTCATGGGGTTCGCCTCAGCTCACGATTGGCCAATCGTTTTGGAGGCATCTTGGTCTTTCCGACCCTTGGGGATTTTCTCAGGGGCACTCCCGATGTTTTCATCCAAGCTTTCGGTGATCCAAGAACCCACCTGACGACAATCCCTCTGGGTTTTTGGTTACAGGATCGATGGCAGCCACATCCCGGCCTAACCCTTGAGGCCGGGTTGCGCTACGACAAGCAACTCTTGCCCGCGGGATTCTCCACTTCCAACCGAAACCTGGCACCCCGTCTGGGCATGGCCTGGCGGCCGCGCAATAATGCTCCCTGGGTTCTACGGGCGGGAGCTGGGTTGTTTTTTGATCGCTATCCTCTGGCCTTCCTGAACGATGCAGTCCAGAAAAATGGGCTCCAAGGATTCGAACAATACTTGGCAGGCGAAGGTGCAGCTCAAGCCTTCGGGCTTTCCAGGGGAGGCTCGCTGGCGGCACCGATCCCAGGAGTTTCACCTTCAATCTACCGTCCGGATTCTGACTTTCCCACCACTTACAGCCTGAAATTCACGGCAGGTGTAGAACGCAGCCTAGGTCAGGACACAACGCTGACCGCTGAATTCAGCCGGGTAAGAGGTTTCCATCTCCCCAGAGTTCGGAACCTCACCGGCTCGTTGCCGGCGCTCTATCAACTCGAACAAACGTCGCGATCAGAGTACAACGGAGCCTCCGTGTCTCTGAACCGCAGGATGAGTAAAGAGCTGTCTTTTCTGGTGGCTTACAACGGGGGACGAAGCTGGGACGACGCCTCCGACTTCGATGAACAACCTCTTGATCCTTTCAACATGCGGAAAGACTGGGCGCATTCTCGCCAGCACCAGGCTCACCGGCTGGCCGCCAGCGCCCTGCTTGAGTTGCCGGTGGAAGAGTGGAGAGGCGCTCCGCCGTGGCTGCGGGATGCTCTGGAGCATGTCACGCTCGCACCCATTCTGACTCTCGGAAGCGGACGGCCTATTAACGCCCTGGATTCGACGGATATTTTCAGGACCGGGGCTTACCCGATTTCGGCTCGGCCTTTTGAGCTGGCACGCAATCCATTCTTTTCTCGGTCCACGGCTACACTGGATTCCCGA
>QHZP01000612.1 GCA_003224715.1 Acidobacteriota bacterium | reverse complement strand
TGGTGGCGGCAACATAGTCTTTGAGGGGTAATTTATGTAAAACTCCCTCTTGGATCAATTTTTGGAAACCGAGTCCCAACGCCACGAAGGCACCGGTGATGGAAGCAGTGCGTGTTCCGCCATCGGCTTCAATCACGTCGCAGTCAACCCAAACCGTCCGGTCCCTTAACTCTTCAAGCTGAGTTATACTTCTCAAAACGCGGCCAATCAGTCGCTGGATTTCTTGAGTTCTTCCTGAGGGTCTTCCTTTGGCAGATTCACGGCCAGTCCTTGTTAGGGTGGCTCGAGGAATCATGGAGTATTCACTGGTTACCCACCCTTTAGGCTGCCCCTTGAGAAATGGGGGAACTGTATTCTCGATGCTGGCGGTGCAGATTACCCTGGTGTTCCCCATTGTGATTAAGACCGATCCTTCTGCATTTTTTATAAAATGGGGGTGGATTTCCACTTTCCGAAGCTGATTGGCTCTTCTTCCATCAATACGCATAAAGCTCCTCGACAGTGACCTAAGCTGCATTCAAAAACTGTAATTTTAGTCTTTCCTCATTTTCCAGGCGTCCCTTTTGGCAAAGTATCATCTATTATTTCTTCCGTGATTCCTTTCGAGGTCGTCTCATGTAATGATGTCATAGAGAGATCTTGTCTCAAGGGCTGGCTCAAGTCGATGTGGCCGGCTAAGGTCTCAGCTTCTGCACCCTCAATCAAAATTTGGACTCTCTCAATTGAAGGTAAGTTCCTGGTAAGGGAATTGACAATTGCATAGATCGATGAGACCTCTTGAGTCAATCCGCCCGGATGATTGACGGAAGCTTCTTTCGTCAAGTCCACGACTGCCAGGGTTTCCCCCGAAATAAAAACTTCCCGCAACTTTGTCTCAGGTGAGATAGCGGCAGCGCGCCCCTCCTTTGATCCGGAAATCAGCTCGGCAATAATCTGTTTGGCTTCGGAAGCTTGATCTGAACTGTGAATCTCTCTTTCTTCCGGCTCCAGCAAGCCATCCTCGGTTTTCGAAGGAAAAAAAATCTTGATTTTTTTCAGCGGGGCCGTCTCCGAAAAAACAGGCTTGTCCATCAGATAAGGTTGAGGAGGCTCCTGAGGAGGACGGACTAATCGGCTAATGTGCTTTTGGAGATTGTAATAGTAGGAAATTCCCAGAACCAAAACCAGTCCAAAAAAAACCAACCCTAACCTGATATGTCTGGGCATGATTTATGGCTTCTCGTATAGAGGGCGAAACTTCTCAAGCGCGGCCAGAATGGTGGCGGCCACGGAATTCTGGAACTGAGGATCGCTAATCGTGTTTCTAAATTGAGGCTCACTGGCGTTACCAATTTCCAAAAGAACTGCGGGCATGGCCAACGAAGAAAGAAGTTTCAGGGGAGCATAGCGAAAAGTCGGGGAGGAATTGCCGCCGTTGAGGGTTCGATTCATTTCCGCCTGAAGAATCTCAGCCAGGCGAGTACTCCAGTCCAGAGACCTCAGCTGAGCTTGTTCCCAAGGAACAAAACGGATTGAGGCTACTTTGTCGCTTTCGTCTTTTTTCTCGGATGTAGAATCCTCAAGCGAAGTAAGCTTGCTCACATAGGCATAACTGCCAGATTCCTGCGGCTGACTCCAATTGCCGACATGAATACTCAAGAACAGATCCGACTGGGCGGAATTGGCCGCCTGAGCTCGTTCTTCCAAGGACAGAGTCTGGTCAGTGAAGCGAGTAAGCACGATATCGATTCCCATAGCGCTCTGGAGACCCCAGCGAAGTCTTTTAGCAATAGCCAAAGTCACGTCCTTTTCGAAAAGGCCTTCCTTGATCAAGGCCCCTCGATCGGTGCCCCCGTGACCGGCATCTATAGTTATGTGCTGCCACTTTCTTCGATTCTGTGCTGTCGTCGCGGCAACTGCGGGCGGAATGACACCCTCGGGTCCCGATGTCGCGCTGGTTTGTCGGGTCACCTCCAGCAGGTAAACTTTTTGCGAAGGGAGATGCGTGACCTTGCTCTGCAAAGTTTTGTCTGCTAATTGAACCACAAGTTGAGTAGCTGTTGAAGAATCTTCAAAAATAATGGAATTTACCAACTCGTCTTTGTATTGATAATCTTCCTTGGAGGAATCGATGGGTGTATTGCCAAAGGCAAGAGTTACTTTGGACTCTTCCCTTCTTGCCTGGACCTCCGCCGGAGCCATCATTTGAATCACAATTATACTCCGTTGCTGGCCTGCAACCCCCTTGACCTCGAATCGATTAAAACTTCCGGGACCTATCAAGAAACGATTGCCGGAACCGCCAATCACAATTTTTTCGGGCAAGACTCGATTAAGCACCTTACTTATGAAGTCGGGAGAAACCAACCAACGATTCGCGGCAACCACCACAGGAGCAAGTAGTCCGACACTGGCTTCATTCACCTGCACTGTGGCCTTATCCTTTGTCAGCTTGATAGTGCTTTTCCCGACCGAAATGTTCACGTATCCTGCGGAAATGCTCTCGGAATAAGGCAAATCCAACATTTGTAAGAATTCAATCAACGGGAGATAAATCTGATTTTCAATGCCGACTTTGGGTAAGATCTTTTTAGCTTGTTTTTGATAAATCACAAAATCAGCGGCCCAGGTTGCCGAAGCCCCATGAAGCCAGGCCAAATGGAAAAGAATCAAAAGAAAAACCAGAAGAGATTTTGGGGTTGACAATTTCTGGAGGGAGAGAGAGTTGAATTCAAATAGTCCACCGGTCTGGTGGAGACGACGCGGGCGCCCCGCCGCCCGCCAATAACTTATCGATCTTTCGATATGCTAAAACCGCTGAAATTGTTAGAATGCCGCGTTTCCTATGCGGATGCGGATTCTGCGGATGCGGATTCGGCCGGCACTATGTAGACACAGGCGCGAACGAAAATACTATAACACATCTCTCCCCGGGATTTAAACGCCCTATCCATTCCATGTCTCAACGTCGTTTCGC
>QHZP01000107.1 GCA_003224715.1 Acidobacteriota bacterium | reverse complement strand
TTCATCCTTGGTGGTGCCGCCTAGCGGCATGAGCGGCTCTCCTCTCCTGAAAATCCCCTCTCTCCTCTGAAAATCCCCTCTGGGGAGGGACAGAAGGCTTCAGCCTTCGGGGTGACTCCTCCGGTTCGCCACAACCCACCCCTGCGCCCCTGAAGGTGTGAAAAAATTCAAAACGGGCCGGGGTCGGGAGGGCGTGGCTCCTGCCGAGCCTCATGGAGCCAGGACTTGCTAGGCGACGGCTCGGCGGGAGCCTTCGCTCTCCCAATTTTTTCACACCTCCCCTCCGCGGGAGGGGAATATTTCATCCTCGGTGGTGCGGCCGAGATTGAGTCAAAACGAGGTTAAACTTTCGGTCGATGTATACCTTGTCTGATAGCGTCTAATTTATATCTTGTCTGATAGCCTCTAATTTGACTTGTGATTCCTCCGCCAGCTCATTCCCTTTTTCCTTTTCGATAATGTGCCGATAGAGTTTTTCAGCGCGTTCAAAATCTTTGAGCTGGCTATAATGCTCAGCTAAATAAAAGTAGGCTTCTGCAAAACCGGGATCGAGAGCAATAGTCTTCTCAAATTCTCGAATGGCTTCTTCGTCATACCCCTGGTCAGCCAGCAAGTTCGCCAGGAAGTAATGCCCATCCCGATCCTCAGGTCTAAGGGAAACAAAAAAACGAATTTGTTCCAACGCCTTTTTGATCAAACCTAATTGAGCCAGTGTCACTCCAAAGTTGAAGTGAGCATCCGCATCCTCAGGATTCTTACTTACTTCTTCGGCTTGGGCTTGAATCACATCGGAGGTAAGCGCCTTATTGAAATAGTACTCCTCCTTGTAAGGTGGAAACCCAGACTTCCAGAACTCTAAGGCTCTCTGTCGATCCAAAAAGCTAACTCCCACATCAGCTCTAAGAATAGTTTCCAGTTCATCTTCGCTTTCAGCTTCTTCGATTCTCCTGGGAATGGAGTCCAACTTACTCTTAATGCGATCAAACTCAGAGCTGCCCTCTTCCAGCCTGGATAATGCGACATTGAAGTAGTATCTTGCTTTTTGATGATCGCTGTTTTTCAATGCTGCTTCGGCCTGAGCTTCTGCATCCTCCTGATCCCTGAGTGAGATCCCGTCTAAAAGCGCATTGATCTGCTTTCTTTGAGCTTCATCCCGCAGACCGACCATTTCGAGGGCGTTTTCCAACTCTAATCTGGCCATCCGTAGTTTCCCAGTTTTCTCGTATTTTTCAGCCCTCTGGAGACAAGAGTTGAGGTCTAGACCGAGCAATTCTCTAATTAAGGACAAGGTGTCTCCTTTCCTGGCTTATTCAGAACACTAAAGCGGCGATCGGGAGGGCGAGGCTCCTGGCGAGCCATCGCCAGACCAAGTTCTTGCGTCATGAGGCTCGGCGGGAGCCTCGCCCTCCCGATTTTTTCACACCTTCCCTCTGGGAGAGGGGTGAGTTACTGACAGAGCCGCACGCCTCGGCGGTCTGGGGTCGCTCGCTACCAACATCTAACTGAGGTGAAGAACGACCATCTTAAGTTCGCTCATTTCCTGAACCGCATATTTAGGGCCTTCCTTACCAAACCCGCTTTCTTTCAAACCTCCATAGGGCATCAAGTCGGCTCTCCACTGAGGTCCCCAATTTATATGGAGATTTCCCGCATCTACCTCTCGGGCAAATCTCAGGGCCCAGTCCAAGTTTTGAGTAAAAATACCGGCGGAAAGGCCATAGTGTGTGTCATTCGCCAGTGAAATGGCCTCCTCAATGGTACCGGTGGGAGTTACGGCTACGGCCGGTCCGAAAAGCTCTTCGCATGAAATCCGCATTTGGGGTTTTACATCCGCAATCAAAGTTGGAGCAAAGAATGAGCCCTTGCGTTCACCGCCAACTAGTACCTTGGCGCCTGCTTGTTTCGCCTCCTCAACCCAGGACTGAACTCTAATTGCTTCTTTTTCCCGAATCATGGGTCCCATTTTGGTTTTCTCATCCAGCGGATTGCCAGTGTTAATAGATTCTACCTGAGGGCTCAAAGCGCTAATCAACTCTTCATAAATCGGGCGTAAGGCCAAAACCCGCTGGGTGCTGATGCAAACCTGACCTGCATTACTGTAACCCGTGGCAACAATCGCTTGGGAGACTTTTTCCAAGTCAGCATCAGGCATGATGATCAGTGGTGAGTTGCTACCTAGCTCCATAGTCACTTTCTTGAGGCCGGCTTTCCGGCAAATGCGTTCTCCCACGTCTCGACTGCCGGTAAAAGTGATCTTGCGAACGCGGGGATCAGAACAAAGTGCATCCCCAACATCGCTCCCGTAACCCGTAATACACTGGATCGCCGGCTGTGGGACGCCCGCCTCCAGAAGGATCTCGGTCAGGCGCAAAGCAGACAAAGGCGTATCCGTGGCGGGTTTAATCACCACGCTATTACCCGCCGCCAGGGCGGGACCCACTTTGTGGGCAACCAGGTTGAGCGGGAAGTTGAAGGGCGAAATAGCGACAACGACACCACAGGGGATTCTCAGGGTAAATCCCATTCGATTGCCGGCGCCGGGCGCTCCATCCAAGGGAACCATTTCTCCCGAAAGCCTTTTGGCTTCTTCGGCAGACAAAGTCAGGGTTTGCACTGCCCGAGAGACTTCAAAGCGAGCTTCACTAATGATCTTTCCTTCTTCCAAGGTAATGATTCTGGCCAAATCGGAGCTATATTGCTCGAGCAGTTCGGCAGCCTTCTTCAAAATCAGAAACCGATCATAGCCAGAGGTTCTCCTTATCGCCTTGGCACCTTCCGCAGCAGTGGAAAGGGCACGATCTACATCATCCATGGAGGCTCTTGGAACGGTATCTATGACGGTGTTATCAAAGGGATTCAATACCTCAAGCTTGTCGGTTTTCTCTAGCCATTTACCGCCCACATACATCTTCATGAGGTTGGTCCTCTGAAAATCCCCCTTAACAAAGGGGGAGAGAAGCCGAAGGCTTCAGGGGGTTGTCCCGTGAGCCAGCGCGGGCAGACGCCAACAAGACAACCCCCAAAGCCCTAAGGGCTTTGCCCCCTTTTAATAAGGGGGAATCACTCATTTTCATTTCCTGTGGCGCCACCTCCAGTGGCATGGATGGCTGTCCTGAAAATCCCCCCTAGCAAGGGGGGCGTAGGGGGGGTTCCTTCGGCTTTCCAGAGCCATCCTGGGTGATGCCGCCGTACGGCATGGATGCCTTCCTCTCAAAAGGGCTACTAAACGCTCACAGTTTTGGTCCGGGGCTCAATCTCGTCTTCGTTGGGCACGATAAAAATAAGCGCGAGATAAGCCAAGATTGCAATTCCGGCCGATAGAACGGTTCCTATGACCCAGGCCACCCTTACCAAAGTCGCATCACAGCTAAGATACTCTCCCATTCCACCACAGATACCGGCCACTTTGCGATCACTCAGGGATCGATATAACTTCTTCCCACGCCAATGAGAAACCTTCAGGTTTGACCCACAATGTTTGCATTTGATGGCTTCGTCCTGAATCTCTTCCGCGCAATAGGGACATTTTTTCATGGTGCCTCCTTACCGCCGTTTTAGCGGGAACTCCAAACCATCATTTTGATTGTACCACCATTCACGCTTCTAAAATAAGTACGGAAGCTGCTGGAAGAAAGTTCGAAACCCGGTCAGATCTGTTTACATTGGGCAGGCCAGGTGAGGTAAGAGTCCTCACTCACTACAACCTAAAAACGGCAGTTGGCCGCAGAGGCGGCAGATAACGAGTGATATCTTCGCAAGCCTTGAAAAATTGTCCGGATTTAGGTACAACCATCCAACAAAAAAGGCCCTTCACTGAGGGCCTTTAGAGTTCATTAGAAAGTCTGAAGAAAGTCTGATGCTGTTCTATCAGGAGCCTAATTGTCTTTTGTCTTGGGCTTGGCGGTTTTCGACCGAGTTCTTCGTGTGGGAACCACCGGAGCTGGGACACTAGTCCGTTCCAGTTGGACCATGCTGGTCACAAACTTCTTTCGGCCGTTTTGATCGAACTCAATTACCGTATGCAAGTCGTTGATTTCACTGATTGTTCCTAATCCGTAGATGGAATGATTGATCCGTTCGTTGGCTGCAAAGGTGCTGCCAGAATTCTTTGCCATTCTTCCCTCCATAAAAAAGAAAAGCCACAAATGGAGTTATTTGTGGTCTCCAATTTGCGCCACAATAGCGTTATTCAGCTTCAACACATTTAGAATGATATCAGAAGTTAACCTATCTTCCTAGAAATATCTACCGAGCCAAGAATGCTTGTGGGCGAGTGAACCGATTCTTGAACTCTTTTGGCAGGTGACCCTAGCGGAGATCATATTTCTTGACAAAGTATCGAAAAGACCTGAAGGACATTTTTAGTAATTCAGCAGCCCGGGTCTGAACACCTCCACATTTCTGGAGAGCTTCCACAATGTAAGACTTTTCAATCTCTTCAATGTGCTTTTCCAGATCAATCCCATTTTTTGGAATCTTACTAGACCCGCCAATTTCGCTTGGATTCAAGCAACTCATCTTGGGGGGAAGACGCTCGACTTTTATCTCTTCCGTCGTTTCAAATGCTACCGCTCTCTCAATCGTGTTCTCCAGTTCGCGGACATTACCAGGCCAATCATATTGTTCCAAAGAACGCATTGCTTCTTCGCTAATGCGCAGAATGGATCTCTCCATCTGTAAGTTAAATTTCCTCAAAAAATGATTGGCCAAACAGGCAATATCTTCTTTCCGTTCTCTCAAAGGTGGGATTTCCAAAGGAATCACACTGACTCGATAGTAAAGATCTTCGCGGAATTTACTCTCAGCCATTAGTTTTTGCAGGTCATTGTTGGTTGCCGCAATGATTCGGACATCTAAAGGAATCTCCTCGGTCCCTCCCACCCTGCGAAACTTTTTTTCTTGCAGGACTCTGAGTAACTTCACCTGCATAGGGAGACTCATTTCTCCGATTTCATCAAGAAAGATTGTTCCCCGGTCTGCAACTTCGAACAGGCCCTTTTTATTGATGGTAGCACCGGTAAAAGCCCCTTTCATGTAGCCAAAAAGCTCGCTTTCCAGAAGGGTCTCTGGAAAAGCCCCGCAATTAATGGAGACAAAGGGGAGATCGTTCCTGCTGCCATTAAGATGAATGGCTTTGGCTACGAGTTCTTTACCTGTTCCACTCTCTCCGGTAATGAGCACCGTGCTCTGAGTGGCGCTAACGGTTTCAATCGCCTGAAAGAGTTCTTTCATCTTGGGGCTGGAGCCAACAATATTGTGGATGGCATTTTGCTGAGTAAACTGCCGTTTCAAAAGACGGTGTTCTTGTCGAAGACGAGAGAACTCAAGTGACTTGGCAACCGTGATTTTGATCTCCTCCACAAAATTTTCGTTATCCTTAAGAATATAATCCACAGCACCCATTTTGAGAGCTTGGATGGCATTTTCGGTGGTGGCGTAGGCGGTTATCATAACAACCAGGGTTTCCGGATTAGCCGCTTTAATGTCCTTTAATAGGTCAATTCCGTTGCCATCATTCATTTTGATATCGGAGACAACCAGGTCATACACGGCTGCCTTGACTTGCGCCACAGCCTCTTGATAGCTGCTGGCGACAGAGACCTTGTATCCCTCTTTCTTGAACACGATTTGCAAGACTTCCCGGAGAGAACGCTCGTCATCAACGATTAACAGGTTGGACATTTTTCAACCTCGGGCTGTGACATTTCTTTTGGAAGCGTGATCTGAAAGGTAGTACCGGCTCCTTTGGCCGAAGCGACTTTAATCGAGCCATGGTGCGCCTCTATAATCTGCAGAACAATAGACAATCCCAAACCTGTTCCACCATTAAAGGAAGATTCAAACGGTTCGAAGATCCTTTCCTGTTCCTCTTTTGTCAATCCGCCACCCGTGTCTCTAAAGTTCACAGCGACTTCACCCCGTTGCGTATTCTCTAAAGAAATAGATAGAGTGCCTCCGCCCGGCATGGCTTTCACAGCATTGTTACAAAGATTCCAAAAAACCTGTTTGATGAGATCCGGATCCGCTTGGCAATGCAACGAGTTTTTGGCATCGAAAGAATACTCGATCTTATGTCTCACTGTCAGTTCAGGACTGTTTCTCAATAGGTCGACCGTATCTCTGGTTAATCGTTTTAGATCAACCCGACCAGGCGAAAACGCAATGGGTTTGGCATAGGATAAAAAATCGGTAATGATTTTGTACAAGCGTTTGGTCTCCAAAGAAATATTTTCCATTAGTTTCAACTGATCAGGGTTTAAAGCTAGTTCTGTTTTTAACAAGTGAAAGGAGCCGGAGATTGCGGTGAGAGGATTCCTAATCTCATGAGCAATGCCGGCAGCCATTCTACCCATCGCTACCATGCGGTCTTTCTGTCGAATTTGTTGTTCCAGCTTTCTTATCTCGGTTAAATCCTGGAAGGTATAGACATAACCAATTTGCCTGTTATGCTCTACCAGCAAGGGTGAAACAGTGAAACCCAGGTAGATTTCCTCACCGTTGGCATTCATAATTCCCTTCTCGAAACGGAAGGGCAAATTGTCGGATTGCCTTTCGTGCTCCGAAAAACCAAAAACCTTATTGACATGGGCGCCGATAATTCTTTCCGGGTTATAGCCTGTAATTTCGCAGGCGGATTTGTTAAGGAGTGTAACAAACCCATCCAGATTGGTAGTGCATAAACCTCCTCGCATGCTGTTAATGATGTTCTCATTAAAAGCTTGAAGATTGGCCAGCTTGCCTTGTCTGTCTTCCAATTCGCTGCCGGTCTTTCTGAGACTTTCAGACAGCTGGCTGCTGAGATAGGCTACCGCATAAAAAGCGAACACGTTGGTTGCAATAATGAATTTAACATTTCGGATTTCAATGGGAGCGTAAGCGGTCAAGGGTAACAATCCCTGCTGGATCACGAGATATTGGGCTACCGTAAGCATCGAACTGGCAGTGGCTGTGATAAGTGCTCCCTTGCGATAAAGGAGAATGCTAGACATGATGATTGACAGCAGATAGAGGAACGAGAAATAGCTATCAATCCCTCCCGTGACATAGATGATGGAAAAGATCATGAGCTGATCACAAAAAGTCTGAACGTAGGCCTGCAGGACGTACCGACTGGAAAACCGAAGGAGGACGTAGTGAATGAATGAGACCAAGTAGCTGGCGATGATAATTTGGAATAGTCTCGTTAGGGATTGGTCTTGAACGAAGACCGATTCCAAACCCAAAGAGACACCGAGCAAGGTGGTCACCACCACAATCCTCAGCTTAATGAGCCAGGAAAGCCAATCTCTAATATGTTTGGGCATGATCAATATTGACGAAAGGGCGAGGGGAAAGACGAAACGAACACAAGGAACGGCCAATACTCCTTTGCCTTGTTCCTTTCGCCTTGCGCCTCCGAGAGCCGGGTAGGCTACATTGATAACTTAGAAATTAATGAGAAGAGTGGCAGGTACATGGAGATCACGATGCCGCCGACAATAACTCCCAGGACCAAAATCATGAGGGGTTCGATCGCAGTCAAAAGGTCTGCCACGGCAGCATCTACTTCATCTTCAAAAAATTCTGCAATCTTTGTCAACATCGTGTCCAATGCACCTGTTTGCTCGCCCACTCCAACCATCTGAGTTACCATGGTCGGGAATACCCCAGAATCACGCAGCGGCTCCACGATCGTTTTTCCTTCCTCAATGGAATTGCGCGTCTTCATGATGGCTTCTTCAACAATGGAATTGCCCGCGGTCTTGGCAGTAATTTCCAATCCCTCGAGGATAGGAACGCCGCTAGAAATCAAAGTTGAGAGCGTCCGTGAAAAGCGAGCCACAGCAATCTTTTTTAAAACACTGCCCAACACCGGAACCTTAAGAAGGAGTCGGTCCACCACCCGTCTTCCATTTCGGGTTCGGTAATATTTCTTAAAGGCGTACCCTATCACGAAAAAGGCGGGCAGGATAAAGATGATGTAGCGGCCGACAAAATTACTGCCCGCAATAACTATTCGAGTGGGTAGAGGAAGACTCACATCCATGCTGGCAAAAAGAGTGGAGAAGATCGGAACGACTTTCCAGAGAATCAATATGATGACACCAATGGCAATGGTTAGGACCACCACAGGATAGACCATGGCGGACTTGACGGCCCGTTTCAGCTTGACCGCTTTCTCGATGTACGAAGACAACCGCTGTAAGATGGTATCGAGAATTCCACCGGCTTCACCCGCGGCGATCATATTCGTGTATAAATCATCAAAAACTCTTGGATGTTGCCGCATGGCGAAGGCCAAGGTCGCCCCTCCCTCCACTTCAGCTCTGACGGCTTGTAAGACATTTTGAAAAACCTTATTCTCCTGCTGCGCTGCCAAAGCTTCCAAACACTGAACCAGAGGCAAACCGGCGTCAATCATGACAGAGAACTGGCGTGTAAAAATTGCCAGTTCCTTCGTCTTCACCTTACCGCCAATTCTTGGCAAGGTGAACTCTTTGCCTTTTTCCTTTATGACGAGGGGGTTGATCTGTTCGCGACGCAGTGCCGCCACCAGCGCCTGCTTGGTGTCAGCTTCCCTTTCACCTCGTACTTCGGTTCCTGTCCTGGACTTACCACGAAAAGAATAGACCGGCATGAATAACTCCTCATTTCAGGGACTGTAAGTTATCTCGGACTCCGGCCGCCCACAGGAGTGGGCGTGCGTTGCGGCATGGTGCCGGATCCTCGATTGATCATATCCTGCAACTCTTCAGGATTACTGGAGCGGGCGAGCGCCGTTTGCAGCGTAATTTGCTTGCTGAAGTAAAGCGAAGCCAGCGACTGATTGAAGGTCTGCATTCCAAATTTTTCTTGACCGGTCTGCATCGCCGAGTAAATTTGATGAATCTTATCCTCCCGAATCAGGTTTCGAACAGCGGCATTGGGTATAAGAACTTCCATGGCCATGGCTCGTCCTGATCCGGAAGCTTTGGGCAAGAGAGCCTGACAAAGAATGCCTTCCAGGACCAGGGAAAGCTGAGCGCGAATCTGAGACTGCTGATGGGATGGAAAAACATCAATGACACGGTTAATCGTCGACGAGGCTGAGTTGGTATGCAGCGTTCCAAAGGTTAAATGCCCTGTCTCGGCGATGCGCAAGGCTGACTCGATGGTCTCGAGATCCCGCATTTCACCGATCAGGACTACATCAGGATCCTGGCGTAACGCCGCTCTTAAAGCATTGGCGAACGAACGGGTATCGGCATGAACCTCTCGCTGGTTAACCAAGCAACCCTTATGTCCGTGGAGAAACTCAATGGGGTCCTCGATCGTGACAATGTGATCATGGCGGTCGATGTTGATCTTGTCGAGCATAGCCGCCAAGGTTGTCGATTTTCCGCTCCCCGTCGGCCCGGTGACCAAGACAAGGCCGCGCGGCTTATCACAAAGAGTTTTTACGACGGGTGGAAGCACCAATGCGTCGAACGTTTTTATCTCGTAAGGAATGGACCGGAAGACCGCTCCTACAGCTCCTCGCTGATTGAAGATATTTCCTCGAAATCGAGAAATACTCTTAATACCAAAGGAAAAATCAATCTCCAACTCCTCTTCAAAACGATGCTTTTGAGTATCTGTCAGCACGCTGTAAGCCAACTGCTTAGTGTCCGCCGCCGTAAGCGGGGAGAATTCGGCCAAGGGCTTGAGATGTCCGTCCACACGCACCTGGGGGGGCGTATTAGTAGTCAGATGCAGGTCGGAAGCCCCCATTTCTGTCATCCTTTTTAAGAGTTCACTCAAAGACAGGGTTGCCATTTACACATTCCTTTCCTTGTTTTTTATTTGACTGTCTCGCGAAGAACTTCTTCAAGAGTAGTCACCCCATCACGCAGCTTCTGCAGGCCACTGGCACGGAGTGTAAGCATTCCATGCTCGACAGCTTTCTTCTTCAATTCCAGTGAGGAGGCGCCAATCAAGATAAGTTCTCGTAAGTCATCATTGATTTCCATCACCTCATATAATCCGACGCGGCCCTTGTATCCGGTCCCATTGCAAGTGGGACATCCTTTCCCACGATGAGTGCTCAGCTTCTTTGCTTCAGTGGGAGAGAATCCGGCATCAATCAAAGTCTGGGCCGGAGTGCTTGTTTCCTCTTTGCATTCTTTACAGACTCGGCGAATCAAACGCTGAGCACAAATCAAATGGACCGAGGTGGCCACTAAGAAAGGCTCAATGCCCATGTTCATAAGCCGGCTAATTGTGGAAGGAGCATCATTGGTGTGCAAGGTGCTGAGCACCAAGTGTCCCGTCAAGGCCGCCTTAATGGCAATCTCAGCAGTCTCAAAGTCGCGAATCTCGCCTACCAAAATGATATTGGGATCTTGTCGCAAAAAAGCCCGCAAGGCAGTGGCAAAATTCAGACCGATTTGTTCCTTCATTTGGACTTGATTGATCCCTGGAAGATTGAACTCCACCGGATCTTCCGCTGTCATGACATTGGTATCGATCTTGTTCAATTGGGCGATCGACGAATAGAGAGTATTGGTTTTCCCGCTTCCCGTAGGTCCAGTGACCAGAACCATCCCATAGGGTTTTAGAATTGCACTCTCAAACTTTTTCAGCGACTCGGACTCAAACCCAAGCCTGGTCATGTCCAGCATCAGGTTATCTTTGTCTAACAGTCGCAGAACCACCTTTTCTCCATAGAGGGTTGGCAGAACTGAAACACGGAAGTCGAGGTCTTTGATTTTCCCATCATTTTTCATTTTCACTTTGA
>QHZP01000106.1 GCA_003224715.1 Acidobacteriota bacterium | reverse complement strand
ATTTAATGGAGCCGACGAGCGGAGTTGAACCGCTGACCTGCCGATTACGAATCGGCTGCTCTACCAACTGAGCTACGTCGGCCTCTGTCATGAGGGATTTTATACGAGGGAAGATATCAAAAAGGCTCACTCTCGACAGCGAGCACTCATCTTTGAGGAATTGGCCGTGCCTCAAAGTTGCTTACCCAGGGCTGAATATAGTGAACGATTCCGGAAACTGTCAAGCGGTTTCCCTTAGCCTCTGCCCCTAATAATGTTAAATCAACATTAAGTATTTTATTTTACTGTAACTTATAATATATTTATAATGTAAAACATTATGTTAAGATCGAAATTGAAATAGTTTTGTCCCTTTGACCAAGTCTTTCACAAATCTAGCTCAACATGTCACACCAAGAGTTCAGCTACTTCTAGTGGTGGTTAAGTACCGAGACTCGGGCGAGGGAAATGACAAAGTCAGGGTAAATCCCCAATTGCAAGATCCCGAATGTGGCCAGCCATAACACCACAGCAACCCCCGGAGATATTGAGACTGGCACATAGTCTTCAGGCAATTCCTTCATGTACATGATCACGATAATCCGCAAATAGTAATAGACAGAGACAACACTGTTGATGACGCCGACTACGGCCAGCCAAATAAAATGAGATTCAATAGCCGCTCGAAAGATAAAGAACTTCCCCGCAAACCCCGCAGTAAGCGGAATACCGGCCAGTGACAATAAAAACAACGAAAGACTACTGGCCAGCAGAGGCTGTTTGAAACCGATTCCCGCGTAATCGTCAATACTTATCTTCTGCTCGTTCTCTCTGCTTATGAGGGCGACAATTGTGAAGGCTCCGATGTTCATAGCTAAAGTATAAAATAGCACGGCTGCAACTCCGTCATCTCTGCCCGAGACAAAAGCTACCAGAATATACCCGGCGTGGGCGATAGAGGAATAGGCCAGCATGCGTTTAATATTATTCTGAACGATGGCAACCACGTTCCCCAGAGTCATCGTCAGCACGGCTGAAGCCCATGCGAGGACAAGCCATTTCTCATAAGTGGTAGGAAACGCCACCAAAAAGACCCGGAAGAAAATGGCAAACCCGGCTGCCTTAGGCCCGACGGACATAAATGCTGTAACCGGAGTGGGGGCACCCTCGTAGACATCAGGCGTCCAAACATGAAAGGGAGCAGTGGCCACCTTGAAGCCAAATCCTACGAACATCAATCCCATCGCTATATAGACTAATCGCATGTCTGCGGAGCCCGAAAGAATGTGCTTGGCAATGAGTTCTAGATTGGTTGTCTTAGTTGCCCCGTAAGCTAGAGCGATACCATAGAGTAGAAAGGCTGACGAGAAGGAACCCAACAAGAAGTATTTGAGAGCCGACTCATTCGATTTCGGGTCAGTACGTTTCACACCCAGCAAGATATAGGAAGAGATGGAAAGGGTTTCCAAGCCCAGAAAGACCATGATCAGTTCATTGGAGGCTGCCATCAGATTCATTCCAACGGTCGCAAAAAGAATGAGGGAGTGGTATTCACTTAGATTTATATTCTGTCTCCTAAGGTAGTCCAGCGAAGACAAAATCGTCAGGCCACTGATTAGAAGGAAGGTGAAACGAAAGAAGATACTGAAATGGTCAACAATAATCATTCCCGTGAAATAGGTTCCATCGTTTCCGACCAGATTCGCGGTGGCAAGCGAAGCAGCGACGATGCCTGCCAGCCCGAGGATTCCCAGAGATGATTGCTTTGCCTTGCCCACAAAAGGACCGGCCAACAATATGAAAACTCCGAAGAAGCAAAGAATTACGTCGGGTAGAATCTGCTGAATTTCAAATGCAATGTTTTCGGGCAAGGTTGCGCCGCCTGTCCTTCCGATTTTTACTTCTTGAAAACCACAGCAGTAGATTGAAAACTTCTTAAGAGTTCGTTTACTGAGGAATCCATTTTTCGCAAAAAAGATTGGGAATAAACTCCCATCCAGATAATTAGGAGCGTTATTGGGACTAAGATCAATTTTTCTCTTAGACTTAAATCTGGCAGAACTTTGTTTCGTTCATGCTTGACCTTACCAAACACGACACGTTGGTACATCCAAAGCATGTAGACTGCGGACAAAATAATTCCGGAAGCTGCAAGCACGGTGTAAGTCACATTGGCCTTGAAAGCACCCAGCAGAATAAGAAACTCTCCTACAAAACCATTCAGGAGCGGTAAGCCCATGGAAGATAAGGTGACAATCATGAAGAAGGTAGAGAAGACCGGCAGAGGCGTGGCAAGTCCGCCGAATTCCTCGATCAGGCGTGTGTGCCGGCGGTCGTAAATCATGCCCACAATTAGGAATAGCGCCCCTGTCGAGATGCCGTGGTTGAGCATTTGATAAATTGCCCCCTCTATGCCTTGCTGATTGAAGCAAAAGATTCCAAGCACGACAAAGCCTAAATGACTTACCGAGGAGTAGGCCACCAGCTTTTTGATATCGGGTTGGACCATTGCAACCAGGGCGCCGTAGATGATCCCGATAATCGCAAGTAGATTGACCCAAGGTGCCCACTCGAGAGTCGCTTCAGGAAACAATGGGAGGCAGAACCTCACCATTCCGTAAGTTCCCATTTTCAGAAGAACCCCCGCCAGAATAACCGAGCCCGCTGTTGGCGCTTCTACGTGAGCGTCGGGAAGCCAGGTATGAAGAGGGAAGAGTGGAACCTTGATAGCAAAGGCGACAAAGAAAGCCAGGAATAGCCAAGATTGCTCAGTGGCGGTTAGGGTCAGCCTACCGGTTTGCAGGTTGGAGAGGATTGTGGAAAAGTCAAATGTCGTTCCGCCATTGAAAAAATAAAGGGCGATGATCGCGACTAGCATGAGAACGGATCCCGCCATGGTGTAAAGAAAAAACTTGACGGCGGCATAAATTCTCCGCTCTCCTCCCCAGACTCCAATCAGGAAATACATGGGCACTAACATGACCTCCCAGAACACGTAAAACAGGAAAAGATCCAGAGCTATAAAGACACCCAACATTCCGGTTTCCAGAAGGAGCATGCAAATGAAGTATTCTTTTGCGTGCCGGTCGACGGAATTAAACGAAGAGAGGACAGTGATCGGAGTGAGAAAGGTGGTGAGTAGCACCAAAAAGAGGCTTATTCCGTCGATGCCGACGTGGTAGTTTGCTCCTAAGCTAGGAATCCAAGTCGCGAGTTGTTCGAACTGCATCCGGGGGGTCAAGACATCAAAGTAAAAGAAAAGAAACAGGGACAGAAGAAAAGTGGTCGTGGCAATAACCAATGCCAGTACACGAATTAGCTTGAAATTATCCTTTGGAAGGGTCAGGAGAAGGACGGCACCGGCCAGAGGAAGAAAGGTGACGATGGTTAAGAGGGAATTCTCCACAAACTGTTATCCCCAGGATTTGTTGAGGTGATTAGGAAAAGGAAATGTAGACGATGATGAAAACAGCGCCTACCAAAATCCAGCCAGCGTAAGAACGCGTATAGCCAGATTGGAGTTTTCTAAAGACTCCGCCGGCACCGCGAAACTTCCAAAGTATGTACGTGGAAATGATTTTGACTGGCTTGATAATCACGTCATCATAAATCTCATCCACCCAGTACTTGTTGAGCAGCGTGATATAGAGGGCTCGAAAACGCGTCTTGAGCTTTTCTGGTAAGGCTGGATTCTTCAAATAAAAAGTCCGGGCCACCAGCAGGCCCACCAGCCCAATACCCACCGATCCCAGCATCAATCCTCCCTCCAGCCCTTCTGTCCCGTGTCCGGCCTCTGACTTCAGAGGATGCTCAAAGACTGGCTCCAGAAATCGCTCAAACGCGTTGGGCGGGTGTCCCAAATACTGTCCCATCACATGGGGAATTCCTACCCAGCCAGCCACCACCGACCCAGCCGCCAGTACCACAAGCGGCACCGTCATGCTCCGGGGTGATTCATGGACATGATGCTCTACGTCCGCCGCCATCCGCGATTGCCCATGAAAGGTCAAAAACATCATGCGAAACATGTAAAACGACGTCATCCCCGCTCCCACCACTCCCACCAACCAGAGCAGCCAATGGCCCCGCGGACTCGCGTAAGCCTGCCACAAAATCTCGTCCTTGCTGAAAAACCCTGCCAGCGGCGGAAACCCCGCGATCGCTATCGTCCCCACCAGCATCGTCCCCCAGGTCAGTGGAATTTTCTCCTTCAGTCCCCCCATTCGGCGTAGGTCCTGCTCCCCGCTGAGGGCATGAATTACACTGCCTGAACCCAAGAACAACAATGCCTTAAAGAAGGCGTGTGTCATCAGGTGAAAAATCCCGGCTGCAAAGGCTCCGACCCCGCAACCCAGGAACATGTAGCCTAACTGGCTGACCGTTGAATAGGCCAATACCCGTTTGATATCGTTTTGCACCAAGCCAATGGAGGCGGCAAAAATCGCCGTCAGCGCCCCCACCACGGCCACCAGCATCATCGCCTTAGGGGCCAGCACGAATAAGGCGTTACAGCGCGCCACCATGTAGACTCCTGCCGTCACCATAGTGGCGGCGTGAATCAGAGCGCTGACCGGCGTGGGGCCCTCCATGGCATCCGGCAGCCAGACATAGAGCGGCAATTGGGCCGATTTCCCAGTTGCACCAATGAACAAGAGAATACAAATTGTCGTTAGAGTGCCGCCGCTCGCGAACCCTTCGACCGGGAAAGAAGCAGCCCGGGCAAAGACGGCGCGAAAATCGATGGTCCCGAAAGTCCAGAATATAAGCAACAATGCCAAGGTGAAACCAAAGTCTCCCACTCGATTCACAACGAATGCCTTCTTCCCTGCGTCGCAAGCACTCTTCTTCAAGAAATAAAAGCCAATCAGTAGATACGAGCAAAGCCCGACTCCTTCCCATCCCACAAACATCAACAGGAAGTTGTTGGCTAAAATGAGAATCAGCATTGAAAACATGAACAGGTTGAGATAGGCGAAGAACCTGTAATACCCGCCTTCAGAGGCCATGTAACCGGTGGAGTAGATGTGAATGAGGAAGCCGACTCCGGTAACAACCAACAGCATTACGCCGGTAAGCTGGTCTAACATGAACCCAAAATTAGCCACAAAGTTATCGACCTGAATCCAGCGAAAGTAGTTAAAACTCAGGTCGTGGATTTGCTCCAGAGGCGTGCGAAGTAATTTGCTGAAGGTGATTAAGGCCAACAGGAAGGAAACTCCGGTTGTTCCGCAAGCAATAAAGCCAACCAGAGAATTGGGCAGTCTCTTGCCGAATAACCCGGTAGCAATGGCTCCAGCTAACGGGAGGGCAACAATCGCAAGGAGAAGAGTGGAAAGTGAGGGTGTCATGACAGGAGACAAGGTCGGTGAATGGAATTACCACTTCATCAAATCGGCTTCATCTACATTTAGGGTCTGACGATTTCGAAACAAGGCGACAATGATTCCTAACCCCACGGCTGCCTCTGCAGCAGCTACGGCCATGACAAAAAAAACAAAGACTTGTCCGTCAAGCAGCGAATGATAACGAGCAAACGTCACGAAAGTGAGATTCACCGCATTTAGCATAAGTTCAATACACATGAAAATAGTGACCATGTTCCGTTTGATCACAATTCCGAAAACGCCTATCGCGAATAAAACAGCACTGAGAAGCAGGTAATAGCTGACCGGAATCATCGGGACTCACAATTCTTTCTTTGCCATCAGAATGGCACCAATGATGGCGACCAGTAGCAAGATGGAAGTGACCTCAAAAGGTAACGCGTACTGGGTATAGAGCAGCTTGCCAATCGATTGGGTGTTGCCGGTCAAGCCTGGAGCCGACGCGACGGAAACTCGGATAGCTTGGCCGGAAAAGGATTGGAAAATATTCACTCCGACACCTGTTACCAACAGGAGAGTCAAAGGGATCCCAAAATACTTCATGACTATCAGCTTGTTCGGCACCCTTTCTTCGGCCTTCACGTTCAGTAGCATAATCACAAAAACAAATAGAACCATAATGGCTCCGGTGTAAACCACAACCTGCATGACAGCAATAAACTCGGCCTGCATCTGAATATAAATTCCAGCCAGGGACATGAAAGTCAAAATCAACGACAAAGCCGAATAAATGGGGTGCCGCTGGATCAAGATACTTAAGGCGGAAGCTATACTAATCACGGAAAGGACCAGGAAGATGGCGAGTTCCATAAATTCTGATCAGCCTTCCCGCTTGAGTTGATCCAGAATCTCATTCACTTTTTTCACGGAGAGGTTCTCGTGGTACTTGTAGTTAATTTGCATGGCAGGCGCGTTGCAACAGGCTCCCAGACATTCCACTTCCGCCAGAGAAAATAGATTGTCCGGGGTTGTTTCACCCTCCTTAATCGCCAATCTCCTTGAAATATGTTCGAAGATTTCTTCTCCACCCAGGAGCAGACAGGAAATATTGGTGCAAACCTGGATGTGGTACTTGCCCACCGGCCTGGTTCGCAGCATACTATAGAATGTGATGACTTCGTAGACTTGGACTTCAGGAATTTTCAAATAGTCAGAAATAAAGTGAACCGAATCTGGCGTGAGATAGCCTACTTCTTCCTGAGTAGTAAGAAGGATGGGAACCAGAGCAGATCGTTTGACGGGATATTTAGAACATAGATTGTCGAATTTCTCCAGTAAGGATTGAGAAACCATGTTCTGTCGGGATTAGGAGAAACCTTAGATGGAAGGCTTAGCCATATAGATGTGGATGGTTTACGAGTCGACCAAAGATAACTTTTTCACAAGCAAATCCAAGAAATTTTCCGGTTTAGACTAGGTCTGTTGAATTGAATTTGGAGGACACAATTATAAAGTTACCAGAGGGTAAGATCGAAAAGGTAATTGATTGTCGGTGACAGTAAAATAGTAAAGACTAAACACTTGATTATGCGCCATAGACTCCAAAGGCTTGGCAAACATAACTAGCATCAGGATTCTTGTCAAGATATTTTTCTTGCTCGAAGTAGAGCGCGTGTACTAGTATGCTTCGATTCAGTCGACGATTCATTCGATTCATTCAGAGTTCCCACAATAGGAAAGAAGCTCTGAATGTGCCTTTTTCTTCCTATGATTACCGGATTTAACACCGACGTTAAATATGGTGAGACTGTTTATCACGTTCAAACAGAGGATAAGGGTATCCAAAATCCTTTGATAGAATCTCTGATTTACGTAAAAGGCGCTATACTCGATTCTCACCGAACACACTATCGTGATTTTTTGGAATCCCAAGCTTTCAGCGAGTCAATCCTGCAGAAGATCTTGGAATGCCAGCACCGACAAATCGTCGTCGCCCTTAAGACGGGCCAATTTCAAATCGGCTTGAATCTGCGAGCCTACGTGGACGGCAATTTTGTCTTCAAGTTTGAGGGTACAAGAGTCGAAAGCGCATCTGAAACTATCACTTTGAGTCCTGCTGCCAAGGTTAGCCAAAAAAAGGACACTTCCGGAACAAGATTCAACACAAAAGAATTCTCCAAGACTAAACAAGTAGTGGCACCCAAGCCCGCTTCGGTCCCTGAAATTGGCCGAGACTCTTCCCGGCATCAGCCTCAACTCGAAAAGAACTCTAATCGAATTGAATTTGCGATTGAAGCCAGTGAGCTAGCAGGGTCAACAGAGCAGGGGATCGAAATTTGTGTCGATGGTTCAAAGGAGTTTATTGGGGGCTCTCATGTGGATTTGAAGCTTTACGTTCAAGTCCGTCAAAATCGAGCGAGGGTTGAAAACGCGCAAGTCATTGTGAAGATCATTGGAACGACGTTTTCGCCGAGACTTTATGCCGGCAAGACCGACAAGAATGGCAGCCTGCGCATGAATTTTAACTTGCCATCCTATTCCGTCGGGAGCGCTGCTTTAATTATCCAGGCTTCTGCCGGGCCCGGCGTTGATGAAATCAAATACTTGATCAGAAGAAAGTAAAACCTGTCTTGGATATTGAGATTTTCTTGAATGGAGAAAAGAAAACAATTCCGCATGGCTTCACCGTGGCCGATTTGGTGAACTTCCTTGGACTGGTGCCGCAGCGTCTGGCCATAGAATGCAATTCACAGATCCTGAAAAGGGACAATTGGAACAAGAAACTCATCTCAGCCGGTGATAAGATAGAGATCGTTCATTTTGTAGGCGGTGGCGTGACCGCACCTCTCCAACCTCAAACCAGGAATGCTGGATGAGTTCTTTACGACGAAAAAACCGAGACATCATGGCAGATGAGGAATCCGTCCCTAAATCTAAACCCGCAAACCGGCCGTGCACCGGATCATCTTGTCCCCAATTCAATTAAACCAGTCTCAGACTTGATCTGGAAGCCACCCTTTTTCCGATGAAGCAAAGGCACGTTGGCACGACAACGTAGCGGCGCCACAATTCTTCGATTTTGAGTTTATCACGGGATCATTGGTTCCAGGCAGTTTCTGGCCCGGTCATCAAACTCTATTCGAAACTTGCTGATATGGGTCAGATTTTGCTGAGACTATCTTAATCTTTTCTTAACCAGGTTGAGAGCGGAATCGAGCTCGCGGATTCCTAGTATTTTGCAAGAGAGGAAGAGGACCATTAGACCAACTCCAATTGAACAGAAGAGCACCAAAGCTCTCCAGGTAGCAGCGTCATGGGGTGAAAACAGGTAAAACCATTGGTGGAAGTAGAAGCAGCTTATTCCCATGATCAACGAAGCCGCCAAAACCTTGAGGAAATTTACAATCAAGAGATTGGGTCTCAACGAGCCGATATACTTCTGCAGCCAGTAAAAAAGAAGAAGAAAATTCAGTATCGCCGTAGCAGACGTTCCAAGTGCCAGACCCCGATAACCCATCGGTTTAATCAGGATAAGGTTGAGTACAATGTTCAGACCTACCGCAACCGCGCTGATAGTGACCGGGACTCGAGACCGTCCCAAGGCATAAAAGGCAGGAACTAGTACCTTCACAGCTGAATAAGCAAATAATCCGATGGAATAAGATATCAGAGCGTTCGCTGTAGAATTTGTATCTGAGGCTTTAAAGCGACCATGCTGGTAAATCAAGGCGATGATGGGAGTGCTTAGGAAAACAAGTCCTAGAGAAGCCGGGACATTGACCATAAACACCATTTTTAAGGAAGAGGAAATAGTGTTTCTGAGCTCCGCGGTTTCATTTCTAGAAATGTGGGCCGAAATCGTGGGTAAGGCTGCCGTTGCAATCGCAACTCCGAAAATACCAATGGGGAACTGCATGAGCCGAAAAGCATAATTCAGCCAGGAGACAGCACCTTCTTCCTGTCCGGTGGCCAACCAAGTGTTTATAAAGATATTGATCTGGTTGGCAGCCAGTCCAAGTGTTCCCGGACCCATCAAAAGAAGAATTCGTCGTACACCCGGATGCTTGAAGCTGAGTCTCGAAGAGTATCTGAAACCTTCCTTGAATAGTAGGGGGACTTGAATTAATAGTTGAAATAGACCACCGATAAGAGTTCCGATGGCCATGCCGAGTATTGGATCCAGATTATTTTTCGGCAACCAGAAGTATAGGAGGATCGCCACCAATAGCGAGCCTATGTTGAACATGGCCGGCGCCAGAGCGGGTATGAAGAACCGTCCATGAGAGTTTAGGATTCCCATGACTATCGCCGCCAATGCAACCAGCGGAAGAAACGGAAACATGATTTGACTCATCAAAACCGTTAACTCAAATTTTCCAGGAACTGAATGAAAATGTCCGGCGAATATGTTAACGATTCCGCCGGAACATAGAATGCCAAGAAGTGTAATGAGGCTTAAAACCAGAAGAAGCAAGTTCATTACGCTCGAAGCCAGAGTCCAGGCTTCTTGACGGTTTTTTTTAGTCAGGTAATCCGTGAAAGTGGGAACAAAAGCCGAGCTCATTGCTCCTTCTGCAAAGAGATCGCGTAGAAGATTCGGAATTCGAAATGCCACATAAAATGCATCGGTAGCGGTTCTGGAAAACAGGTGGGCAATCAATTGTTCACGAACCAAGCCCAGGACCCGACTTAATAACGTCGCGAGACTTATGAGGCTCGCCGACTTAGCAAGCTGAGGAGTGCTTTGGGACATAGGATGGGAACCAGGAATTTAACTGGCTGGGAAAGCGCAATTGCTGCGGCATTAGTCAGGTGAGCAGCCTGTTCACTTTTTGTTGGAGATCTTTTAAGGATTTGTTGAATTCAGGGAGCTTAGGAAAAAGAGCCGAGGATTTTAACCAAAGCCTATTTTCTATGGCTGGATAACCAGAGACCACTTTACTCGGTTCGACATCAGAAGGAATCCCGGACTGAGCTGTGGCTATGACATTGTCTCCTATCTTGCAGTGTCCGGCGACGCCGACTTCGCCCGTGAGTCTCACATTCTTTCCCACCTGAGTGCTCCCCGCCAAACCAACCTGGGAGCACAATAGAGTATTTTCTCCCACCCGAGACCCGTGACCCACCTGTACCAAATTGTCGATCTTGCTACCTCTACAGATCCGCGTCTCCCCCACTGCCGATCTGTCGATCGTAGAGTTGGCCTGTACTTCCACTTCGTCCTCCAGTACCACTCTTCCAGACTGCATGATTTTGTGATAAGACAAATCTTCTCTTTTTGCAAATCCGAAACCATCTGCTCCAATGACCACTCCATTTTGCAAAATCACATTGTTTCCGATTTCGCAGTACTCGCGGACCGAGACATGAGTGTGGGCCAAAAATCCGCTCCCTATCTTGACGCCGCGATAAAGCACAACATGAGGAAACAAAGTGGCGTTGTCTCCAATAACAACCTCGTCATCAATGAAAACAAATGCTCCAATTGATGGATTACTTCCAATCCGAGCTGAAGGTGAAATGATAGCTGTGGGATGAATGCCCGTGGTGGGTTGGGGCTGGTTGTAGAACAGTTCGATGGCTTTCGCAAAAGCCAAATAAGGATTTTCGGTTCGTAAGGTGCCGATCTCCAGAGGCGGCGCCTGCTTGGAGATAATAATTGCTGAGGCTTTAGTTTTTCTTAGCTTAGTTGAGTACTTGGGATTGGAGAGGAAAGTAAGATCGCCTGAGTTGGCTTCCTCTATCCCTACGACCCGATGAATCTCAATAGATCCGTCTCCGTCCAGTTCGCATTCCAATTTTCTCGCTATTTCAGAAAGTTTCATGACCTGGTCGGAATTTATCTGTCAGAAAATCAAGCGGGTTATGCTATATTAACGATCAAAGTATGTCAACTGTTGATCCCACAGCCCCAACTTTGGAACCTAGCGATCACTCGGTTTTTGCCTGGTAAAGTGATGCAAAGTGAAATATTAAGTTATATTAATTATATCAAACTTGAAAAAGGACTTGCTAAGAATACAATTGAGTCGTATGGGCGCGATCTACGCAAGCTGCAAACCCATTTGGAAAAACGAAGAATTCTCTTAAAGGGGATAAGCCGTGAGGTGATCTTGGATTTTCTGGAGTCCCTCTACAGCAAAGGACTCGATCCTCGCTCCATAGCCCGCATCCTGGTGAGTGTCCGTGATTTCTTGCAGTTCCTGGTTTTCGAGAATCTCCTAAAAGAAAATCCATGTCAAGAAATAGAATCCCCTGCAGTCTGGAAGTCATTACCAAAAGTGCTCAGTTTTGAAGAAATAGACTTGTTATTGGCTCAGCCTGATGTGAGGACGGATCTCGGAATTCGTGACAAAGCCATGTTGGAGGTTCTTTATGCAACGGGGTTGCGGGTTTCAGAATTAATTTCAATCGCCCTCGAACACCTTTCCCTGGATATGGGCTACCTCAATTGCGTAGGAAAAGGCAGCAAGGTTCGTGTCGTCCCGCTTGGGCGATCAGCTCTACAATCTCTGGAAGTCTATTTGAAATCAGCTCGGACACATCTTCTCAAGAATAGGATTTCAAGCGTTGTCTTCGTCAATCGAAGAGGTGAAATGCTAACCAGGCAGGGGTTCTGGAAGATCCTTAGAGCTTATGGCCGCCAGGCGGGGATCCGGACTGAAATCAAACCCCATCTTCTGCGGCATTCCTTCGCCACTCATTTGCTTCAACGTGGAGCAGATTTGAGGTCTGTTCAATTGATGCTTGGGCACGCCGATATTTCAACGACTCAAATTTACACGCATATTTTGAAAGACCGTTTGAAGAATATCTACCGGCAACACCATCCCCGTGCTTAGGCTTAACTAAAATGGGCCATAGATCGTGCTTCGCCTTCGGGTCGAGATAAAGGAATTTGGATGGTAAAAGTTGTTCCTTTGCCCTTTTCACTTTCAAGCGAAATTTTGCCTGAATGGTCCTCAACAATCTTTCTTGTGATTGACATTCCCAGGCCAAATCCCCCCGACTTTCCGTGACTAAAGAAGGGTTCGAAAATTTTGGCTTGCAGGCTTTCCGGAATGCCACCGCCACTGTCATAAAGTTCAATCAGGGCATGCGATTGATTAAAACGAGTGCTCAATTTGAACTCTCCTCTTCCTTTCAAAGCCTCCTTCGCGTTGGCGGCGATATTGAGAATGGCTCGTCGCAACTTATCCCGATCTATCTTAACGGAGGAATTACCTTGCAGATCTTGAGTGAAATTTATGCGAGTATTTCTTAATAGCGCACCGATTTCCACCGTGCATTCTCTGATAAAGTCGTCGAGGTTATGCTCCTCCAGAGTGAGGGGGGACTTCTTGTCGCAAGCAAATTGCAAGATTTCCTCCAGCATTCGCTCCATTCGTTCCACTTCGAAGTTAATAAAATCCAGACATTGCCTACCTTCTTCCGTCGAGACTTGAAAGTCTTTTAGTAACGAGGCGAAACCTTTAATCACGGTGATGGGCGTCCGGCAATCGTGAACGATGGTGTTTACCATGTACCCTACGGCTGCCATTTTCTCGGATTTGATTCGTTCCTCCTGATGGCGCCTGATTTGGTCCATCATATAATTAAAGCTATAAGCCAGCCCTTCCAGTTCATCACCGGAGTTGATTTCTATACGGTGAGACAGGTCACCTTCGGCAGCTCGCAGAGATCCAGTCATAAGCTTCGAAATGGGCGTGCTGATGCGATTTGCCAAGATCATTGTCCCTAGAACGCCGAAGACTAAGGCAATCAATCCAACTTGGAGGATTTGCTTTCTGATCGCTGTCAGGTCTTGATTCATATTTTCAGGGGAAATACCGATGCGAATCGTTCCCCATCTACCAGGGGCTTCCTTAGTGTACACGGGAACAGCGATATCAAAAACTTTTTCCTGGCGGTTGGAGTTCGCTCTCATTACGTTGATTTCACGAAACAAAGCGGATTTTGCATTGATCGACTCGAGAGCTTCTGGATCCGCGGCTGGCCGCAAAATAAGACCATCATTCTCAGTATGAGCTGCCGTTAGTCCCTCCTTGTCATAAACGATAACGTACGCCAGATCGTTTTCCTTCTTAGCTATGTGCGCATTCTGCTGAATACCCTGGTAATAGTAAAACTTCAGATAATTAAGAACGGTGGCTCCCAGAAGTTGGGCAGTCGCGACTCCCCGTTTCTGTGTTTCCGCCAAAATGGACCGGCGCACACTGCGGCTCACTAGGGTAACGACCAGCAGAATGACCAAGGCGATTAGCAGCCCAGTTAACAGCATCAATTTGGTCCGCAGTCGTAGCCGAGGCTTATCGGAAGGGTACATAGTCACACATTGTAGTGGTCACAACATCGAATTCTAGACCCAGGAATCGCATGCGAAATGACCAATATTAGAGACCGTTGAAGCGAATTGTAGACAATCCAGGCGCAAGAGGTCAAGAAAGATTCGAAACGGGCCAAAGGAAGGCCTCCCTTTATCGGTGCAGGATGGGCGTCGTCGCGTCGACAATGTGTCTGATAATATTTTTAGGTGGTGGCGTTGGTTTACATAATATATTAATGTATTAAATAATTTATAGTGAACTTATATTAAGAAATATAACAACTTATATTTACTTATACTCAGGAGAAGAACTTAGTGTCGTGAGGGGAAAATTGGAAGCGTCTACTTCGGATTGCACGGCTCTCGAGAACCGTCCGAAACTCACCGATCCTCCCGTACTGAATCTGTGTCGGACCAAATTTGGAAAAGAAATTTGTC